>JBOHQX010000001.1:0-46442 GCA_050732395.1 bacterium
CCCTTCGGGGTTCGGGAATGTTTGCTGCCGTCGTCTATAATCATGTCACCGCTTCGCGGTTGAGATTCTGTGGCCTCGTTTTGCTGTGGATGGCATTGTAGTCAGGCCTTCAAAGGGTTCTACGACAGTGCGCAGTATCTCATGAATTTTGTGATGTATGTTTCATAATGCAATTGCTATCGATGTGAATTCTTGTGTTCTCTTTTACCTCATCGTAATTGTGAAATCTTGTACTTAGTTCTTATTAGCACTTCATGATGTCATTCGGACGGAATCCAGTTAAGCATAAGCACAGCGGTCATTTTTACCAAGCCGCAAGGCCCTTTCGGGATTCTTTCAGAATGACATGGTGGAGGGTATAGCTTCTAGGGTAACAATATACAATTAGAGGAGGTGTTTTAATCTGTTGGGTTGTTTCTATCCGCAAGCCTTTTCTGTTACGACTTTCAATAAGCTTTCAAGATTGGCATCAATAGCATGAGCTTTGCCCGTTGCGCGCAACGCCGACTGCACATCTTTCAAGCCATTGCCAGTAATGACGGCCAGAGCGCGAGAACTTTTTGAAACCTCGCCATACGCGATTGCCTTTTGCAATCCCGCCAGCGCCGCGGCGCCCGAGGGCTCTGCAAATACTGCGGCTTTCCCTCCGAGCAATCGCTGCGCGGTCAGAATTTCATCATCACTGACCGCAATCATCCTACCCTCCGAAGCACGAAGAGCGGCCAGTGCTTTGCGCCAATTCCGCGGCCGGCCCACGCAAATGCTGTCGGCCACCGTCGTCGCCTGAATGAATTCCGGCGCGCGCTGCTCTTTAAAAGCTGAAACCAACGGTGCCGCACCCTCCGCCTGCACACCGAGCATACGCGGTAGTTTCTGAATGAAACCGAGTTGCTGCATTTCCTGCAAACCCTTCCAGATGCCGGCAAGCGTACACCCGTCACCGACAGCCACACTAATCCAATCGGGCACGTTGTCTGCCATTTGTTCTGCGATTTCCAATCCTGCGGTTTTCTTGCCTTCCACCAAATAAGCATTGATGGCGCTGTTGCGATTGTACCATCCAAACTGCGCGCAGGCCTGCATGCAGAGATCGTAAGCTTGATCATAGCTGCCGTTGACTTTGAAGACCGTGGCGCCGAACGCAAGCAGTTGTGCGAGCTTCGGCTCCGGCGTCCGGCCCGGAACGAAAATAAAACTGCGCAAGCCAACGGCGGCGGCCATCCCTGCCATCGAAGCCGCGGCGTTACCGGCGGAAGCACAAGCTATTTCTTCGTAACCGAATTCCTTGGCTTTTACCACGCCAATTGCACTCGCGCGATCTTTAAATGAGCCGGTCGGATTGCGACCTTCATCTTTCACAAAAACTTCTTCTATCCCGATTTCCTGCGCGAGCGCGGGGGCGTTGTAAATCGGCGTCCAACCGGTTTGCAAATGCGGGCGAGCCGTTTCCGGATCGACGGGCAGGAGTTCGCGATAGCGCCAAATTTCTCTCTGCCGCTGGGTGAGAATATCCCTCGTGAGTTGTGTTACAATCGTGGCGTAATCGTATTGTACGTCCAAGATGCCGCCTTCGCCACACGCCGGGCAAGTATAAATAGCTTTCGCTGGATAATCACGTCCACACACGACGCAACGCAGGGTGGTGATGAAATTTGATGGCATCATAGGTGTTTAGGCAAAGGGTCTCAAAACAGAGGAAATTTCCACGCGCGCAAGGCGGTGGTGAGCGCGAGCACCGGCAGTCCGATAATCGCCGTCCAATCCTCACAATCCAATCTTTCGAACAACATCAAGCCCGGGCCCTCGGTTTTGGCCGAGCCGGCGCAGTCAACGGGATTGTCAAGCTCAACATACTGGCGCAGCTCGAGGTCAGAGAGATCGGTGCGCAGCCTGGCGGAGCCTTTCACGACGAACTCCTGCGCCGCCCTTTTTTCGGTGTGAAAAAGAAAAAGTCCCATATAAAATTCATGCGTGCGCCCGCGCAATTCACGCAATTCGCGCCACGCGCGTTCTTTGGTTCCCGGCTTGCCGAGCACACGGCCCTCGAACCACACCACTTGATCCGAGCCGACTATAATGGCATTGGTGAAATCTGCCGCCACGCTCATGGTCTTGCCGCGGGCCAGAGCCAGTGCCAATGCCGCCGGATCACCATCGTGGGTGTGCGTTTCATCGAACTTGGGCGCGACGGCGAGGAACTTCAACCCCAGCCGCGCCAGCAGCTCGCGGCGATAGGGTGACGTGGAAGCCAAAACCAGGTCAGGGTGTTTTGAGGAAGCAATCATTGTTCTGAGCTTGACTATCTCATCCGCGTGTTGCTTTGAATCCGCTGGCTATTGCAATGATCGCAATAGCCATTTGGTCATGAGATAACGATCATGTTCGACAAAGCCATGTTTGCGATATACCGTCTGCGCGTTCGTGTTCTCCCGCTCCACTTCCAGGTGCAGCGCCCGCACGCCGAGCTCACGGCACTTTTCTTCGAGCAATTGCAGCGCGCGCCTGCCCAGGCCTTGTCCGCGAAATTCTTCTCGAATATAGATTTCATCGACAAAAGCATCGCGGCCATGATATTCCAAGCTGTAACCCAAACACAGGACGGCATAGCCGACAATCTCTTCGCCGGATTGAATCAGCCAGGTGCACCCCAGAGTGGGATCATCGAGAAACTGTTGCAAAGCTTGGCGGGCGGGCGGCTCGTTGAATTCGAGACGATCAAAAACATAATAAGCGCGCATCATGGCGAGAATCGTCTCGAGATCGGCAGAGGTTGCCAGACGGAAATGTGCTGCACTCACGCTTGAAAACAACATGCAAAGGGTTCCTTGTTGCCAACGGATAGAAGCGCGACCAACGGAAAATAAAAACCGTTGGTCGTTTTTTAATCCGTTGGACAATTTTTTGATTTAAAGCTCTTCGCCGCCGAGTTCGGGATGACCTTATCGCAGCAGGATCATCTTTCGCGTCTGCACAAATAGCGAGGCGGCTTCCTCCTGCGCATCCTTGACTTCGAGGCGAAAGATATACACCCCGCTGGCAATCGGATTTCCCGCGCGATTTCGGCCCTGCCAGGTCTCGACGTACTTACCCGGCGCCCTGCGCTCGTTCACCAGCGTGATCACTTCCTGGCCCAGCATGTTGAAGATCTTCAAGCTCACTTTGCCGGAAAGGGGCATGCTGTACACGATGCGTGTTTCCGGGTTGAAGGGGTTGGGGTAGTTTTGCGCCAGTGTGAACGTCAGCGGGCCGCTGCTTTCTTCAACGCCTGCGGCGAGAGGATTAAAAATCCACGAGTCCTGCGCCGTAACCAGATGCGAAGCCATGATCAGAAACTCATCGCCCGTGGCAAACCCGGTTGCGCTGAGGCGCGCCGGCGTGCCCCACCACATCATCGGCACCGGGTTGCTGATAAGGTCTCTGGTAAGCCGCGGATCAGGAGTTTCGCCATAGGTCACATCAAAAATAAAAAACCACTCGCGCGGTCCCAAGGGCAGCGCATTATTCGCATCACCGAAATAAGGTGGCCAATACTTGCCGTCCACCAAACCGTCAACGACGTTGTTCTCCATATGGCCGATCATCAAACGCCGCGGTGGGTCAGACTCGACGTCCCAAGCGGAGAAAGGCACGCTTTGCTTGTACTCTTGATAGGCGTAACCGGCGGCGGGATTGATGATAAAAGGCGCGAATTCCGGCCGTGCAGGCGCGGACGAGAATGCCCGGCCGTAACGATGGGCATAGGACCAATTCGGATCATGGGGGTCGAGCACGTTACCATCGGTGTCCGTCGCCGCAAATCTAATCAAAGTGTTTTTCAAGTCCGCAGGCTTTAGCGTTTTTCCCGGCGCGTTAAAAAGGCTGTAGGGCTCGTTCCAGCCCATAGCACCGTTGAAACCTTCAAAACTCAGGTCAGCCGCATTTAACCAGGTCCAGACTCTTTGGCCGTTGGGGACGGACCAGTCGTGCATGCCGGTATCGCTTTGATCGGGAATCGTGCCGCGCAGAATTTTAAAACCATCGATCAGGGGGATATTGTGCCCCAGGCTGTCGGGCAACGGGTGATCGCGCAACAAAATGCGGTTTTCGGTGACGTCTCGAAGCGTAAAGCCGATCTCACCCTCGGCATTGATGGAGTCCACGCCCGAAATCTCGTAGACATGATCCTTCAGTGCAGCGGGATCGATGAGACGCAAAAAGAACGTGCCATCCGCTTTGCCGGCCACATGCTCGAGCGCCAATTCCGTGAAAGGGCCGGGCACGGGAACGATGGTGAAGGCAAGCGTATCCAGCCAGCGATTGTTTTGATTATCCGTCATCGCAAACGCGATGCAAAGCACGGGATCGGCATACGGCGATGGTACCTCGAACGCGAAATAGCTGGCGGGGTCATTCAGATTGTAAACAAAGGAGAAGCTCTGCCCTGAGACCAGGTTAGGCACAACAATCGTCTTGCCGGCTTCAAACTCCACCGCCGGGCTCAGGCGTAAATTGGAAAAATCAAAAGCGGTTGGATTAAGCACGTGCAAGCCGTAGCGAACGTTCTCACCGGGATTGGCTTGACCGTCGTTGTTGAGGTTGTCAGAAAAAATTTCGAGCAGGCCCAAATCCACCGGACCTGCCGTGGTCAGATTGTCGATGACGCGGTCGAAGGTTTGCGTCACCTGCAGGTTATCGGTGACGCGCGCATCGACGTAAAGCCCGACCGGCCTCCTGCTGATGGTGATGGCGTTGGCGAAGACGCCGTCCTGGGCTGCGCCGTCACCGTGTGCGCCGTCATCAAACAGTTCGGTCTCCATCACTTGCTGCCCGTCCGGCTGCTTCAAAACGGCGGAAATGGCTGTCGCGTTCACGGCCTCGCCCGAAGCGCTTATTTTGATTTCTGCAAGATTTGCAGCTGGATAGTTTACCCGTGCAGAAAATTCCGGAGGTGCAGGAATGGCCAGCAAGCGATCGTATAGACTTTGCGCGACGCGCATGTTGTAGCGCATGGCGGCGACGCTGGAAAGGCGATCCGTGCCCAATCCGCCCGTGCCGGCAAACACCACTTCCTGCGTATCGCCTGGAGCCAAATGAAAGGGCCCGGAGGAGACGACAATACGTCGCTCACTCGGTGGATGCGAGTATTGCTCACCAAGGCCATCCACAAACCCTGTGCCTGAAACCGGATCGCCTGAGAGCGGAAAAGCGTTTGGAGCCACGCCGGGTGGGAAGGGAAAATACTGATCCGCTCCGTCGAGAGGCATAAATCCACGCAGAACCTTGAACCACCGCAACGTGCACTGATAGTTGCTGATGGGTATGGGATCAAAAATCCCATCCGGAGTTCCAAGCCTGGCAAAAGCCGTCATGGGAAGATTTTTGAATCCGAAAATTTTTTTCAAATCAAAAATAGCGGTCGCGCCTGGAGCGGGCACACGCGGGCCCTGCACGAGATCATAACCAAAAGCCGGAGGGGGCAGCATGTACTTTTGGAACTCGCGTTCAATATCCGCGCCATTATAAACGTATCCCGAGCCGAGACTGGTATCACACCCAGCCAGATCGTCGCCGAGATAGCCCACATCCGGGTCCGACCATTGTGTCAGGTACATATCGTCGATCCAAAATGTGCCCTTGGTTCCGCTCTCGTCAACGCTCACCCCACCCTTGTTAATCAGGCGCACGCGGCGGAAAAACACGTCGCTCAGCGCCGGATTGTTGCGATAACCCCAGAGCGTGACCCGGGATTCCAAACCCAATGGTTCTGAACCACAGAGGGCCGTGGTGAGGTTGGCATCCAAATCGTTGCAGGCCGTCCAGACGACTTGATCTGCCGGAAGATCGAGATTGGCACCGGCAACTCCGGGCTCGTCGTAGCCTCCGCGCGTCAAATCCTCCACCGTGAAGGTCGAAGAAAAAGCCGGGGGCGGATCGTAACCGCCATTGTTGTTGCGATCAATGTACGGTGCACCGTGGATCACCGGCCATTCACGCCAATCGAGGTCATATTGGTCCCGGACGGCTTGCATTTGCTCCGGCGTCACGCGGCTGGTATCGATTTCGTTGAATTCGGCCGCGTCCCTCCTCAGCTCCTCCTCAGACATCGTGGCATAATCGCGACGGATACGGTAGATGCGCACCTCTGCCGCGCCGGGATCCACCGGCACCGCATTCGCACCGAACCCGGCGATCCAGCCCTCGCGCGTACCCACGCTGTAATGTGCGCCGCCGACCCGAATGAGCTGATTAAAAGGCGCGGGCTGGGTCAGCTCAATATCACGATAAGCTTTACCGCCCCACATGATGCCGTCTTGAAAAACAACCCACGATGTGCTCCGCGGAAAACGGGCGCCCTCGCCGCCTGAAGGCGTGTGGTTGGATTGCCCGTCGGAGCGCATCCAGGTGGCGAGGTTATTGATGTTGAGCAGGGTGAGGCGCGGGGACCCGGCAACGCTGAGCCGGGATTGCGTCTGGCGGACGGTTTTGTCGATGGATTGCTGCGCCCAGCTTGCCGTCCACATCAACACGGACAACTCGAGCGCAAGCCCGAGGCGAGCACAAGTTCTGCAGCTTCTCATGACCCCTCCTGAAAGTTATAAGATGAGGATAGACGCCTGACCGAATACCTTCAATCTGGCTTGCAGAAAGTATCCTGAAAGATTCTAACTCCTTCGCGTACCTGCCTGTTCCCCCCATGCCCTCTATTCCGTTAAGTTAAAATCTCGCCCCTTGCCAGGCACGGAGCGTAGAGGCCAAATGACCTTATCGCAAACGGGATGCGAAACACTGGATCGGCGAAACTCCAGGGCACCTCGAACGCGAAAAAGCTGGCGGGGTCATTCGGATTGTAGGTGAAGGAAAAGTCCTGTTCCGAGAATAGGCTAGGCAACAGAATCGTCTTGCCGCTTTCAAACTCCACGGCCGGGTTCAGGCGCAAATTTGAAAAATCAAATGCGGTTTGATTGCGCACGTGCAGGCCATAACGGATGTTCTCTCCTGGATTGGCTTGACCGTCGTCGTTGGGATGGTCAGAAAAAAATCCCATCAGATCCAAATTTACCGGACCCGCCGTGGTCAGATTGTCGATGACGCGGTCGAAGGTCTGCATCACCTGCAGGTTATCGGTGACGCGCGCATCGACATAAAGCCCGACCGGCCTCCGGCTGAGGGTGATGGTGTTGGCGAAGACACCGTCCTGGGCGGCGGCGTCACCCTGCGCGCCGTCATCAAAGAGATCGGTCTCCATCACCTCCTGACCTTCCGGCTGCTTCAATACGGCGGTGATGGCCATCGCGTTCACGGCCTGTCCCGAAGCGCTTATTTTGATCTCTGTGAGATTTGCAGCTGGATAGCTTACCCGTGCTGAAAATTCCGGAGGTGCAGGAATGGCCAGCAAGCGATCGTATAAACTTTGCGCGACGCGCATGTTGTAACGCATGGCGGCGACGCTGGAAAGGCGATCCGTGCCCAATCCGCCCGTGCCGGCAAACACCACTTCCTGCGTATCGCCTGGAGCCAAATGAAAGGGTCCGGAGGAGACGACGATACGCCGCTCTCCCATGCGAGGCGAGTATTGCTCGTTAAGGCCATCCACAAAACCCGTGCCGGTAACGGCGTCGCCGGAGAGCGGAAAAGCGTTTGGCGTCACACCGGGCGGAAAAGGAAAATACTCATCCGGACCGTCACGGGGAATAAATCCGCGCAGGATTTTATACCAGAGCAACGTTCCATAATTGTCAGCTCTTGCGGGATCAACGGTCGGATCCGCAACAGTATTGTACATCACAAAGGCCGTCATCGGAAGATTCCTAAATCCTGAAATTTTTTTCAGATCAAAGATGGCCATTGCGCCAGGTGCATGTCGTCGATCCAAAATGTACCTTTGGCTCCGCTCTCGTCAACGCTCACGCCGCCCTTGTTTATGAGACGCACGCGGCGGAAAAACACCTCGCTCAGTGCCGGATTGTTGTGATAGCCCCAGAGCGTGACCTGGGTTTCCAAGCCCAATGGCTCCGAGCCAGCGAGGAGCTTGGTGAAGTCGGCATCCAAATCGTTGAAGACCGTCCAAACGACTTGGTCTGCAGGAAGATCGAGATTGGCGCCGGCAACTCCGGGCTCGTCGTAGCCGCCGCGCGTCAAATCTTCAACCGTAAAGGTCGAAGAAAAAACCGGGGGCGGATCGTAACGGCCGTTGTGGTTGCGATCAATGTATGGGGCACCGTGGGCCACCGGCCACTCGCGCCAATCGAGGTCATTTTGATCCCGGACGGCTTGCACTTGCCCCAGCGTCACCAGGCTGGGATCGATTTCGTTGAATTCGGCCGCGTCCCTCCTCAGCTCGTCGTATGACATCGTGGCATAATCGCGCCGGATGCGATAGATGCGCACCTCCGCCGCGTTGGGATCCATCGGCACCGCATTCGCACCGAAACCGACGACCCAGCCCGCCGCGCATATCAGCACCGACAGCTCGAGCGCGAGCCCGACGCGAGAACAAGTTCCGCAGGTTCCCATGATCCCTCCTAAAAGTGGGAGGATTGTGAAAAAAGGCAGGCCGAATACCTCATGCGGCAAGAGATAGAAAAAAATTCTGCGAGTTTTTTGTAGCCAACGGATGGAAAAGCAACTACCGGAAGATAAAATCCGTTGGACTGATTTCATTACGCACTACGCATTACGTCATACGCAAGCCTCAATGCGTAAATCGGCCTCCCTATGGTGTCACATTCGTTCCCATCCCTGCTTGTTGGAGCATGAACGCGTAATCCAGCGCGATTTCGCGCAACCGGTCGTAGCGTCCGGAAGCCCCCCCGTGTCCGGCGCCCATGTTGATGACGAAAATAAGGAGATTTTTGTCGGTTTTCAAGCTGCGCATTTTCGCCACGTATTTCGCGGGCTCCCAATACATCACCTGGCTGTCGTTGAAGGAAGTTTTCACCAGCAGCGCAGGATAGTCCCTCGCGGTCACATTCGTGTACGGGCAATATTGTTTCATGTAATCGTACTCTTCCTTCTTTTTGGGATTGCCCCATTCTTCAAATTCGCCGACGGTCAAGGGCAGAGTTTCATCCAGCATGGTGTTGAGGACGTCGACAAACGGCACGTGCGACACCACGGCTTTGAAAAGCTCGGGACGCAAGTTGGTGACCGCCCCCATCAGCAAACCGCCGGCGCTACCGCCCTCGATGATCAAGTGCCCGTTTGAGGTGTATCTTTGCGCGATCAAGTATTCGGCGCAGGCGATGAAATCGGTGAAGGTGTTCATTTTGTGCATCATGCGGCCCTGGTCGTGCCAGGCTTTGCCCATTTCACCGCCCCCGCGAATATGCGCAATCGCCATGGCAAAACCGCGGTCCAGCAAGCTCAGCAGGTTGGATGAAAACGTCACGTCGTAGTTGGAGCCGTACGAGCCGTAGCCTTTGAGCAGCAGGGCAGCCTGGCCGTCTCTTTTAAAGCCTCTTTTGTACACGAGCGAAATGGGAACGCGTGTGCCATCATGGGCGGTGGCAAGCAGGCGTTCGGACGCGTACTGATTCTTTTCATAGCCGCCGAGCACTTCGGTTTGCTTGAGCAGCGTGCTGGTATGCTTGTCCATATCGTAATCAAAAAACGAATTCGGCGTCACCAGCGATTGATAACTGTAGCGCAACAGTCGAGTGTTCCATTCCTTGTTGGTGGAAGGGAAGGCGCTATAAACCGGCTCGGGAAAAGCGACGTCATGGCTCTTGTTGGTTTTCATCTCGGTGATACGCATGATCGGTAAACCATCTCTGCGTTCATAGAGCACGTAGTGATCGGCAAAGAAATCGAGGCCTTCCAGCATGACTTCGCTGCGGTGCGGCACGATTTCCTTCCAATTCTTCTCGACGGGATCACCCAGGGGCGCGGACACGAGACGAAAGTTGCGGCCGGTATCATTGATGCGGATATAAAAGCGGTCGCCGTGATGGTCAAGGTCGAATTCGCGATCCGGCTTTCGTGGCACCAAAATGTTCCAGGCACTCATCGGCGCATCCGCAGGAATAAAGCGCGCTTCCGTGGTTGTCAAACTGCCGGAATAAACAATCAGATATTTCTTGCTGCGCGTGGCGCTGCCATACACGCCGAAGCGTTCGTCCTTTTCTTCGAGGAGCAAGTCACTGGTGTTGCTGCCGATGGCGTGGCGATAAAGCCGATAGGGGCGCTTGGCGTGATCTTTGGTCGTGTAAAAAAGGGTCTTGTTATCCGCTGCCCAAAAGACGGAGCCGACGTCTTGCGCTTGGTCAGGCAAGAGCTCGCCCGTGCGTAAATCCTTGATCTGAAGAGTATACACGCGAAAGCCGGTCGAATCCGTGGTGAAGGCGAGCAGATTGCCGTCAGCGCTCACCGTGTAAACGCCGAGGCCCATGAAGGTCTTGCCAATGGCAAGCTCATTAAGATCAAGCATGATTTCTTCTGGGGCGTCGAGTGTGCCCTCTTTCCGGCAATAAATCGCATACTGTTTACCTTGTTCGGTGCGCGTGTAATAAAAATAACCGCCTTCGCGATAGGGCACAGAGAGGTCGGTTTCTTTGATGCGCCCCAGCATTTCCTTGTAGAGCTGCTCCTGCAAAGGTTTTGTTGTGGCCATCATTTGTTCGGCGTAAGCATTTTCCGCTTTGAGAAAATTCACCACTTCCGTGTTGCCTTTTTCGCGCAGCCAAAAATAATTGTCGACGCGCTCATCGCCGTGAATCCTGTCGATTCTGGGATGTTTCTCCGCAAGCGGCTGTCCGAAACACAAAGAAGCCGCAAGTAACAGAATCCTAACCTTGAGAAGGTTCTGAATTTTGCCGAATAAACTCACGTTCATCACGCCTCCTGTCCAAAGATGTAAAGAAAACGTAACTGTTCTGATCAGCGCCCGGGCGGTAGTTTCCATTTCATAAGCTGCGGACGCCGGCGGCGCCATCTCACACCAAGCATATTTCAGTGACCGATTTCCGCTTTGAAAAGCCTCGGATAAAGCAGGCCGTTCGCGAGAGCAACAATCGGGAAAAGAATGATCGCATCGAGCATGAAATTGTAGAACAAAGAGACGGCAAAATCCTTCTGGCTGAAGTTGGCGTTGAAACTCTCGGGGAATCTCTCCATGACACTGAACATGCCGGGAATCACCCACCGGCCTTCCGGAAGCCAGCCGAGGAGATAGCGGGCGAGGTTCAAAGCAGCTACCAGCAGCAAAAACTTGGCAACCGTCCTCATGCTTTCCTCCAGTTGGTTGATCTTCGATTGACGATTGACAATTTTCGATTTACGAAGGGTCTATCAACATCTAAAATCGAAAATCGTCAATCGCCAATCGAAACTCGTCATGGATTTCAATCCTCTTCCCCCTCAAACATCAGCTTGAGCGTCCTCTCAAAAGCTTGAGACGCTTCCTTCCCCCACAAACAAAAAACGACCGTTTGCAAGCCGGTTTTACCGCGCAGATAACCCACGGTTGCGGTGAGCATCACTTGGGCACAGCGTTCGATCGGATAACCGAAAATGCCGGTGGAAATCGCTGGAAAAGCAATACTCTCGAGCTGGTGCTGGTCGGCGAGTTTGAGAGAATTGAGGGTGGCCTCGCGCAGCTTGCGATCTTCGTCGCCTTCTCCCATGCGCGGGCCGACGGCATGAATGACATGTTTGGCTTTGAGCTGGCCGCCGGTGGTGATCACCGCCGTGCCCACGGGCGTGCCACCGATCTGGTCGCACTCTTGCTGAATTTGAGGGCCGCCCTTGCGGCGGATCGCGCCCGCCACACCGCCGCCGAGCTGCAGCGCCGAATTCGCCGCATTGACAATGGCATCGACTTCCATGTCGGTCAAATCCGCTTCCACCAGGCGCAGCTTCGATTGGTGAATGTCAAATTCCACGAAAATCCTCCGTCAAAATATCCCACAGGTAAGTCATGCTCCCCCAATAGGAATAGTAGACGTAGATCGCCATCCCCAGCCCCGCGAGTATGGCGATGAAACGCACCATCTGGTTGTCGGGTTTGGTGTTGAAAAACATCATTACCGCCAAGGTCAAGGCGCTCACCGTGAAGATGCCGGGGTAGTAATTCATATTCCACAAGACTCCAAGCGCCAAGCCGATCAACAAACCGATCGCAAGCTCGCCCAGAATCTGCATGAGCCTTGACGACTGATCTTTACTCTTGAATGAAGCCCCCAACCACATGCTCAGTAATATCACCAGTAAAAACAGCTTGATATCGAATCCTGAATTGCCAATGGTATCCCAGATGCTCGTCGAGTTGTTCATCTTTCATCCTGAAATGGTGTGAAAAGAACTGCAGCTTTGCAAGGAAAACGGTGACAAAACCTGGCACTATTAACATACCAGCACTAGTAGCCAACTGCAGCGCCGTCTTCTGCGCGCGGATCCGCCGCGCCCAGACGTAGACCGGTTTTCGGATCGATCATGATGCCCATGGCTCGCCCAAGGCTGCGCGAAGAGCCGGATACGCTCACTTTGTGTCCGAACATTTCCAGTAATCTTTGCGTGTCGGGCGACATGCCAAATTCTTCCACGCTCAAAACATCCGGCAGCCACTGATGATGAATACGCGGCGCAGCAATGGCTTCGGAGATATTCATATCGAAATCGATCACATTCAAAATCACCTGCAAAACGGTGTTGATGATCGTACGGCCACCGGGCGACCCGATCAACACGTAGGGTTTGCCGCCTTGCACAACGATGGTGGGCGTCATCGAAGAAAGCATGCGCTTGCCCGGCGCAACCAGATTGGGATCGGTGCCGATCAGGCCGGTGCTGTCGGTGTGGCCGGGCCAGGGATTGAAATCACCCATTTCATTGTTCAATAGAAAGCCCGTGCCGGCGGCGACGATTTTTGAGCCGTACCAATCTTCGAGCGTGTAAGTCACGACCACGGCATTGCCTTCTTCATCGACCACGGAATAGTGGGTGGTTTCTGAAGATTCGTAGGCCGCACTCAACGCCGCGGGATCGCTGCGCGATACACGATTCAGGCTGATACTCCGGCGCAACTCCACCGCATATTCTTTCGACGTGAGTCGCGCGATCGGCATGTCGAGGTTGAAATCCGGATCGCCGAGATGGCGCGCGCGGTCGGCAAAAGCGCGGCGCATGGCTTCGGCAGCCAAATGTAGATGCTGCGCCGAGCCAAAACCCGCACGCCGCAGATCGAATCCTTCTAAAATATTGAGCATTTCCACGATCGCCGTGCCGCCCGAGCTCGGCGGGCACATCGAAAAAACGTCAAAGCCGCGATAAGTGCCGCGTACTGGCGCGCGTTCTTTGGCGGCATAACCGGCGAGATCCTTCTCCGTGATCAGGCCTCCGTTTTTGCGCATGTCCTCAGCCAGCAGTCTCGCGGTTTCACCTTTGTAGAATCCATCCCGCCCGTATTTTTGAATACGTTTCAGCGAATGGGCGAGATCGGGCTGCTTCCAAATTTCGCCGGGTTGATAAACGTCCGCGCCATTCTTCAGGAAGGCCTTGGCCGTAGCGGGATATTCTCGAAAGGTGCCGGCAAGATAGTTGAAATCCTCGTGCAACCCCCAGCTCACGGCGAAGCCTTGTTCGGCCAATTCAATGGCGGGCGCAATCAGCTCTGCCATCGGCTTGCGGCCGTGTTTTTCGTGCGCAAGGAAAAATCCCGCAATCGTGCCCGGCACGCCGACAGCGAGGTAGCCCTCATGATTCACCGGCTTGCTGTAGCTCCCGTTTTCATCGAGATACATTTTCACGTGCGCCGCTGCCGGCGCTTTCTCGCGAAAATCGAAAGCGGTGACCTTGCCGTCTTCCCCGTGCACGAGCATGAATCCGCCGCCGCCGATGTTGCCCGCCGAGGGCAACGTCACCGCAAGCGCGAAGCCGGTGGCAATCGCGGCGTCAACCGCATTGCCGCCGTTTTTGAGGATTTTGACGCCGGCTGCGGAAGCCAGGTAATGTGAAGAGACGACCATCCCACGTTTCGCGCGCACCGGCGGTGACGAAGCGCCGCCTCGCAAAGCTTGCGGCATGATGGTCGCAGTGCCTAAAACGAAAGCCAGCGCCAGGGTGAAACAACGAGATTTTTTCATTCTCCCTCTCGCAATTTTGTGTGATTATTGTTGGCAGCATAGACACTGCCGGAGGTCTTGCGATCTAAACAAGCACCGCTCCGGCATTCTTTCAACATGACGATATCAAAATGCTCTTTCAGAACGAAGATGATGTCGGGCTGCACCGGACTGGCCAGTTCGCCTAAAACAATATCAGCAGGCGCGTCCAGGACTACTCCCAAATGATAACGTTTATTGTGATTCCACAAGGCTGCAAACAGATTGCCCTTGCAGATTTGATGATGCGTTTGCGGTGCTGGCGACATAAGCAACTCCCCCTCGATGATTTCATAAATCCTCCCATCCTCTGGCAGACGACAATAATCTTCGTAGGTCCACTGGCCTTGTGACGGCCAGGTGTAACTGGCCGGTAATTGCGGCGCGTGTTGTGGCGAAAAATCCAGAATCATAGTCATAACCGGGGCTCCGTGATTTGGCCAAGAAAAATAGCCTTTTTTCTGCGTCGAATCAAGCGCGAATTTTGCGTTGGTTTCGAATAATATTCTCATTATATTTACATTTTGGATTTTATCCGTGGTCGACTGAGTTTATTCCGCGCGAGGGATGGCTGGGCCGGTGCACACCTCTTTGCAAGAACATTCCTGCGTGGCAGAAAGCATAGTCGTTCTGTTTTGTTTTTCGCCTTGCTGAAACACCTCGAACCAAAGCACAACTGGAGCCATTATGAGCACACAACACAAGAAACTCGCCATTCTCGTCGGCGGCGGACCAGCGCCCGGCATCAACAGTGTCATCGGCGCCGCGACCATCCGCGGCATTCTCAGCGGGGCGGAAGTCATCGGCATCACCGACGGCTTTCAATGGATCATGGAGGATCAGATCGACAAGATCAAAGATCTAACCATTGAGAAAGTGAGCCGCATACATTTTCGCGGCGGCTCGTACATCGGTATTTCGCGCGCCAATCCCACCAAGAATCAGAAACATTTGGAAAGCACGGTCACTTCGCTGTTGCGGTTGAACGTTAACCGCTTAATCACCATCGGTGGCGACGATACCGCGTATTCGGCGATGCGCGTAGAGCAAATCGCCGATGGCCGTATTCACGTCGTGCACGTGCCGAAAACCATCGACAACGATTTGGAATTGCCGCTGGGCATCACCACTTTCGGCTTTCAAACGGCCCGTCACCTGGGCGTCGATATTGTGAAAAATCTGATGGTCGACGGTCGCACCACTTCGCGCTGGTATTTCGTTGTGACCATGGGGCGCAAGGCCGGCCACCTGGCGCTGGGCATCGGCAAAGCCGCGGGCGCTACGTTGAGTTTGATTCCCGAAGAATTTCGAGGCCAAAAACTCAAAATGACCGTACTGATGGATATTTTGGCCGGCGCAATCATCAAACGTCTCAGCTACGGCCGCCCGGATGGCGTGGTGATTATAGCCGAAGGCCTGGTGGAGATTCTGGACCCAGATGATTTCAAGGACGTGGTCAACATCGAGCGCGACGCCCACGACAATATTCGTTTAGCCGAAGTCAATTTTGGCGAAATTTTGAAATACAAAGTGCAGGAACGCTTGAAAGAATTCGGCTTGAAAGCCACCATCGTCGCCAAGAACATCGGTTACGAGCTGCGCTGCGCCGATCCGATTCCGGTCGACATGGAATACACGCGCGACTTGGGCTATTGCGCTGCGCGCTACATTTTGGAGGGTGGCAATGCTGCGATGGTCTCGATTCAAAATGGGCGCTTCATACCCATTCCTTTCCACGAAATCCTCGATCCCAAAACTGGCCGTGCGCGCGTGCGCATGGTGGATTTAGATTCGGAATATTATCAAATCGCCCGGCGTTACATGATTCGCCTGTCGCCGGAAGATTTCGAAGATCCGCATGAATTGGCGAAGTATGCGGCCACGGCGCGCGTCTCGCTCGAGGAGTTTCGCCGGCGCTTCGAGTATTTGATGGAGTGGGAGGGCCCGGCCGCCAGGGAGAGCGTGGACGGTGCATTTCAAAAGAACGGTGACGTTGCATTCAAAGCCGCGGATGCACTCTAAATCCTGGGCCGTCATTCGAGAACGGATTCTGCCATGATACGATTGCGTAACCAGATGTTGCCGATCATTACCGCGCTGCTGTCGTCATTGCTGTTGGTGTCAATGCCAGGCTGCTCGGGGCGGAAAACGGCATTTACGTATCTTCCGCCCAAGACCCGAACGCGCGCTGACGCAGCAGCATTGAAGAAGCAGGCGGACGAAGCGTGGCAACGCAGAGACAAAACACCCTCTGCGGAAGAAGCTTTGGATAAGTATGAAGCGGCATATGAGGCGAATCCGAGTGATACGGCAGTGGCGGTGCAGCGCGCGCAGGCGAACTTTTTCATGGCCGAATACGTCATGGCCGTAAAAAATGCCAAACCCAAAGCACGCGAGGAATATTTTGAGCGCGGCCTGGCTGCGGGTGAGCGCGCATTGGAGCTGCACGCGGGATTTCGCGAAGTCAACCGTAATACCCGCGATGAAGAAAAAGCGTTGCAGGAGCTGGATCAGGCCTGGGTGCCGGCAATTTTTTGGACCTTCGCCAACATGGTCAGATGGTACGAAATGCAAAATCCTCTCCGGCAACTGGGCAACAATCTACGACTGGAGGTTTATCGCAAGCGTTTGCGCATGCTGAATGACGAGTTTTACTACGGCGGCGTTTACCGTTTGAGCGGAATCATTGGTCAGGGGGACGCCGAAGAAGTGCGCTTTGAAAATGCCTACGAGAAAGCGCTCTATCTTGCTCCGGATTTCTTTTCCAACTATAGAGTCTATGCCGAAAAATACGCGCTCCCCAAAAAGAACTATGCGCTGGCTGATTCCCTTCTGAAAAGCGTTGTCAATGGCGATCCGAAGGGCGTTCCGGAAAACATGTACGAGCAGGAAATTGCCGCCAATTTGCAGAAAAAGGAACAGAGTAAGCTTGCGCAAGAAACAACTGAGAAACCAAAACGTGAATTTAAACCTCGCTATTAATCACGCCCATTTTCGCTGCGGCGATGTGGAGGCCGCGGCGGAATTCTATCAACGGGTGCTCGGTGCCGAATGGGTCAAGCGCACGGAATTCGGGGGCCGCGTGATCGTCACGCTGCGCTTGGGCGGCACTTTGTTCTGTCTTTCGCCTGCGGCGGCGGAGGCAGCTCACACCGCTGAGGAAAATTCGCGGCGCCTGGGTGTTTATCACCTGGCCTTCAATGTCCCGAATCTGGAGGAAGCAGTGGCCGAATGCAAGCAGCGTGGGGCAAAATTCGTGATCGAGCATCTGCAAGCTTCTCCCACGCGCAGAGTGGCGTTCATGGAGGCGCCGGATGGGATGCAGATGGAGTTGATGGAGGATGCGGAGGGGCTTGTAGGGGTGGGTAGTTGATAGTAGATTGAAGATCGAGGATCGATGATGGCGGGTTCTCGTCGCGAGGCTTTGCGTCGTGATGCCTGTTGGAACGCTCCGCGTTCCAACTTTTTGAGACAAAGCAGCTACTTTCCCACCAACGTGACTTCAATTCCATTCGGCGCGATTAAAACCAGCCTGTCCCAATCATCGCGTTGCAATAGTGGCGCCAAGTTTGCGCGTAGCGGCGTGGTGAGATAAGCTTCGCATAGATCGCCGTTGCCATTGTGGTGGATAAAGATGTAGGCCGTGAGATTCTCGACGCGCTGCAGCCGCACCTCGAAGGCATGAGGTTTACAGCCTCCACTGTAGGAAGCCACAGTTTTTAGAAAATCTCCTTGTAATGAGCTGGAATCGGGGCGGAGCGTATAGGCGTCTCCAAAATCAAGAGCCTGAGGTTGAGGATCAAACGGGATCAGATCGTCCGCAATGGTAAAACTCTCCGAAATCACATACCTTTCTTGCGCCCCTTCACCCTCCGGATGCACGCGCAACAACAGCCGAAATCTCCCCAGCCGTTTTTCAAAATTAAGCCAGTAGCCGCGCATGCTGTCGTTGGGCGCAATCGTGAAGCGCCGCGTGCCTTCGAAGGCGGGCGGCAATTCCACATATTGCCAGTATCCCTCTTGTTCCTGCTGCACGCCAAAATCACTGCCCTTCACCACGAGCAACCCCGCCATGCCAAAGCCGTCCTCGCCGTTCGCCGTAAACGAGTACTTGCTGGAGTTGATCAGCTCGAAAGTGACGGCTTCCTCGGGGTGAAAAACGGCTTTGTCCATTTTCAACCGTAAGTTTGCGCCGGAAAGCCGGAAGCCAAATTGCTCAAAGAGCGCCAAATCGCCCTGATGAACTTTGAGGGCCAGCACATTCCCTTCCGGACATGAGCAGCCGGCACAAGCGACTGCCCAAACTTGCACCGTGCGGTACGCATAGAAAACAGCGCCACGCTTCAGAAAAAACTCCGCGAGCACTTCCTGCTCCCGTCCGCGCGGATATTCGTCATAGTTGTTGCCATGCTCTTTCAGCCATTCCTGCTGCCAGGGGTTGCCGAGGCATTGCACCGGCATCGTTTCAACCCAAAGCAGATCCGTCTCATCCACCGGGGGATCGTCGAACGGTGAAAAAAGACCACAAGCGAAAAAAAACACGACAATGGCGGCATACAGTGCAAACTGCGCTCGTGGGAAGCGAGTTGTCATGATACTGTTCTTAGAGGCATTCATAGCTCGGTACTTAGCTTGGCTATGTCAAATGATCCGCAGATTCATGCTGTTTCTCTATTTGAGCTGATCTGTCGCAGTTTATGTCCTTGCAAGAGGTAGAGTATCATCCCCAAGAACAAATAAACATCTCCCGCGAGAATGTTCTTGCTGCCGCAGCAGGCAGAGTCTTTTTCCCCGTCCAGGTGTTTCAAATCTGCCGTAGCTTTGTGCAAAGGTGTTGTGCGCGAGCAAATAGTGGTATACAACTGTCCGGTGCCGGGCGGCTCACCCTCATCAATATTTGCATAAATGAGATAAGTCTCTCCCACCAGAAAGTAATAACCGCATGTGGCGCCGTCAACGGCGGTAAACACACGGCCGAGCTGGTATTGACTGCCTTTCCAAATCTTTACCACTTCTACTTCCGCGACATTGAGGTGCCGCGTTGAATCCAGTTCAAAGGATAGGATTTTCGCGCTAAATACGGCATCCGCCACTTCGAAGGCCCGCTCCGGAGACACAGTGACGCACGTACAAGCGCGCGCAGAAGGCAGCACGGTCACCGTCGTCATCGCAGCCACCAGGGCTAGCACGAAGACAAGACTCTTGGCTTTCATGAATGCACCTACACGCATTGCAGAAATGAGCCTACCTGAACAAGGTCAGTTTTTTGACTTGAGCATATTTCCCCGCCGCGAGCTTGTAAAAATAGATTCCTCCACTGACGTGCTCGCCGCCTTGATCGCGACCATCCCAAGAAGCTCGATATTCACCCGCGATTTGAAAACCGTCTACCAGCGTTTTGACTGCTCTGCCCGTTGCGTCAAAGATCGTCAAATTCACTTCGGCGGACTGTTGCAAAAAGTAGTGAATGAAAGTAACCGCCTCCGTGTTCGCCGTGACCGCGGCGGCAAATGGATTGGGGTAATTCTGCGCCAATTCAAAAATCTGTGGTGGCGCAGCAGGCGGTTTTTCCTCCACAGAATTTGGAAAATTTTTCCCGTTGATGTTTGCACTTTCCAACGGAAAGTGGAATATTGCGATGCCATAAAGCGTGCGTTTCACCACGCCGATATTGGGAAAATACCATTCATCCCAATCATAGTCCGCGCCCGCAAATCTGAAATGAAACCGCTGGCAGGGAAAGAAAGTTCCGGCAGGGGTTCTAACCGTGTCCATACGGCTTTCGAGCTGCACGTCCCACTCGTCGCCAAGATTCAACGGGCCTTTCACGTGCCAGCTCTCTTTGAAATCCGCATTGAAATCCACCCAGACCTGCTCGAGCGTATCGTAGCGCACGAATAACTTGCCGTCTTCCGACCGGCGCAACAGCGCACCGTTGAATTCGCGGAAATGATCGAAGCGAAAGTAAAGCTGGCCATCGAGGCGCAGGGTGTCAACGATGCTCTCGGTTTTATCCCCCATAAACTTCCAGGAATTGTCCACGGCCAGCGGGAACTGGGAAAACGAAGCGAGAAATTTCAAGTCATCCGCAGCATCGGCAACGTGGGCGGTGCGAGAACACAAGTGCGTCCACAATCGGCCTGGCTCTCTTCTGTTCGCATAAATGAGATACGTGCCACCGAGTTGAAAATCATAACCGCAAGCCGCAGAATTCAATGCGGTATAAACACTGTCGGCCTCTTCCGGCCTGCCTTTCCAAATTCTTTCCATTTGAAGTCGCGCAAGACGCTCGTATTGCGCCGGCATTTCCTCAAACGCGATGACCTTGGCCAGGAAAACGGCATCGGCAGCGGCCACGGCTTCTGCCGGCGGCGGAGGCGGCAAACAAGAGCAGGCCTGGCTTTCCTGCGGAGTATGCCAGCTCAGGATCAGGAAAGCGCTACCGATTACCAGTATTTTGCGAAGCATAAAAGAGCCCTCATTTTTGAAATTCTGTTATCAAGCTTACAGCTTAACCACAATCGTATGAAGTTCGTCCATTTGGTAGCCTTGATCGCCCTTCGCCAACAAATGCCACCAATAGATGACAGCTTCGTTGTCTTTCATTTCTCCCAAGAATTCTGCATACGGCACGATGGCCTTTTGTTGCGGCAAGATTTCGCTGTGGCAGTGCGGATCGACGCAAGGCTTCCAAGCGACGGAAGATAACATATCCCGTGGAAAGACGACATAGTGGACGGTTGCGGCCGTATGATTGACGATATACAAGTTTTGAGAATGTGCCTCGGCTTCGACTCCGGTCTGGTTCGGGTTCATGATTGCACAGCCGGACAGAATAAGCAGCATGAATGAAAGTTGAGGACCCGCCATGGCAATCCCAATCCAAGATTTCATAACATGCTCCCGTAGAAGGATTAAAGAAAATAGGACAACCCTAACTTAAAAGCTCGTTGTTGATTCGGCAGAACGAATGAAGTCCGCCGGTCAAATATGAAATACTGCTGGAATTCGATCATGACACCGAGGTGCCGGTGTAATTTTTTGAACACGAACATGCCGATCTCAGAACTTCTATCCGTTTGTTTGATATTCACAGGCTCCTCATCAATAGACTGCCCGCCAACATAATCACCATGATTGACATGCCGTGCCAACCCGCCCCAAAATCCGAGAGTGAGCCAAGAGACTTTTTTCAACACGAAACCCAGTCTTGCGCCGAGGATGCGACCCTCGAAAGAGCGAGTCAAACAATTTACGCATCTAGAGGAGGGCCGCTCGACGCCATCATCCCAATGGCTAGCATAAAGTGCGCCAAAAAGAGCCAGCGAATCATGCGCCCAAGTGATGAGCTCGGTGCTGAGCTGTAATTCGGGATAAATGGCATACTTGGGCTGATCGCGATGCCAATCGTCTTGCAGATTTCTGATCACACCTGCTTTCAATGTGAGCGCGAGGCGGCCGGTTTGCGCGTGCGCAAAATTTGAAATCATGCCCAATAGCGCGATTAGGAAGAGTGGTGTTCGTCGCATCCGGTTGTCTTTCAATAACCATGAACAAATAATTTGACAATTCGGGGCGCGATGCCGCAGCTTCGAATTGTTAGTTCACACTCGTTCCAGCTCGAAGTAAACAAGCTGGTCCCTTTTGCTCCCTTTGTGCTTTTGCTTTCCCTCATGCTCATACCTACTCCTACTCTTACTCCTACTCGCTCTCCTGAAATCTCAATCCAGAGCACCAGCCCGAAAAAACGATAACACGCATGGAGATTCTGGCGATAGCGCGCGCATCCGTTTCCAGATTGGCTGTCTGCGTTACGGTTCTCCGACCCGGAATTCCGGCGAATAAATTTTTTCCCGCCGGCTGCAGCCCGCTGAGCTGATCGGTTTGCCTTCCGTGCAGCCAAAGTGCAGGTCGACGACGAGTTTGTGCAGTCCGGGATAGGCGCGAGCTTCGAGCTTATCCTGATAGAAACCGCCGGCAGGGATTCTCAAAGCGAAGCCCTCCCATACGCAAACGACCAAAGGCGATTCTACCCAGCCACTATCCACTGCGGTGGCGATGTCCATATGACTGCACCCCGACAGGAATATCGGCCCGTCGCTGTTGTTTTGCAGAACCACAAGGATGATATCGTCTAACGCATAGGCGAGCTTGTCAACCGACAAACAGATCGCGCCCTGCTCACATTCCCGCGGAATCAAACTGCCTCCGCAACCAAATGCGATGAGGCAAAGCATGATAAATGTAGTAGTGCCTCGACATTGCATGAGACTCACCTCAGTGTTCTTATTTAGCCAGAACGTCCTTGTCACTGCAACAGTGCCATTTTATGCCTGATCGCGAACGAAGAACCAACTCTTAAATGATAGAAATAGATACCCGATGCGGCGCGCAGGCCGTGACCATCTCGACCGTCCCACTTGCGACTGTAGATTCCCGCCGCTTGGAAGCTGTTGACAAGCATTCGAATCAAGCGTCCTTTCGTGTCATACACGGCAAGTTCGACTTTTTGTGGGAAAGGAATTTGATATCGAATCTCGGTGCCAGGGTTGAAGGGGTTAGGATAGTTTTGTTCCATCGAAAAAACATTGGGCGTGATTCTCGAGCGTTTCTCCCCCATAGAGACGGTGCTGTTGGAGTATTTCCAAACGCCGGCTCCGGTTGTTGCGACATAAATCGTGCCGGCCAGAATCGGATCGGCAACGATGGCGATAATGCCGAGATCCGTATCCGACGATAATGCCGGTGGAGGAATCTCCTGCCAGTGCTTGCCCGCGTCAAAGCTTTCCCACAGCGTCCAACTTGAGCCCATAAAACTCATGCCGCCGGCAAAAATGTGATCTGAATCGAAGGCATCCAATGCCAAAGCTCGGAACTGCCAACCCGACGGTTTACCACGCAATCCCATAAAACTCCAGGTCTTGCCGCCGTCAGAAGATTTGATGACTGCGCCCATCATGCCGGCGTAAACGAGATCGGGATCATCTGGATGAAAAGTAAACGCATAGCAGGTATTCTCCAGCCCGAGATTCAAATTGATCGATAACTCTTGCCAGGTGGTGCAGAAGTTTGCCGACTTTTGAATCATGGGACTAAAACTGTGCATACCCGTGTCCCCTCCAATCCATACCTCTTTGCGTTCACCCTTTTGCTGTGTGGCAATCACGTGTATCGTCGGTGTGTGAATGGTATATGTTCCCCGCAGCCAGTCCCAATGCTTGCTGCGCGTATGTGAACGAAAAAGAAAGTCCTCGCTGCTGCCCACAAAGGCGAAACCCGGCATTTCGTGCTTGCTCGTAGCAAAACTCGCTAACGCCGAGAAATGAAGAGGAAATTCTTTTGAGATGCCGGAATCAGCCGGAAGCCATTGCGTGTTCTCGAGTTTGTAAATGAATGTGGAATCTCCTTGAGAAAGGTCAGGCGCAACGGCTACTATCGGAGTTTGAACAACAGTCGGTCCTATCCCCCACACTTGAACATCCAAGGCCATGATTTTTTTCCCCTGCAAGCCCAGATTGATCCACGCGGAATCCGAAGAAGAAATATCTCGGCGGAGGATACCGCTGTCGTCAGACGCCGCATAGAGATATGGTTGTGCCTCGGAAGACGAAGGCAGGGCCAAAGCTTTGACCCGGATATCTCGCAAGCCAAAATGTTCCAAACGCGGTGTGCCGGTTTGAGTTTGCACCGTTGTTGAAATTCCGAACAAAAAAAATAACCCTGCATAGTACTTCGAAGATTTCATGGCTCAGTCGCACCCAAGAGCATCAACTTGCGTGTCGCAACCGTTTTTTCACCGGCAATCAGGCGGTAAAAATAAATTCCGGCCGGAGCCGCCACTCCGAGCTCGTTCCGGCCATTCCAGCGTACGGCATAATCTCCCGCGGGCTGTTCGTGGTCGACCAATGCTCTCATCAGGCGGCCATTGAGATCATACACCTGCAGTTGGATGAGCTGTGCGGCCGGCAGGTGATAACGTATGGTCGCATAGGCACGGGCAGGATTGGGATGGCTGGCAAAAAGTTGAAAAAAACGCGGGGGCGAGTCCAGATTGGGTTCATGCACCGCCGTTGCGATACTCTGGTTTTGGTAGAGCCGGTTCTGCGCGGAGAGTCCGATTGCGGCCTGCGCGGGGAGATTGGCAATAAGAATTTCCACGTCCGTGTCACCATCAAGATCTCCGGTCGCGGCCGCCGCGCTGAAATCCATCACCTGCGGCAGATCGATTGTGGACTGGTCACGAAAATGGCCAAAGCCGTCATTGAGAAAAAGCAAATCGCTGGCATCTACGCCTGGCTCTACACTCGGCATGAAAAAATCAAGCGCATGATCGCCGTCAAAATCTATAAGCTCGGCATCATTGTTCCAGGTCACGGCCTCACCGGGCAGGCGCGTGAACGTTTCATCAACAAAGAAACCTTGCCCGTCATTGATCAGCAATCTGTTCAAGCTCTCCTCCTCGAAAAAACCGACGTTCGTGAAGAACAAATCCGGATCCTGGTCCTGATCCAAGTCGCCGGCCACGATTTCGACGGTTGCGTCATGAACCACCACGGGATGCCGGCTCGAAGTTTCGTCACGAAAATAGCCATTACCCTGATTGATGAAAACGGCATTTTGTCCGCTCAAAGAATCGAGCGGCGTACCGTTTTCGTCCGTCGTCACCATCAAGATATCGGCCAGCAGGACATCCAAGCGGCGATCTTGGTTCACATCGAGCAAAGTGACGTCAAACGCACCAAATGCCGAAGCATCCAGGCGTTGCGCCGAGCTGTCGGTGAAGAATCCTTGTCCGTTGTTGATGAGCACGCGCACGCCGTCGAAGAGGGCCGCTGCCAGCAAGTCCGCGTCGCCATCGTCATCGATATCCCCCGCGGCAATGCCCTGGGTTCCCAACCAGGTTTGCGAGATGCGCTCCGAAGTTTCATCCCGAAAATGACCCTGGCCATCATTCATGAGCAAAATATCCGGAGGAGGATCATTCGGTCCGTCCATGGTGTTGGCCAGGTAAATATCGAGGGCGCCATCCTGATTCACATCGGCCAATTCGATTTGATTGGTCAGGAGCAACATTTGCGGCAGGCGTGCGCTGGTTTCATCGCGGAACACGCCTTTACCATTGTTGATGAAGATTTGAGGCTGACGGCCATAACGGGAGTTATCATGCGCAATGAAAAGGTCCAAGTCAGCATCACCATCCAGATCGCCGATTTGGGCGTCGCGTGTATGCGATGTGTCCTCAGGCAAAGCCGTTGCGGTTGCATCTTCGAAAAGCCTGCTGCTGGCATGCTGTTGGAGCGAAACCGGCTTGTGCTCGGTCAGAATACAAAAGAAATACAAGCCGCTGGCCACGGGCCCTTCACGGTCGCAGCCATCCCAGCTCAAACGCCGGTCTTGAACAGGCTTTTGAAAGATCATACGGCCGAGCAGGTCATATATTTGGAGCGTGAGCATTTGATCCGCCGCTGGCTGGTGCGCAATAAATTGCGCGACCGCTCCCATATTGCGTCGCGAGGGCGTTGTCAGCGACGTGCGCTGCACTCTCACACAACCGGAGGTCATATTTGCGGTCCGCTTGGAATATGACACGGCGAATGCTGGCGTGCTCTGATTTTGACACCACGCAGTGACAGAGCTCAATAGAAACTCTCCCAGCAATAAAGCACGAACGACACTGCTGGCTGCAAGCATGTTGCCTCCCATGATGATTTACAATTGAAGGCTTACGATTTTCGATCCAAAGAGAATTGCTCAACATTTGAAAACACCGGAGGTAAAATTGCAAAACGAGAAGTGGCCGTAACCATACAGTAGCAAGAACAATTTTCAAGCGGATGGAAACGCCCGCCGGACAAAAATCCGTTGGGTTTTTCTATCCGCTTGCCACAACCCCGTCCATTGAGCTCATCTGAGCAACACCATCTTTCGGTGCAGCAAAACGCCGCCGCTCTCCAAACGATACAGGTACACGCCACTGCCCACGAGCCGTCCCGTTTGGTCGCGGCCATTCCATGTGAGATGATGCACACCGGCGCTCATGATCCCATCCTGCAGCATCGTCACTTCTTCCCCGAGCATATTGAAGATGCGCACGCGCACCGGCATCGCCGCGGGCAAGCCAAAACGGATGCGGGTTTCAGGATTGAAAGGATTCGGAGCGTTGCCATACAACTCAACGGTGCGGGGCACGTTCGCGTCCGGCCGATCCTTCACGCCGGTTGGCGGCTTGGCCTCGAGCACGAAATTCACTTCGATCTTGCCAAAGCCGAGATCGACCGGCACAGCTTCCTCGAAGTTAACGGCGTTGCCATTGTATTTGCTGCTATGTGCGACGTGGCTGGCGAGCATACGATATGGTCCCGGTGGAATGCCGGTGATTTCATATTTACCTTCCACACTCGTACGGCTGAAGCTCAGCGGCTGACCGTTTGCGTTCAGCACATACACGTATGCTTCCACTACCTCTTTGCCGGCTGTATCACTGACTTTGCCAAGCACGGTTGCGCCTGTGCCCGCGCGCGGATCGAGGCCGTCTTCACCTCTCAAGAAATACATGGGCAGGAGCGTGAAGTTGATTCCACCCGCCGGGTTCTGGCCGTCAACTTTCACGGGCGTGGCCAGGCTCGGATCGAACGTGTTGTCGTAATATTCTCCAATGTAATAAGGCGCGAAGCTCATCACCATATAATCGCCGGGTGCGATACCGGTCATTTTGTAGCCGCCCTCGGGCGTGGCGACGGTCACGAACGATTTCTCAGTATTCGTCACCGGCCGCGCGATCACCACGGCAATGGGCAGCAATTGATCCGTATATTCCGCGCCGACAAATCCCGAGATTACGCCCGTGCCTTCACGGCGTCGCGTGAGCGCGACATTCACGTTCACCGAATCGCCACCAACAACTTTCACCGGCGTGGCTTGCTCTGGCGCACCGGCGTTCTCGAAATACTCGAATGCACCGTCGGCATACACGACCACGAGGTATTCGCCTTCCGGCAGCAGGTCGAGGCGATATTCGCCATTCTCATCTGTGATCGCATTCCATCCCCAAAACGCAATAGGCGCATCGTTGAAGCCATCGCGCTTGAGGGGAGAAACTTCGACATATGCCCGCGCCATGGGCGAGCCGTCCGCGTCCGAAGTGACTTTACCAATGATGGTGCCGTAGATCGGGCGCAGCGCCAAACTGAAGTCAATGTCGCCAATTCTTTGATTCGCCTCCAGCTTGATCGGCCGCGCTTGTTCGCGGCTGCCGGCTTTGTCATACCATTGTTCGCCAAAACTGAGATTCTCCCAATACTGCGCGTGTGCGAGATACGAGCCCGGCGGCAGGTTCGGTACCATATAAGCGCCGGTGCTGTCGGTACTGCCATACGCCCACACTCTCCATGCCGGATCTGTTCCGTTGTCAGCCGGCGTGATTTCAATGAACGCATATGCAAGCGGGCGGCCATCATCGCCAAGCACTCTGCCATAGATCACGCTGTTGCCCGGCACGAACGGCAGCTTAAAATCAATATCCGTGCGATGCACTCCCTCCGCGATATGCACGGGTTGCGCACTGTCCGGCGTCGCCGCGTTTGGATACCAGCGCATCACGGATTGCCACGCGCTATAAGCAGTAGCGGAGACGAGATAATTCTCCGTCGGCAGCTCGAAGCGATAACGTCCATCCGCATCGGTGTAAGCGGAAGCCCAGTAGTAGCGCTTGAGTGGATCAGTGCCCGGCCAGCTCATCGCATTCACCATCACCCCTGCCAGAGGCTCGCCTTGCATGTTGGTCACCAGGCCTGCAATGGAACCGGCAGCCTGCGGCAAATAAAGCGAGAAATCAATGCCGACCGTTGCCTGCCCTGCGCTCACCTGTACGGCGGTCGCGGAGTCGGGCGTGCTCACATTTTCATACCACTCCAACGCATGGCCCCATTGATTCCAGGCTTGTGCCGAAACCACGTACGCTCCGGTCTCGAGCCCGCTGATTTTATAACTGCCATCGCCATCCGATATCGCTACACCATAGCCTCTATAGTATAATGAATCAAGTTTCGCAAAGTGAGCCTCCACGATCGCGCCCATGAATGGTTTGCCGTCAACGTTCGTAACCCGGCCGGTGATCGTTCCACCGATGCTCAGGTTAAAATTAATGTTCGTGGTCTCCTGCGGCTCAAGCACGGTGACCAGTGTGGCTTGCTCGAACGCACGCGCGTTGTCGAAAAATTCGTTGAGATAGCCGTCAGCCCAGACCTGCACGAAGTAGCTCCCACTCTTCAGCTGCGCAATGTGATAGGTGCCATCGCTCGCGGTGACACCACTACCGTAGTAAAATGGATTTTCTCTGGAATAAACGTTGATCGTGGCATTGGCAATGGGCAGGTTGTCGGATGCATGCACGACCCGGCCCGAAATCGCACCGGTGCCGGGCAGGATTCTCCTCAAGGTGAAATCAATGCCGGTGGTGGTATCCGACTCCGCGACCGTGACCAGCGTGGCTTGATCGAAAGCCTCGGTATGGTCGTAATACTGGGGAAAGAAATCCGGCCCTTCCGCGACCACGTAAAAACTGCCCGGCAATAGATGCTCAATCAAATAGCTGCCATCGGCATTGACGTAGGCAAGGCTTCTGGAGGGTGTTTGGCTTGAATCCGCGGTGAACGCAATCACCATGACACCTTTTAGATCCGAATCATCGCTGCTTTTCACGGTGCCAGCGATGGCCTGGTTGCCGTTGACATTGAATCGCATTGATGGTTTCGACGGCGCCGCAGCGCGAACGTCACGGCCGCGTTGTGATTGCACGAGGTGCCGCGCCGTTTCAATTGTGCGCGCCAGTTGCAGCTTGCGCGCGGCCGCTAGTTTGCTGTTTTCAGAAGGCTGCCTGCCGTGCAGGCCATTAAACAGCAGCAAGATCGACAGAACGATGAACAGCGCCAGGGGGTTCTTGCTCCGCATATACTTCTCCTTATTCCCTATAATGAGGACATTGAAATTGATTCCACCACACCTTCGAAATATTTGATGCCAAACTTGTTGCTATTATAAAAACAATACTCGAAAAATGGACCATCATTCTCATGGTTCTGATCTCCCATGGATGTCCCGAGTTTTTCGGTCACTGCAAAATCGTGAACACATTCGAATAGTCGAAAAAAAGCAAAGAGCCGGGTTCTGGATCGATACGATCAAAGTACTCGACTTTTACATGAAACACGCCGGTCTCCGTGCCGCACCACTCGTGTACAGGCGCCGAGAGGCGATAGCTCGCTCGCGGCCGCAGCGCGACGGCGCGCGTGCCTTCGATGAGCCATGCACGCGGCATGACTTCCCACGAGCCGTCGGCATGCTTGCGCTCGATCGCGCCGCCCGTGCCCTGTGCCACGAACAAGTTCTGCTGATCAAAACTGCTGTCGAAGCCGTCACCCATCATCGCGTAAAAAGTGATATCGGAGTTATTGGTCAGTGTCGCGTAAATCAACCCCGATCGGCTCAGATCGTTTGGCTGCCAACGATACGAATTCTTATCGGTATGTATCGAGAGATAGCCGGCAGCTTGCCGCGAAGGGCTGAATTCCATGGATGAACTTCCTTGTTGCTCGCACTCGGATATGGATGCTTGATGGTGACAGCTCACCAGCGTGAGGCAAAAAACGGTGAAAACCGAGTAAAGAGCCGGCATCGTACTGCTCCATGTTCGTAGGTTGTGAGAATTCCTTTAGCGGAGATCAATCACCGATAATTTTGTCCCATTCCTTCGTACCAGTCGCATTGGTTTTGACCAGCCAGATCTTGTTGCCTGAAGTACCCGCCAATAAATACCCACCCTCAAAGGTTTGAATTACGGCATAGGCTTCGTCATCAGGCTCGCCCTTATCGAACGTTCGTTGCCAGATAGGCTGGCCGTTGGCGTCTGTTTTGATCAACCAATAATCATAGTTAACGTCGCTGGCAAAGCCTCCCACAATGAATCCACCCTCGTTCGTTCCCGCCACAAATTTCAGCCAGCCCTTGCCTGCCGTGCCAAATTTTCTTTCCCACACCTTAGTACCGTCACGATCGACTTTCAAAAGCAGGCTGTCAATTAAGCCATCATCGATTCGCCTGGTATTGCCCGCAATGACATAACCGCCGTCCGAGGCTTCCGCCGCGGAGAGCGCCGCACCTTCGAAACGATATGTCCACACTTCATTGCCCGCGGCGTCGGTTTTGATCATCCAGCTATTGTCACTGAAATAATCATAAGCATCGCAGACGAGAACGTATCCGCCATCCGTCGTGGCGAGCACAAATTCAGCCTCGTCATCGTACGGTAAATTCGGTTCATAAATCCTTTGCAGAAATGGTGGTTGATTTTCACCGCAACAGCAACATCTTGTGCGCCGTCACGTTTGCCGCATCTACCTGCAAACGATAGAAATAAACGCGCTCGGAATCCAAGCATACGTGGGCACCAGGAATAGGAGTATAATATCGATAGACGACGAGCGCAGTGGTGTCAATGCGAAGGTATTCAGTGCCTTGCAAAGGCAACTTGACGACGTGATATTTTCTTCCGTTTGGCATGAGCGTGTCAGCGACAACGGCCGCGGTGCGATATTCCGGATCCGGCCCCGGAGGATGCGAAAAGGTGATTTGATACTGCCACTGGTTTCCGGTTTGCAGGGGAAAGAACGACACCGCCTGCAGCGGATCGACTTGTGCTCGGGTCGAGGGCGGCGCGAGTACTTGCCAAAGTAACGCGAGAGAGAAGAGTAGGCGTGACATTTGAATGCTGATACCTTGTGCGAGTTCATTTGGCAAAACGCAAGAGCTTTTTCGCGAGGTTAACAAATTTCCAGCGCATCGAGGAAGCCAGCAGATGAAAGATTCCATCAGTTGAATTTTTCAATCCGTAAATGGCTTTGCTTTCATTGCACCGATCTGTCGATTAAGGTACTATCGTAGCAGCATCATCTTGCGCATGACTGCAAATGACGCTCCAGCCTGAAAACGACAAAAATAGACTCCTGAAGCCATTGCGGCGTTACTATTGTCGCGACCATCCCATTTGGCTCTATACACTCCTGCCGGCTGGAACTGATCGACAAGAGTTCGGATCAGGCGTCCCTGTTGATCATACACAACGACTTTGACATGCATTGAAGATGGAATCTGAAATCGAATCTCGGTGCCGGCATTAAAGGGATTAGGATAATTCTGCTCGACAAAAAACTCAAAAGGCGAGCCATTTGCGTTCTGCGTAACCGAGGTCTTCCGCACAGTGCGAAAAACTCCAAAGCCGGTTCCTGCAAAAAGATACCCACTGGGATGAACGGCCAGAGACGAAATATTTGTGGTCGTCAAACCACTGTTTACAGCCGGCCAACTTACACCGTTATCTGTTGAATGAAAAACACCGCCATAAAAAGTCCCGGCGAAAATGTCGCCGTTCAGGCTAACAGCCAAAGCCGTGACGCGCGCAATACTCGAATCTGTAAAAACTTCCTGCCATGTAAAGCCGCCGTCAAGAGAACGATAAACTCTACCGAAGGGAATACCACATAAATAATCGGCTTGGCTGCCGGCAAATATTGCCCCATTCGCAGCCACGGCGAATGACCACAGGCATGACCAACCCAAGCCCGTGGAGTCGTGCTCGAGTTCTTTCCAGCTTTTACCGCGATCTGTGGAGTACAAAAGCACGCCGAGGCCGCAATCAATCCCGTAACCACACAGACTTGCGAAAAGGGTACCATCGTTGTTGCTGGTCAGCGCTTCAATGCTGGAGTTGGCTCGAATATAACTCATTGAATCAATATACGCCGTCGCCCAAGTATCGCCGCTATCGCCAGAGTACAGCAAAGTGGCGGGATAGAACCCTGGATATCGGCATCGATGGCCAGGGCTTGAATGCTTGATTGCGTTAAGCCCTGGCTGAACGGCATCCACGTTTCACCTTGGTCGATCGAACGAAAGACGCCATTTTGGAATGATCCCGCAAAAAGGTGCCCGGCAATGGCATCGACCGATAATACCGTGATGTCTTCTTCCAGCCCCTCCAACTTCTGCCAGAATTCTTGAGCCGGGGCATGCACGTGCCACACCAGGAGCGAAACAAAAAGCAGTGCACCTTGTTCATGGCGTCGCCATGCGCGGGCCTGCTGTTTTCGAGCGAAATTCATAGCTTTACCAGAGGGTAGACTTCAGGGCTATCTCGGCGCCATCATTTTTCCGAGAAGTAAATGCACCGATCTTTCGAAACAATGCAGGCTTTCGATGTTTTCATCGCTCGCCCTCCCGGTTAGTGAGTCGTAATTTCATCTCAACAAAGTCATCTTCCGTGCTAGGGTGATATTTTTACCAACTCGGAGCTGATAAAAATAAACCCCGGAAGGCATCTGCACGCCATTCGCGTCCTGCCCAAGCCAACGAGTCTTGTAGTCGCCGGCCGCGTGTATGGCCTCCACTAAAGCCACAATCCGGCGGCCGTTCACGTCGAAGATCGTCAGCTCGACAGCTTGGGCCGAGGCAAGGCGATAGCGAATCTCGGTTACCGGATGGAAAGGATTTGGATGATTCTGCTCGAGGGCAAATTGCCTGGGCAAAGAATGCTTTTCCTCTTCCACCGCCGTCGTCACACTCTGATAACGCCACACGCCGTCGCCCAAAGTGCCGATCAAAAATGCACCGAGCGTATCCGGCGCGACGACGATGCTGGAGATGGCCGCGATCCCGAACGGCTCGGCGGCCGGCGGTGACAAGATTTCTTGCCAGTTCTCACCAGCGTCAAAACTTTCCCACAACTCCCAATACGAATCTCTGTTCACAAAATATCCTCCCCCCGCCAGCAGATGATCGGGATTGATGGGGTCGAGTACCACCGCATCGAAGACTGCTGAGGAAATCCGCAAGCTGGTCAGCTTCCAGTTTTTTCCCCCATCGCTGGTTTGAATGACAGCCTCTTCCAATCCCGCGTAAACGATGTCAGAATTGGAGGCATGAACTGCAATTGAGTGGCAGGTGGTGAGAAAATCGAAAAAAGGAAAACTGACTTCCCACGTCGCGCCCTTGTCCTTTGTTCTGGCTAGCCAAGGCATGCGAATAGCCGTACCACCACCGGCCCAAACGCGCGCGCTGTATTCATCGGCGCGAATAACACTGGTGATGCCCAAGCCGATATCCAGTACTTTTTCCCAATGTAGGTTGAGAAAATTCCTTCGAAAAACTTGTCCCGGCCCGGCAGCAAAAGTTTCACCGCAAATCGATTCGTCGGGAAATCCATCGAGCGATTTAATCCAGGGAACTTCCTGGCGATTCAGGCCGCTATCTGTAACTGCCCATTCAGTTTGATTGAAGAGTGAACAATAAACCAAAGCCGAATCGCCCTGGCTCCAATCTGGCTGCACGCCCACACTCACGGCAAAGCCAATCGGCCCGAATTTGTGCGGGTAAATCGTGAGAATCTTCTTACCCTCCAAACCCATGGGCGTCCAGATCGTATCATTGACAAACGGCGAACGGCGAAAGACACCGTCATTTTCCGTAGCCGCGTAGAAAGAGCCATATACACCCAAGGAGGTCACTTTTTTTCCTTGCAAGCCGGCCGGCGCCAACCTACCGGAGGCTTGGGCAAACAAGAGCTGCGGCAATAGTATGGCAAGGCCGCTGCAAAATAGCCGGCGTGGACGCTTTATTTGTTTTGATCGCATGCTTCCATGCTTTCGTTCGTAACAATGGTGAGGTCCATCATTGATTCAGTCTCACTCGTGCACTGTTACCTTAAAGACTATACCAGCAGCCATGTCATTCTGAAAGAAGCTTGGTAATAATGACCACTGTGCTTATGCTTCACAAGATTCCTTCTGAATGACATCGTGAGGTGCTTATAAAAACTAAGGTAACAGCGCACTAGTCTATCTACCACAGCAGAATCATCTTGCGCGTAGCCGTACGTTTTGCGCCCACACTCAACCGGTAAAAATAAATGCCGGGTGGAGCCAGTTGACCCGAAGCCTCGCGCGCATCCCAGCGCACGCTGTGCTCGCCCGGCGTTTGCATCTGATTTGCCAAGGTCGCGATCAACTTGCCCTGCAGATTGTAAACCTCCAGCCGCACGTGTTGAGGTGAGGAGAGGCGATAACGAATCACGGTTTCGGGGTTAAATGGATTCGGATAATTCTGGTCGAGCGCAAAATTCTCAGGTGCAGCCCAGCCCGGACCATCTTCGACGGTGGTGGTTTGGCTTTGATACTTCCACACGCCATGCCCCAAAGTCGCGAGGTAAATCACGTTCGCGGTATAGCGATCGGCCACGATACTCGTGATGCCGGAGACCACGACGGGCGTGACCAGCGCCGGCGGCGGAATCTCCCTCCAATGCAGACCGGCATCGAAGCTTTCCCACAGCGCCCAATTGTTAGGGTTCGCAATCAGGCCGCCGGCATAGACATGATCCAGATCCCTGGGATCAAGCGCCAGACCGTAGAAATAAACTGGCGTATCTCGCAGGCCGGTGTAGTCCCACGTTTTTCCAGCATCCGTGGTTTTGATCACGGCGCCTTCCATGCCGGCGTAAACGACGTTGGATGAGAGCGAATGAATCGCGAGCGAATTGCACGCATTATCGCCTTTCAGATCGGGGTACGAGACTTCCCAGCTTTCGCCGCCATCATTTGACTTCGCGATCCACGGTGCGAAGACGGTAGTTTCTCCGCCCGCCCACACGGCGCCGCTCATGAAGACCATGCCACTCGTGGCAATCGCGTTCGTGACGCCAACGCCTCCGTTGTAAGCTTCCTGCCACCAGCGGCTAAAAGTCTTCGAGCGATAAATCAGCCCGCTGCCGCCGGCGAAAGCGTCACCGGGCGGCGCATGCCCGGCAGATTCTATACTCTCCAATGCCTTGACACTGTACACTTCAGCGCGCGCAATACCCGAGTCTGCAGGAATCCATTGTGCGCCCTCGAGACGATAGACAAGTGTTGAATCACCTGTGCCGCGATCCGGCAAGACGCCTACGACCGGTGCATGATAGATTGAAGGGCCGGCGCCCCAAATCTGGATATCCAAAGCCGTGAGGTTCTTGCCTTTCAGGCCAAGATCTTGCCACGTGGTGTCGGGCGGATCCAATGAACGCCGATAGACGCCTTCATTTTCGGTGACGGCATAGAGGAATGAGCTTGGCGGGCCAAGATGCTGCGCCAGCGCGAGAGCTGTAACGCGCTTGCCCGGCAAGCCGAAACCCTCCAGCTTCCCTACCGTTTGCGGCATGGCTTGATTCGTGGCCATCGCCACGATCAGCAGGGTCATGAGTGAGGTTTGCGATTGATTCATGGTGTCGTTGGCTGCTTGTTTCGAAAATCAAGGATTGCAGATGGAAAATTGAGGATCGAGGATAGAAGATGGAGTAAGAGCTTTACCACAGTTCGCCATCTTCGATCTTCTATCCTCAATCTTCTATCTTCAACCCTCAGCCCAAACGTTCCTAGTGCCTGATCAACTGATAGCCGTGTTGCTCGATGGAGCTGAATCCGCCGAAATAAATCGTCGCCACCAGTCCCTCTCTCGGGGAATGAATGGCCAGGTGCCCGAAGCCATCATAGTACGTCGGCGTCTCATCGTAGTACACGTTGACATGGTCATATGTGTCACAGAATAATCGTACTCTGTCAGAATGCCCGACGAAGTGATTCTTGCCGGTTTGTTGCCGAATCAAAAACAAAGAAGTGTCTAGATCAACGACGACGTGATTCGAATCGATATTGGTCTGGTACAGAACACCGTCGTGATGGGCAAGGAATCCGTAGAGGCGTGAGCGATTCTCGCCTATCTGCCGCCAGAGTGAGCCTTCACGCTGAAATTTGACGGTAGCCGTATCGGCGGGCAGACTGGAGTCGGCGTGCACTGTACGCTCGAATAAAGTCACGGTTCCCGGTTCTCGTGCCGTAATCCTGATGGTCGTTGTATCACCAGTAAACGCCCGAGTTCCGAAATACGGCTTTTCCCAACTTGCGTAACGCCACACTTGTGTGACTTCTACGTCGTCAATGGGCTGCCCTAGTTCTACCAGTTGATCGTTGAGTGGCGCACTCGAATCACAACTCAACACGAGTAGCGAAGAAAGACTACACAAAATTGCATGAAGCGCTTTCATACCTTGCTCCTTGTAGCGAAGATCGTACTCTCGAAGATAGAAGCAAGAGCTTCATGACAATTCTCGATACTCGATCTTCTATCCTCAATCCTCAACCTTCTTACTCTCAGAATCATAGACCCTACTGGCTTATCTCAAAAGTATTCGAAACGCGCTTTTCCAAAGGTAAGAGCTTTCCCCAACCCGATTCCTCCTGATAACCATTGGGATTCAGCCTTTCGTAAATCGGCCAGACCAGACGATAAGTACCGGAAATGTTATCGACTTGGAATTTAGGCTCATATTCGCTCGACGGTGTGAAAGCCGCAACCTTGAGGGAGTTGGTATGTTGCCGTCCCGGCTCGATTGAAATGATCGGCCCCAGACAATCGGGCGAATCCGATCCATATGCCAGCACCCATTTGCCATCGATCAGTTTCTCCAGGAGGATTGAAAAGATCCCATTACAAGTCACCAAATGCGTCGGATCGCCGGTTTGGTTGGTGTAGGTCATGTCGAATGACCCTGTTAATGTTTCGCCGCTCTGGCTCAGCGTATACGTTCGCTTGTCGGTGCGAATCGCAGGCCCGCTGTCTTCATTCGCCTCGAACAGGCCGCAGCCCGCAAACGGAATGAGTAGCGAAAGCAGGGCGGCTGGAAGGAGACCAGCAAGAACATGAACGTGGCATTGAATGATTGGACGCGACATGACAAGCCCTCCGTTTTGACAAAAGTCTGCTTGCGTAATCATGAATCTTTGAATTTCATGAAATCTCAAAGGTCTCTCAGGAATCCGCAGGTCGCCCTACCGCAACAAGGTAAGTTTCCGTACTTCATTAACAGTCCCAACTTGCAGGCGATAAAAGTAGATTCCCGAGGCAGCCTCCGCGCCTGAGCGGTCCCTCCCTTCCCAGCGCATAAAATAGTTGCCCGCGGGCAGGGGGCGATTGACCAATTCATTTACCTGCTCCCCGTGCAAATTGTAGATGGCGAGCTGCGTCGTGGCATGGGCGAATGCCGGCGTAATCTCAAAGCGAATGACGGTGCCCGCATTGAACGGATTTGGGAAATTCTGATGCAGGAGGTGCGTTTTCGGCAAATTGCCGGTGATTGGTTTTTCCTCTATGCTCGTTGCCAATTGCGGACCCGGACCGCGGCGCTTGCCGTTCACGTCCGCGAGATAGGCATTCACCCAGGCCGGCCGCAATGATGGTGGTTGTTGGTAAGCTTCCTGCCACTCCTCATCGGTGAGGCGCTTGAAATTCATGGTGACATGCTCATAATAGCTCATCATTGGTCCGACAAAGGCAGTGCGCTCGCCTTCATGATTGTCCGCCACAAAGAGGCCGAGATTGATCGGACCGGTGCCGGCATGCAACACATGCCCCACGGGATTGCCGGCTTCGTCCGTCGGCTGCGTGTGCACGTCCGCCACGACCAAATCGACGTTGGCGCAATCATTTGGCCCTTGATAGAACAGATGCGGATACCAGCCGGTCAAATCCGGGCCGCAAACACCGACGTCATAAAGCATGCTTTTGAGAAAAGTCGTTTCCGCGGAATCCAGCGCCACACGGCGCAGTTGCTTGTCCGAAATGCTCGCCAGCGAATCCATCACCCCGGCCATGTGGGAAAAATAACTCAGGATCGCGTCTTTCTTCCCTTGATCAGCAAAAGCCACATCGGTGAAATGATGGCGGGCTTGTGCGGCAAAATCATACAATGTTCGGTAAAACTCCGGAAAGGGCTCCACGAAGCTATGGGGAAAGCTGCACGTGGTGCCGCCGGTGTAGGATTGTTTGGCATAAAGCAGATTGTCGTGCCGCAACTGCGCCCAGGCCGACAATTGCGTATTCATCTTCTGCTGCCAAAATGCGCCGGTTTGCATGAACGGCGGATACGCGGAAAGATCGCCTGCCGTATTCAACGTGCGAATCGCTTGCAACCAGACGTTGTAAAGCGCGCTGCTCCAGAAGTCCGCATCATAGGAATCGACCAGATAGCGCAGCGCGGCCAACGGCGCAGCATAAGGATAGCGATCCATTTCCTCTTGCAACAATGCGGCGCTGGCATTATTGCCCAGCGCAAACAGCACGTCGAGAGCCGAGGGCAGCATACGCAAGACCTTCCGGCCCTGAAATAGCACGCGATCGTAAACGACATTGCCCATGACGTACGAATCGATCACAAAACGCTGGCCGAAGAGCAAAAATGCCGAGGGTGGCTCGATCTGTTCCGGTTGCATGGGATCCGAATACAGAATCTGCGAGAGAATACGCTGTCCGGCGTAGGGCTTTGTAAGCAAAGCCGCCTGCCACGCGCGCCAGCGCTGGTCGTCGAGCAGCTCGCCGGCTTGCCCCAGACCGGTTTCCTGTGCAAGCCAGTCGAGATGCTCGAGTGTGACATTGTCGCTCTCACCCACCAAAAAGCGAATAATGCTTTCCATTTCTTGCCAGAGCGCGAACGCGTCGCTGTTTGCTATCGTTTCCAACAAGAGATTGGAAACAATAATCTGCCGTTGTATGTCTGCCTCAGTGGGCGAGTCTTCGCCCTCCGGTTTGGGCTTGGTCAGCATCAGCTCGGTGCGGCCGAGCCAGATCATCGCTTGAAAATACTTTTTCAGCTCTTCCTTCTGCGTGTAATGCCCGCGCGGCCGGAATTGGCTGAAATCAATGGTGCGCGGCGTTGCGCTGAAGAGTGCGACCCTCGCCGGTTGCTCTGCACGGATGAAACCGAGCAATTCCTGAAGCGAAGTTGAATTTCCGGCCTGGTGCAGAGCGACATTTTGACCCAGCAATTGCAACGCGAGCGTTAAGTAGAGATCGACGTCTTGCAGCATGAGCAGCATTTCCGGCTGGGTGGCGTAAGCCTCTGCCAGCGCCGGCCAGGCGGCATGCATGCGAAGCAATATTTCCCCCAGCCGCGGGATCAACACGCCCAATTCCGTGTCTTGCAGAATCGTGTCATACGATCGATGCAAGGCATGCAGCAGGGCATCGGTGGAAACAAAAACCGGTAAATCGCGTTTGAAAATTTCAAGGAAGGCCTCGCCGAAAGTCGCACGGGAGAGCCGCTCAGATACGACGAAGCCGTTCTGCTGCAGCAACGCCAGCTCGTCCGGAGTAAGCTGATAGATTTTGATGACAGAATCGAGATAAGCTGTGGCGGTGAGATTCACACCGGCTTGCGCGCGGAACGTTGCGGTGGGGTGCATGTTATGCAACTGCCCGGCCGTCAAATCCTGGTGGTTCGCAAGAAAACTTTGATAGGCTTGAACATTAAAACCGCCTTCTTGGGCGAAAGCAGGTGACAGAAACAGGACTGGAACCAGAATAAAAAGAAGTAGCCATCGCGACATGGCAGTTTCCTCCATAATCATAAGCTATCGGCGGCGACGAGCGTTATCCTTCACAATCTCCGTAACGAGCGAAGTCCATCCTAACGATCTAGTCAAATTAACAAATTAGATGCCAACAATCCCAAACAAGTGCGTGCAAAATCTGCCCATCGCGCCGGCTGTATAGGGGTACGCTTCACACTGCGTTTGTGTTTATAAATCATGGGTTTTTCGAAGACTAACGACAAGCGAGTGATGGTTGGTGCAATTGCAGTGACTCTTTGGTTGGGACCGCCCCCCTTTCGGCAGAGAATCTTTGGTCAAATTTTTGAAGCCCCTTGCAGTTTTTTGGCGATGGTCTAGGTCCGCACTCCATCGTATAGGAGCTCAACATGGTCTTATCTGCATGCGAGACGGGTGGACTTGTGATCAACCTCGATGAGACCATTTCCAAGTTGAGCAATGGATTCCATCAAACCATTAACTTGACAATATTAAGTTACTCCTTTGCTCTAAACTGTTCTTGCTTGGCGAGGAGGTTTCGGGCACGGCGGAAGATGCCATCGAACATAGCCTTGGTGAGTCTTCCGGTAAAAGTATTTTGCTGGCTGGGATGAAAGGAGGCGATAAGAGTGAGACGAGAAGTCAATAGATATTCAGCGCCATGAGCAAATTTAGGCTTGGGTGAAGTATTGTGCAAATAAACTTCAGCTAGAGCGGAAAGTGCGGCGTCAAAGGCGATTTTCCCGAGTGCAACGACGACACGAACATTTTTCAGTAGTTTGACCTCTTGCAGCAAATAAGGACGGCAATTTTGCATTTCTTGCTTGTCTGGCTTGTTCTGCGGCGGCGCGCACCGGCAAGTAGCCGCAATGTAACAGTCACGCAGCTTCAAGCCATCATGGCGATGTTCTGAGGTCGATTGATTGGCAAAACCGAATGCATGCAGGCTGCGATAAAGCCAGTCACCGCTGCGGTCGCCGGTGAACATGCGACCGGTACGGTTGCCACCGTGCGCCGCGGGTGCGAGACCGACGATCAGCAAGCGCGCGCTGATATCGCCAATACTCGGCAGCGGTTTGCCCCAATATTCTTCTGCGGCGAAGCGCTTGACTTTCTCCCGTGCGACCTGTTCGCGCCAGGACACCAGCCGGGGGCAGAGGCGGCAGCGGATGATTTTGTTTTGCAGGCGGAGAAGTCTTGAGGAGGGGGTCACGAGAGAAGATCGAGAAGTTTATATCCCAGTCTGCAAAAACATTCATCCCTTTTGCGCGCTTTTGAGCTTCGACAATTCTTCCCGCAGGCGCGTCACTTCGGCCTCGGCTTCTTGATGGCTGCGCAAGTATGCGCTGGTTTTGCGGTCATAAAGTCGCAGGCGCTGGTCTTCCACCACCAAGTCCAAGTCCAATACTTCGCTGTGCAAGCGTGCACCGATCATCGGCGTGTACTCTTCGCCCTCCAGGTGAAAGCCACGCAATTGCATACTGAGTGTCTCCTGCAACGGATCAAATATAAAATATTCCGTCACACCGAAGCCGGCGTAGAGCACGCGTTTGCTCCCCAGGTCCTCAAGCCTGGTTTCACGCGAGATCAGCTCGATGACGAGGTCTGGTGCTTTGCCCTCCTTTTCGATAACATAGACGCGACGAAGATTTTTCTTGATGCCTGTGACGACAAAAATATCCGGCGCCACACTTTTTAACTCGCCGAGGGCGTCACGATAATACAGAAAAATGTTTCCGGTGACATAAGCTTTGGGATCGTTGCGTAAATACTCTTGCAAGGCATTCAGCAAATAGATCATTTGGTCGCGATGAACGTCCGTTTCAGCCATAGGCCTCCCATCTGATTCTGGCAAATACCCCTCTTCCATATTACGATTAGGCGGAAAGGATTGAACTTGAGCAATGGACATGATTTTCACCTCATGAGTGACTCAATTCTTGCGAACAAGATACAAACCGAGCCCGGTAAAGTCAATTCTCATTTCAAATCCAATCCTAATACCGCCCGCGCCTCGTGGTGAAATTCCTCATCGGTTGTCGTCAGCTCGCGCAGCTTCTCGAGCAAAATACGCCGAAACTCGCGGCGCACGAGGGCAAGATAATTGGTTACGTTGCTAGCGGAAATGCCGAATTCAGAGGCGAGCTGGTCGTACGTCAATTGCTGCGAGCCGGTTTCGTCAAGATCGTAGCGCTCGAACAACTGAAAATGCACGCGGCGGTTCCTGGTTTCGCATTCCTCGCGCAAGCTTGCCAGTGCCAGACTGAACAGGCTGCGCAGCCATTCTTTTTCGAAATATTCTTCGACGTTTTCATGATCGGCAATGTCCAGATGCCGCAACTCGCCTTCCGCGCTTTCGAAATCGAGAGAAACGAACTGCACTTCGCCGCCGCGCTTGAGGCGTAATGCCGCCTTGTTTTCATTCGCCACGTACCCGTCAAGACACGTGCGCAAAAACGTTCGAAAGCGCGCTCTGGCCGGATCATAGTTTTGGAAATAGCTCTTCTCCAGAGCCTGTGCAAAGAAACCTTGCGTTAAATCTTTGGCATCTTCATTCGATTTGTTCCACTTCAGGCGCAGGTATTTGTACACCGGCTTCCAGTAGGCCGCGATCAAAACTTCAAAAGAACGTTGCCGCTCGGCGGCGTTGTCACTACGTACGGCGAGAATCGCGGACCAGCGCGTGAGCGGGAATTGTTCGTTGGGGCCGCCAATCAGGGTGTCGTCGGGCATCTCCACAACTGGATTAATGGATTGTTGGATGAATGGGTTGACTGTATGGAAAATTATAATGGCGAACGGGCTGAAACGCAAATGTTTTTCTTCGCGCTCGAAAGAATAAATTGCGATTGTGCCAGGACAAACCTTATATTTACTTTTAGCGATGCGCTTTGCAGGATGAACAGCATTGAGATTTCATTCTGTCAAAAAGCCTTTCGAGGTTTGACGGGATAAGCGCTTAACGACAAACGAGAAGCTGTCATTTGGTTTTGATGAAACCTGTGTTTATAATCGGCATTCTGGTCCTTTTGGCGTGCCCGTCAATTTGGGCGCAAGAAGACCAGGATAAACCCAAGAAGCCCCGCCCGACCGCGATCGCGCCCACCTGAAGCGGCTGACCCGGCGAGGGCGGTCCGCTCCGTGGGAGCGGCTTGGAAACAAAATGGATGTTCTCGGCGCGTTACGTTGATACTGAGCTCGAACGGCCGCGCTGGCGCTTCACGGCGAACTATCGCGTGCTGCGCATGCTACAAATTGGGCTGGAATTCAATGCGGCAGCGGAAGAAATTGGCCCATTGCTGACGTGGTACTTGATCACGGAAACACATACCCGGCCGGCACTGTTTCTGGGCACGAGCTCGGATCGTATCGGCTCGCCCAAGGGCACGCAATCGTATTACTTGACCGCCGCGAAACACATTCCACGCACGCCGTTGGCGCCTTATGCGAGCCTGAATTACTCCGAATGGGATGAAGGGTTCAATATCCCTTTCGGCGTGAATATCGCGTTGCCCAAAGATTTCGCGCTGCGGCCGATGTACGACGGCGACCGCTCTCATCTGCTGCTCACGTATTCCTACAGGCAAACCAGTCTGTCTTTGTTGTATGTCTGGCTGGAAACTTTTGGGGCCGCGTTCTCGGTTGGATTTTAGAAAAGGGTGTTTTGTAAACGGATGAAACGGATTGGGCGGCAGAATGATGCAGAATCATTTTGTCGAGAAGTTACTCTGCCAAAAAAACTTTCAGAATTTTCTTTCACAGGTGAATCTGATGAGAATACAGATCAAACTTTTTTCCTTTCTCGCAGGGTTGTTGCTGGTCACCAGTCAAGCCTCAGCGCAGATCCCGAAAGAGGCTATCTGCGCGGTGTGCCGTGTGCATGAAGGCGCGACCGCGCCCGAGAAAGTCGTTGCCATGAGTGAGCATCTTGGCGAGAAATACTATTTCTGTTCGAAAAACTGCAAAGAGGCTTTCGACGGCGATCCTGAAGCCTATACGCCGCCGCTGTTGCCGCGTCCCGCGCCGGCTTTCTCGTTAAAGAATCTGCAAGGCGAAAGTGTTTCATTGGAAAAACTACGCGGCAAAGTGGCGCTGTTGGATTTCTGGGCCACTTGGTGCAAACCGTGCGTGAAAAGCATGCCGGAGCTGCAAAAGCTGCACGAGCAATATGCTGCGCAGGGGCTGGTAGTCTTAGGCATTTCCATCGACGAGCAAGCCGAGAAAAAAGTGCCGGCTTTTCTGGCCAAAAATAAAATTACATACGCTATTGCTCTCGATGCCGCCGATAAACCGGCGTGGGAGGTCTATAAAGTCAAAGTCATCCCGGCCATGTTCTTGATCGATCGTGAAGGCCAGATTGTGCAACAGTGGGTAGGGGAAGCGAAGATGCAGGAGGTATTGCATGCGGTGCAGGCACAACTTGGTAAAATGAACAAGCCGTAGAATTATGATTTACACATTACACGTTACACGTGCAATGTGTAACGTGTAACCTGAGTTCCCACAACCTTCCTTGCCACCCGCCACAGTCATCGCTCCTTCAGCTTTACGCGCTTCGCCATATAAATATCCGGCTTGCCGATGCCGTTGGCGTCGGGCATCACACCGACGATCACGAAGCCGAGCTTTTGATAAAATTCATACGGATGGCGGCGCAGATTTTTGATTTTGGCGAGGTGCTCGAATACATTGGGGTAAAGATCGACACCAGAGAGTGAGGTTTGATCGTTCTCATCGTCTGTGCCCAGCCATAAGGTGAGGCCGCCGCGCTGGCGCACTTGTTCTTCCAGGTCTTCGACCAATGCACGGCCAATGCCACGACCCTGCGCCTTGGGACTTACCACCAGCGGATGCAATTCCCAGACGTGCCCGTCGTATTGTTTGATCCCGCCAATCCAACCCAGCACCATTCCAGCATCGTCTAGCGCAACCCGACTGAGGCGCTCCTCTCCCAATGATTCTTCCACTTCATGCTTGGCCGATTCGAGATCGGGCCAGGCCTGTGGCCAGTGCTCTTTAAAAGCTTCGTATAGGAATTGCGCAATTTGCGAGATCAAATTTTCTTCATGCGGCTGCAAGTCGATTATACGCATAATGACTCTAAAAAAAGTTCTTGCATATGAGCAGAATATTTAGAAATTAGTTGGTGAACATAAGATCAATTCACGTTGAGACCTATCCAACAACTTCAGTTTGTCACGCGGGGGGGTCGTGTAGATTCTGCACTCGCGCCTGAAGCCAATTATGTGCCCGAGTCGACCAAGATGCCTTGCGGGATGACAATTCTGAGTTTTCGGATAGAAGCATTAAAAAGCCACTTACCTAAATTCAATTAAAATAACAGTGAATCTACCCCATCGCAAAGGCCGCGGCACCACGCTCAATCCCGTCAATCGTTTCGAGTCGATCGCGATCGATTTCGATCCCGAATGGCTGGAAAGCGGAGAAACAGTTTCCAACCGAACGATTTATTACGATGATACCACCCGCACAATCCTGTCCGAGAATGACAGTCCGGACATACCTTTCGTGCGAGGTTTGAATCCCTATCGCGGCTGCGAGCACGGTTGCATTTATTGTTACGCGCGACCCTCGCATGAATATTTCGGTCTTTCTTCCGGGCTGGATTTCGAAACCAAAATCATGGTGAAGCGCGAGGCGCCGAGATTGCTCGCAGAGGCTTTTCAAAACCGCAACTGGAAGCCGCAGGTGATCGCGCTTTCCGGTAATACCGATTGCTATCAGTTGGCCGAGCGCAAATTGCGAATCACGCGCGGCTGTCTGGAAGTGCTCTTGCGTTTTCGCAATCCGGTGGGAATCATCACAAAGAACGCGCTAATTTTGCGCGATCTCGATTTACTGCAGGAGTTGGCGCGGCTGCAATTGGTGCACGTCACTCTGAGTGTGACGACACTGGACCATGAACTTCGCCACAAAATGGAGCCGCGCACCTCTGCGCCGGAAAGGAGATTGGAGGCGCTGGCCCAGCTCGCGGCGGCCGGTATTCCCACCAGCGTCAACGTCGCACCCATCATTCCAGGATTGAACGATCATGAAATGCCGGCCATCATCGCCGCGGCGGCGGCGCGAGGGGCGACGGGAGCCGGCTTTGTCATGTTGCGCCTGCCGTACGCCTTGAAGGAGCTTTTCGAAAACTGGCTGCGTACGCATTTTCCCGATCGCGCGGAAAAAGTATTGAGCGCCATTCGCGATACGCGCAACGGCAAGCTCTACGACGCGCGCTTCGGCACACGCATGAGCGGCGAAGGCGAGCGTGCAGAGGCGATCGCGCGGCTGTTCGAAGTGACGTGTCAAAAACACGGCCTGAATCAGAGATGGCAGCCGTTGCGGACGGATTTGTTCCGGAGGATTGGAACAAGCCAGAAAGAGCTATTTGAAGATGGTGAGACGGCGCTTTTGTCTTGAGCAAATTCTCGGATAAAACTTTTGGCAGAATAATTTTTCGGCAGAATAATTTGAAATCATTCTGCCGAAAAGCTTTTAGAATTTTATTCGTAAGTCGATCAAAAACCCGGTGCGCTTGTCTGCCGGGCGCATGTAAGTTAAAAACTGTTTTTGTACACAGCCTTTATGTCTCACGCAAAGAATACGCAGAGATTTTCTTTGTGAGACTTTACGGATAATCTGCTACACCAGCCTTTCAGACAAGCTGAAAGCAGAAGCACTTCGTGCAGCATCAAGCTTTTCCCGCGGATTGAAGAATCCAGTGACATAATGCACAATTCCTTCCGTGGGTTGGTTTTTAGAGTTTTAACGCTTGTTGATTCTCGTGAAACCGACGCCAAGCTCACCTCGAGCTTCTCCGCGGCTTGCTCGAGATTGAGTAAGCCGCGCTTGACGTAGTCCTGCGGCGAAAAAACCGGAATCTGATTTTTCTTGCGCAGCGCGGCGATTGCGGCCG
>JBOHQX010000002.1:0-4963 GCA_050732395.1 bacterium
TTGCAGGCAGGATGCCTGCGTTACGTAACGCAGGCATCCTGCCTGCAAGCTGAAAATTTTTACAACTGGGGGTAAAAAATGTCCAACCATGAAAATCTTGATAGGAAGAACACACAGGCAAACAACGGCAACTACACGCCTGCAACAACTTCCCGTCTTCTGCAACCACATCTTCTCACGGGTTACCACAGTCGCGGGTATCTCCCTCACCTGAAAGCTGAAGGGGCAACCTATTGGGTGACATTTCGTCTGGCCGATAGCCTTCCTCAGCATGTGTTGCGGAAAATAGAAGAAGAACGAAAGGAGTTTACCAGACAATTGCGGAAATCTTCTAAGATCGACCCGCAAGAACTGGCCAGAAAATGGAAGAGACTCTATTCAAGGCGCATTCAAGAATATCTCGACGCCGGATTCGGCGAATGCTGGCTGCGACGAGATGACATTGGAGGTCTGGTCGTTACGGCAATTCAGTACTTTGATGGTTCGCGTTACGATTTGCATCCTTGGGTCGTCATGCCCAATCATGCTCATGTAGCGTTAACCCCTCTGCACAACTGGACGCTCAGCTCATTTCTGCATAGCTGGAGATCATACACCGGCGTCAAGGCCAATCGCATTCTGGGCAGAGAAGGCAAGCCCTTTTGGCAGCGCGAAGCGTACGATCATCTCGTGCGTAACCAGGAGGAATTCTATCGCATCTGTGAATACACGATCACCAATCCCGTTACTGCAGGTTTATGCAAGCGGCCCGAGGAGTGGAAGTTTTCGAGCGTCTTTAAGACGTGAGTTCGGCAGGCAGGATGCCTGCGCTACGTAGCGCAGGCATCCTGCCTGCAAGCAATGAATTCTTCCCAATATAACTGGGTTATTTTTCACCCGCCATCAACAGCCTGTGATTTCTTCGATTGCAGATCAAATTTCTTGCCAGTATATTCCTCAAAACCCGTAAATATTGGGCGCGGAACAATCCTTTTCCGGAGCAACCAACACCACGACCATGACCGCTGAAAACCATTCCCAGCTTGCGAACTTCATCTGGAGCATCTGCAATCTGCTCCGCGGTCCCTACAAGCGCAACGAATACCGCAAGGTGATATTGCCGCTCACCGTGTTACGGCGCTTCGACTGCCTGCTCGCACCCACCAAGGAAAAAGTTCTCAAAGAGTACCCGGCCTTCAAGGGCAAGCCCGAAACTGTGGTACGCAGCCTTCTTCAAAAAATCACCAAGCGGCCGTTTTACAATCTCTCCAAATTAGATTTCGCCAAACTGCTCAACGATCCTAACCAGCTCGCGCCGAATCTGAATAAGTACATCACCAGCTTTTCTCCAAACGTGCGCGACATCATGGATCGTTTCGCGTTTGACCAGCAGATTGAGCGCATGGCCGAGAAGAACTTACTCTATGAAGTCATCAAGGCATTTTGCGATCCCAAGGTCGACCTATCAGCCGATCGCGTGGACAATACGCAGATGGGTTACGTCTTCGAAGAGCTGGTTCGGATTGGCGCGGAGCAATCGAACGAGGAAGCCGGTGAGCATTTTACGCCTCGCGAGGTGATCAAGCTCATGGTCAACCTTCTACTCTCGCCGGAAAAAGACTTGCGCCGCAGCCATGTCGTGAAAACCATTTACGACCCGGCGTGCGGCACCGGCGGCATGCTCTCCGTCGCGGAAAAATACATTCGCAATCTCAACGTTGAAGCCAGCCCACATCTTTTTGGGCAGGATTGGAACGACGAAGCCTGGGCTGTGTGCAAGTCCGACATGCTCATCAAAGGCGAGGACGCGGACAACATCATTCTCGGCGATATTTTTTCCAAAGACGGCTTCGACCGCAACCACGACGGCAAGAGGCACAGTTTTGATTACATGCTGGCCAATCCGCCGTTCGGCGTGGAATGGAAGCAACAGGCGGGCTTCATCGAGAAGGAACATAGCACGCTCGGCTATGAAGGCCGCTTCGGTGCGGGTTTGCCGCGCATCAACGACGGCTCGCTGCTCTTTCTCCAACATATGCTCGCGAAAATGACGCCGGCCAAGAAGGGCGGCAGCCGCATCGGCATCGTGTTCAACGGGTCGCCGCTCTTCACCGGCGATGCCGGCAGTGGTGAAAGCAACATCCGCAAGTGGATTATTGAGAACGACTGGCTCGAAGCTGTGGTTGCTTTGCCAGACCAGCTTTTTTACAACACCGGTATTTCGACTTACGTTTGGATCCTCACCAACCGCAAAGGGGCGGAACGCAAGGGCAAGATTCAGCTCATCGACGCGCGGCAGTTCTACGTGAAGATGCGCAAGAGCCTCGGCAACAAGCGCAATAAAATCGGCGACCGCGACGAGGGCGAGCCGGATCAGATTGGCGAGATCGCCAAAATGCATGGCAATTTCCGCGACGGCGAGACGCGCGATTTCACCATTGACGACCAACAGAAGACGTTGGTGGTTAGCAAAATTCTTGATAACACCGATTTCGGCTTTCACAAGGTTACCGTAGAACGCCCATTGCGGTTGAACTTTCAGGCTAGTGCCGAGCGCATGGCAAGACTGGAAGAAGAAAACGCTTTCCAGAATCTCGCCAAGAGCAACAAGAAAAGCGAAAAAATTCGCGCACAGGAAATTGCGCAGGGCAAGCAGCGTCAGGAGGAAATTCGTAATTCGCTTCTCACTTTCAGGTTAAAAAGCCGTGAAAGGCTTTACAAAGAACGCGAAAGCTTTCTCGCTGATTTCAAAACAATCGTAGAGGAGCAAGAGCTTCGCCTGAGTGCTGCGGAGCTGAAGGCCGTGCTGAGCGCACTTTCTGAACGAGATGAAACCGCAGAGATTTGCCGAGACAAAGACCGCAACCCTGAGCCGGACACCGAGCTGCGCGACACCGAGACCGTGCCGCTGAAGGAGAGTATTGAAGAATACTTCAAACGCGAAGTGCTGCCGCACGTGCCAGACGCGTGGATCGATCACAGCAAAACCAAAGTCGGCTACGAAATTCCGCTCAACCGTCATTTCTACCGCTACGAGCCGCCGCGATCGCTCGAAGAGATTGAAGCGGATATCAAAACGCTCGAAGGCGAGATTCTCGCGTTGCTGAAGGAGGTGACGGCGTGAAATACCCGGCCTATCCGAAATACAAACCCAGCAGCGTCGAATGGCTCGGCGAGGTGCCGGCGCATTGGGAGATAAAGATGATTCGCCGAGTGGCTTACCGCATCAAAACAGGTAGCACACCACCAACTGCGGAAGAGCATTACTACGAAAATGGTTCAGTTCCTTGGTTTGGCCCCGGTTCTTTCGATGCTGATATCACTCTCTCGAAGCCGGTAAAATTGATTAATGAATCCGCAGTTCACAATGGCGTAGCTCGCTTGTTCAAAGAAGGGGCGACGATGATAGTTGCAATTGGTGCGACATTGGGAAAGGTAAGCTCGCTAACAACGGCAGCTTCGTGTAATCAGCAAATCACAGTCATTGAATTCGATGCGAAGCGTGTATTTCCACGATTTGGGACTTATCAGTTGAAACGCTTGGAACCGGCACTTCACGGAATAGCGCCGAGCGCGACACTACCGATTCTTGTACAGAATGATATCGCAAAGATTCACTTAGCATTACCAAGCATTGCCGAACAACGCGCCATCGCCGATTTTCTCGACCGAGCGACGGCGAAGCTGGACACACTGCTGGCGAAGAAGCGGGAGTTGATCGAGAAGCTGAAGGAAAAGCGCACCGCGCTGATCTCGCGGACGGTCACTCGCGGCCTGCCGCCCGAAGCTGCCCGCGCCGCCGGCCTTGATCCGAACCCAAGGCTCAAGCCCTCCGGCATCGAGTGGCTTGGCGAGGTGCCAGAGCATTGGAAAGTAAGCAAAATTAGATTTGAAGCAACTCTCATTTCAAAAGGAACAACCCCATCGACCATCGGAAAGGAAACTGTTGACGAAGGCATTAGATTTCTAAAAGCTGAAAACATCCACGATGGAAAAGTCTCACTTGTTCCAGATTTTTTCATTGATGCCGAAACTGACCAATTGCTGGCTCGTTCCAGATTGAAAGGAAATGATGTTCTCATAGTAATCGCAGGAGCAACTACAGGAAAAACAGCAGTATTATCGAAGGATTTATTGCCAGCAAACACAAATCAAGCCGTTTGCTTCATTCGTTTGAAGAACAGTGCCTACGCGACTATTCTATCGGCATGGATCACTACAAAGTTTGTACAAGACATAGTTTGGAACCAGGCTGTACAAGCTGCACAACCGAACTTAGCAATGGAAAACATACGGGCGATCTCTTGTCTTGTACCTCCTCTTCCCGAACAACGCGCCCTCGCCGACTACCTCGACCGCGAGACCTCGAAGATCGACCAAATGGTGGCAATGGTGGAAGAGGCAGTCGCGCGCTTGCAGGAATATCGCTCCGGGCTCATTACCGCCGCGGTCACCGGGAAGATTGATGTGAGAAAGACATAAACCACGAAAGGCACGAAATACACGAACAAGAAACTTTCGTGTATTTGGTGTGGTTCGTGGTCAAAAAACTTCTGAAATCGATATGAGGGGGCGTTATGGGTGAGATACTTTACAAAAACGAGAGCTACGCCATTCAGGGCGCGATTTTCGAAGTGTATCGGGAAATGGGATGCGGATTTCTGGAAGCGGTCTATCAGGAATGTTTAGCCAAGGAATTTCTGCGCCGAAACGTACCGTTTGCCGTTCAGGTTGAATTGTCGCTATTTTATAAAAATGAAAAACTGGTGCAAACCTATAAGCCGGATTTCATTTGTTACGACAAAATTATTGTCGAGCTAAAAGCTGTAAAAGAAATTGATGATGTGCATCGCGCGCAGGTGTTCAATTATCTAAAAGCGACGGGACTGCGGCTGGGGGCATTGGTCAATTTTGGGCATTACCCTAAAGCGACGATCGAGAGGATTATTTTATGAACCACGAACCACACGAAATACACGAACAA
>JBOHQX010000003.1:0-10499 GCA_050732395.1 bacterium
ACCCGGTGCCAGGGTCAGGGCAAGTCGTACTTAAGATGAAAGCATTTTCAATCAACTATCGCGATCTTCTCGTTGTCAACGGCGTGGGCCGATGGAAGCCGCCTCTCCCGCGAGTTCCTCTGTCGGACGGCGTGGGTATCGTTGCCGCCACGGGAGAAGGCGTATCGCGAGTAAAGGTTGGGGATCGAGTCGCTCCCATTTTCTATCCAAAATGGTTGGAAGGCAGGGTTGCAGCCGGGAAGATGGGACAGGCCTTGGGCGGCGCGACCGCTGACGGTGTCCTCGCCGAATACACGCTCTTTGATGAGGCCAGCCTCGTGCATGTGCCGGCGCATTTGACCGACGAGGAAGCCGCTACGCTGCCTTGCGCCGGAGTAACCGCATGGAGCGCCGTTATCCCCTTCCGCGATATTGCGCCTGGCGATTCCGTTGTGGTGCTGGGGACCGGAGGTGTCTCGATTTTCGCCCTTCAGTTCGCGAGGTTTCTCGGAGCCCGCGTCATCGTTACCTCGAGCAGCGATCAAAAGCTCGCGCGCGCGAAGGAGTTGGGTGCCGCTGCAGTCATTAACTACAAGACGACGCCCGACTGGCCGAAGGCCGTCGTGGACTTAACGGACGGTGCCGGAGCAGACCACGTTGTGGATACGGTGGGAGGGTTGAAGGAAGCCATTGCGGCCTTACGGCTGGGAGGCACGGTGGCGTTCGTGGGACTGCTCATCGGTATGACTTCTGAAGTCGACCTCGTCACGTTCATGGGCAAGTGTGCGCGTGTGGAAGCGGTCGACGTGGGCTCGCGGGCGATGTTCGAAGCGATGAATAAGGCGATTAAATTTCACGCGATGCATCCCGTAGTGGATCGGGTTTTTGGTTTCGCCGAGCTGCGAGAGGCCCTCAACTACCTTCGAGAAGCTCGGCACTTCGGTAAGGTTTGTTTGCGAACTTAGTTCGAGGAACTGTTCCCGTGATTTCCGAGCCAGAACCGCGTGACCTCCTCCCCGTCGAGAAGCCCGAGGGCGTGGTAGTATAGAGTCACCCGGATCGAGTAGATCGAATGACAATGGCATCACCGGATTCGGCTACCCCTTCGCGTCAGACGCAGGGCGTCGTGCTTATGACCGTCGCCATGCTCACCATTCCACTTGTGGACGGACTGGCGAAGCATCTAAGCGTCAGTTATTCTCCGCTCTTTCTCAGCTGGGCGAGATATGCAGTCGCTGGCCTGATCGTTTTGCCATTCGCGGCAGGGAGGCATGGCACCCGCATATTCCCGGCGGAGCGGCGGGCCTCGCACTTCTTCCGGACCGTGTTTCTGATTACGGCGATGACGCTCTACTTTCTTTCTATCGCACGCATACCGCTCGCCACGGCGGTCAGCACCTACTTTGTCGGACCAATCATGGCAGTTGTGCTCTCGGTCGCCGTGCTCAAGGAACGTATGACGACTCGAAAAGCCCTGAGCCTTACATTGGGATTTGTCGGGTCAATTGTCATCTTGCGGCCTGGCGGTTCGATGGATCCAGGCATGTTGATGGCGCTGGGCGCAGGCGTTTGTTTTGCTTTTTATTTGATCGCCACGCGGCGAGCTGCGCAAGAGAGCGATCCGATAAAAACTCTGGCGTTTCAGTGTGTCGCCGGGACGGTGCTTTTGACGCCGCAAGCCGTTTTTTCCTGGTCCGGACCGACGAGGAACGATCTGCCGTTCTTCGCTGCGCTTGGCCTGTTCTCGGCCGCTAGTCATATACTTTCTATTGTCGCTTTCCGCCATGCAAGTGCCTCCACGCTCGCTCCGCTCGTCTACGTGGAATTGATTGGCGCCGCTCTTATCGGCTACGTAGCATTCGAGGAAATTCCGGGCACACCTACGATAGTTGGTGCAGGATTTATTGTTGCGGCCGGACTTATCCTGCTCCAGCGCGACAGTGAGAAGAGGTCAAGTTGATTGACGATTTGCGATCAACGACCTGCGATTTTGGATATTGATAATCCCTTCGTAAATCGAAAATCGGCAATTGTAAATCAATCTTTCAATAGCGAATAGGCTATGAAAACATCGCTGGCAGGTAAGGTTGCACTGGTCGCCGGAGCGACTCGCGGAGTGGGACGAGGTATCGCTGTGCAGTTGGGCGCGGCCGGAGCGACCGTCTATGTCACCGGGCGAACGACCCGCTCCGAGCGATCGGAGATGAACCGGCCTGAGACGATCGAAGAGACCGCGGCTCTTGTGGATGAGGCCGGCGGCCGCGGCATCGCGGTCCAGGTGGACCATCTCGTGCCGGACCAGGTGGGTGCACTGGTGGCTCGTATTGAAGGTGAGCAAGGCGCCCTGCACATTCTCGTGAACGATATATTTGGAGCGACCAAGGTCGAGTGGAACAAGTCAGTGTGGGAATCAGACCTTGACTATGGGCTGCATACTTTGCGCTTGGCCGTGGACACGCACGCCATCACCAGCCACTTCGCGATACCGCTACTCATCAAAACGCCCGGCGGTCTGGTCGTCGAAGTGACTGACGGAACTGATGAGTACAACGCGACCAACTACCGGGTCTCCTTCTTCTACGACCTGGCCAAGGCGTCAGTGAACCGCATGGCGTTCGCGTTAGCGCACGAGTTGCGGCCTCACGGTGCGACGGCCGTGTCGCTCACCCCGGGTTGGCTGCGATCAGAGGCGATGCTCGAAATTTACGGCGTAACCGAATCGAACTGGCGTGGCGCGACGAAGATTCAGCCGCATTTCGCTATCTCCGAGAGCCCGGCGTTTGTCGGCCGGGCGGTCGCAGCCCTCGCGCAAGATCCCAACGTGTCGCGTTGGAACGGAAAGTCGCTGTCGAGCGGGCAGTTGGCGAAGGTCTATGGCTTCACCGATCTCGATGGCAGTCAGCCCGATGCCTGGAGATACCTCGTCGAGGTTCAAGACGCAGGCAAACCCGCCGACGTTACCGGCTATCGATAATCGGCCATGATATCGGCAGCTTGCTTTATCTGATCGGGACTTTTTTGGATGGACGCACGCCGACGGTCGGAACACGCTGCCCTGCTCGACGCGTATCACCCCGCCCGCCAACATCCCTAACGACTACGTCACGAGTGATCGCCAGCTGTAGTCCGATGGCGTGACGAAAGGATTGCGCGGCAAACCGCTCCTGCCACTCGTGGACGGATTGGTGATTGATACGGTGCGGGCTCTTTCAGCCGTATCCCGCTCGCGCCGCATCAGATGCAGGAGCACTTCACTTCGACGCAAGACGTCTTCGCTCTCTCGGATCGAGGTGAAAGTGTTTACGCGCAAGCCGGACTCACCGGCAGCTCTGGAACTCAAACGGCTCGGCGCGGAGCTGGTCGCGGGCATTTTGGACGATCTGAATTCTATCAAGCGGCCGGCGCAAAGCGTTGAAACAGTTTTTGCCATGTCCACGCCATTTGAAGCGGGCATGGAAGCGGAAACCCGAAAGGGCCGTTTTCCGGTCGCCAATCGCAAAGCAATCCAATCCATTTAAGGAGAATCAAGAAGTTTTTTTGCCGGCAAAGAATCAAGCTGGTTATTACCTCTGCAAATAAACTAAAAAAACAGAACCGGGGTCGCGCTCAATTTGGTTTGCCTTTTTTAGCTTTGTAGTCCTGAGCCTACAGATTTCTTACCTTCTACCTACTTTTTATTCAGCCTTCTGCTAATTGTTTCACTCCCATCTGGCTTTATATTTACGCTGACACGAAGCTCGTTACGCAACACCAACCGCTCAACCGTGAAACCGATTCAACCATCTATTGCCGATGATTTGGCTATAACAAAAGATCACCTGAGGCGCTATCGTCATTTGAATGCGGATGGCATCGCCGCGCTGATCAAGCATCTTGGTATTCAACAAGCCGACGTCATGGGCTACTCTCTTGGCGGGGGTGTCGCCCTGCAGCCAGCCATACGGCATCCTGAACTGGTGCGCAAGCTCGTCGTCGTCTCGACCACCTTCAAACGCGAGGGATGGTACCCTGGTGATTGAAAGAATGAATGGCCCCAAATCGGTTTGGGTCAATTGTCGATTTTGGACCTTTCCAAACGACCATCTAGAAACGACAGCAATTCCACGAGTAAGGTACACAGGGTGTAGCCAGATGCGCCGCGCCCGCCCCGTAAAGCTGCCTCCACCATGACCCAGGACAGAATACATTTGTAATCCGAGAAAGGAGAAGTCGTGATAGAAGAAACGCGGTTGAAATTCCCATGGATCGTCAAGTATCGCAATCCTCCGCTTGATCTATGATGACAAAAATAAAGCGAAAATTACAGCAGAATGGCAGACAAGAATGAGTTTATCGTGGAAACATTTATTCTTAATCAGGACATCAAGGTATTTTGTGTTACGGCAAAATCATTTCCGGACGGAGTATTGCAGGCCCACCAGACGCTGCACGCCTTGGTGAACTTCACTCCGGAAAGAAAATACTTTGGCTTATCCTGGCCGCATAACGGTAAAATCATTTATAAAGCCGCCGCCGAGGAATTCAAAATCGGAGAATTGAGCAGGCACAATTTGGAGGAATTTATCATTGCCAAAGGAAGCTACATTTATACCGTTGTAAAAGACTTCATGAAAAACATTCCCGCCATTGGGATGGCCTTTGAGAAATTAACCGCGGACAAGCGCATAGACCCCAGCGGCATTTGCGTTGAATGGTATTTGAACGAGAGCGATTGCCAGTGCATGATCAGAATGAAAGACAACTAGAAACCAATGAAACAACGAATTTCTCATGATGCAAAGAACTCTCAAAAAAGGAGATACCACCATGCTCATCATTCGTGAAGTATTCACGGCAAAACCGGGACAAGCATCGAAGCTTGCCAAATTGTGCAAGAAAGGATTCGGCGGAGACCCCAACGTGCGCGTGATGACTGATATGGCAGGGGATTTCAACACAGTCGTCATTGAGACGCAAGTGAAAAGTTTGGCTGAATTCGAAAAGCAAATGGAAGAGTACAAATCGGGCAAACCGGATCCGAAAATGGATCCCAAAGTTGCAGAAGAGATGTCAAAGTACACGGAAATGTATTTGACCGGCCGAAGGGAGATTTACCAGATCGTGGAATAAGGTGGTTTGGTCAAGAGCCAAGACAGACAGCCAAGACAGAAAAATGACATTAGACGTCATATCAAGGAAGTTGATAACCGACATTTTTCTGCTCCTCATCCTTGGCCTGCCTAGGGCTTTGGTAGGGCAGGCTTTCTGTCTTCTGAGTTTTTTAATGGTGCGGAAGGTTGCCATCAGCGGTACGGCATTCTCCGCTGAAGGGCAAATTGCGGGGCAGAAAGAAATGATGGCGACGTTGACGCCCGATATGTTTCCTGCCGAATGGAAACAAGAGTACGCCAGGAAAAATCCTGACCCCAGTGGCTTTCCCAATCTCCTTGCCAAAGTCAAACAGTCTGCTAAGGAGCAATAAATGAGAAACGTCATTTTCGGAATCGAAGAAGAAATACTGAAGTTGAAACAGCAACCGGGCAAGGATATATCCATCGGCGGTCTGAGTATTGCTTCGCATCTTACACGGCTCGGTCTGGTTGATGAATATCGCTTTGTAGTTCAGCCGATTGTGGCGGGAAAGGGACCGCGCTTGTTCGAGGCCACCGATCTTAAGGAGCGGCTTCAATTGAAACTTGTCGAATCAAAAACATTTTTGAGCCGCTCGGCATGAAGGACACGGGCTTCAGCGTGCCTCCGGAAAAAGTTGATCGCCTGCCAACTTGCTATACGACGGACTTCACAACCGGTGAGACCGTCGTATTCGATGAAGCTCGCGGTGGCAGGTTCACGCGCCCACCCGTGTTTGAGTCCGGGGCGGGCGGGCTGGTCTCGACGGTCGATGATTTTCTCGCCTTCGGCCTGATGATGCTGAACAAAGGAAAGCACGGGCACGAGCGCATCCTGTCGAGGCTCTCGGTCGAGCTGATGACGACCGACCACATTACCGCCGAACAGAAGGCGGCGTCCGAGTTCTTCTCCGGCTTCTGGGACAGCCGTGGCTGGGGCTTCGGTCTTTCGATCATCACCAGGCGGGACGATTTGGCTTCCGTGCCCGGACGCTACGGTTGGGATGGCGGCTACGGCACATCCTGGTATTGCGACGCGAAGGAAGATTTGGTGGGAATAATTTTGATGATTGCCGAACGACTATTTAGAGGAAAAGCAGTCCAAACTAAAGGAAAGGAGAAAGACAATGAGAAAACTCATCATGTGGAACCTGATCACGCTCGACGGTTTCTTTGAAGGACCAAAGAGCTGGGAACTAGACTGGCACAATGACGTCTGGGGCGCCGAGTTGGAGAAATTTTCTCTCGACACATTAAAATCCACTGGTGTGCTTTTGTTTGGCCGCATTACGTACGAGGGCATGGCGAGTCACTGGACAACGGCGACGGGCAAGATCGCGGATTTCATGAACAGCATCCCGAAAATCGTTTTCTCCAAAACGCTGAAGAAGGCCGATTGGAACAACACCACTCTGGTGAATGAGAACGCAGTCGAAGAAGTCACTAAGCTGAAGCAGCAATCTGTCTTGCCGGCGGGCGGGTCCGGCAAAGATCTAAACATTTTCGGCAGCGCAAATCTTTCTTCAACATTCATGCAGCATCGACTAATAGACGAATACCGTCTCTGTCTTACACCGCTCATTCTCGGCAGAGGGAATCCTCTATTCAAAACAAATCCGGAAAGAATGAAGATGAGGCTTGTGGAGACAAGACCGTTGCAGTCGAGTGGTGTTATTCTTCGCTACCAGCCGGTTCCTGTCTGATTTGGCAGTGTCGGCGGGTCCGGAGAACTGTCCTACATTTGCGTGGTGTTTGACGTGCCTCTTCCACTGCAATCAAAAGGAATGGCGGCATACAAACGACCTGGGATTTGTCCTTCAAGTATAGTCCAGGTGGTGAGGGATCATTTAACATTGATGATCTGAAAATCACCGGCAGCAGCAATCTCATCCAAACTCTTCTGCAGCACGACCTAATTGATGACCGAGAACTATTCCTACGACAATTTCCTTCGGGCAGCGATAAACGCCCCGCCTCGCGAGACGCTTCTGAAGGCCTTGGCGGGATTTGAGCATGAGGACTCAGCCGATATCCGCCGCACCGCTGTTGATTTGATCAATGCGAGCTATTCTCAGTAGTGGCAAAGAAGATGTAGCCGTTCCATGAAAATCAAAGCTTATGCAATTAAAAAGAAAGGCGGGAAGGCAGAACCTTTTACCTATGAAAGAAGGGTGGGCAAAAATGATGTTTTAGTTAAAATCACTCATTGTGGTATTGCAAGGGGAGACATTCAGAGTATAAACGATGATTGGGGCGATACAAAATTTCCATTAGTCCCAGGTCATGAAATCATTGGCATGATTGAAGAGACTGGTTCAGAAGCAGTTGGTTTTAAAAATGGGGATCGTGTTGGCATCGGTTACCAGCAAGAAGCTTGTTTTGAATGTCAATTTTGTAGAGGAGGTAATGAGCAATTTTGCCCTAAACAAAAAGTAATTGCTGTTGACTCCTATGGAGGTTTAGCAGAGCATATTGTTGCAGATGGTAGATTTACATTCAAACTTCCGCGAAAACTTGACTCGGCAAATTCAATTCCTTTGTTGTCGTCGGGGCTTACTGTATATTCAGGGATTATTAGGGCAAAGTTGTCGAACAAATCCACAGTGGCTGTGTTGGGAGTTGGAGGACTTGGTGACTTGGCGATCCAGTTTCTTTACAAAATGGGACATAAGGTTTTTGCATTTTCTCACTCTCCTGAGAAAAAAGAGATGATTAATCGGTTGGGAGTTGAATACGTAGATAGTTCAAACATGGATGATCCCACAAGTCACAATAGGAAGTTTGATTTTATTCTCTCAACATTAAATGTAAATTTTGAACTGGACACATATTTAGAAATGCTGAAACCACAAGGGAGATTTTGTTTGGTGGCTCAGCCCTTGAAAAAACTTTCAATCAGCGTTGGTTTATTGTATGATTACGCTCAACGAACTATTTCTGGGAATTATACAGGGAGTCGCAAAGATATGATGGATATGATGGCTTTTTCAGCAAAGCATAATATTGAAAGCATTGTAGATGTTATGCCATTCTCTAAAATGAACGAAGCAATAGAAATGGTTAGAGAAGGAAAGGTTCCAATGAGATTAGTGTTAGAAAATCGAAAATAAAACTGTGAATGTTTTTGTTTCGTTCCTCAACAAAATTGATTTTGGATATATCATACAACACCGTGTTTGAATCAATTTGATACCTTCGCATCTTTGAGCCGCTCGGCATGAAGGACACGAGTTTCAGCGTGCCTCTGGAAAAAGTTGACCGGCTGCCAACTTGCTATACGACGGACTTCACAACCGGTAAGACCGTCGTATTTGATGAAGCTCGCGGCGGCAGGTTCACGCGCCCACCCGTGTTCGAGTCCGGGGCGGGCGGGCTGGTCTCGACGATCGATGATTTCCTCGCCTTCGGCTTGATGATGCTGAACAAGGGGAAGTACGGGCATGAGCGGATCCTATCGAGGCTCTCGATCGAGCTGATGACGACCGACCACATTACCGCCGAACAGAAGGCGGCGTCCGAGTACTTCTCCGGCTTCTGGGACAGCCGCGGCTGGGGCTTCGGTCTATCAGGCGATAGACGATTGAGGCTGCGGGTGGTTTTGTAGCAAAATACCTTCAATAATTAAGGAGATGAAATGAAAACAAGCAATACACTGTTTGCGATAGCGATGATTCTTTTAATTGTCACCTCGGTCGTGGCGCAGAATGGAGACACGAAAGGCAGCTATGCTTCTGTAAACGGTCTCAAAATGTATTACGAGATCCACGGCGCGGGAAAACCGCTGGTCCTGCTTCACGGTGGCGGGTCAACAATCGAAACCTCTTTTGGAAAAACTCTGCCGACCTTTGCAAAGACCCGGCAGGTCATCGCTTTCGAGCAGCAGGGACACGGGCACACCGCTGACGTCGATCGTCCGTTTAGCTTCGAGCAATCAGCGGACGATGCCGTCGCTCTCCTTCAGTATCTCAAGATCGAGAGAGCCGACTTCTTCGGCTATAGTAACGGAGGCCACATCGCCCTGCAGATCGCCATCCGGCATCCGAATTTGGTGCGCAAACTAATTGTTGCCGCGGCCATGTTCAAACGCGACGGAGCCTATCCCGAGTTCTGGGAGATGATGAAGCTTGCGACGCCTGAAGGCATGCCGGCCGAGTTGCGAGAGGCCTACCTCAAAGTTGCTCCGCATCCGGAACAATTCCGCAGTTTCAGCGACAAGGGTGTGAAGAGGATGTTGGAGTTTAAAGACTGGCGGCCGGAAGACATTCAGTCGATCGAAGCCCCGACTTTGATCATGATCGGAGATGCCGATATTGTTCGTCCCGAGCACGCCGTGGAGATGTTCCGCCTACTCCCGCATGCCCAGCTTGCGGTGCTTCCACTCACGGATCACATGACCCTTGTGAAGCGTGCTGATTGGCAGGTTTCGATGATCGAGGCGTTTCTCGACGCGCCTGGGCCAGAACAAAAGCAACCGAATTGAAAAGCCCAAGACAGAAAAATGATCCGTCCTGCTTTATCGCGGACGCCGCGCCACGCGGTGCGGGAGATCAAATTTATCAAAGGAGAAGAGATCATGAAACAAATCGTCCCGTTTCTGTGGTTCGATAGAGAGGCCGAGGAAGCAATGAACTTTTACATCTCGATTTTCAATCGCTCACCGAACAAAAGTGGAAATTCCAAGATTATTAGTATCGCCCGATACGAGAAGGGCATGGAAGTTCCTGGTGGGGACGAAATGACAGGTAAAGTTCTCACCGCAGTATTCGAGCTCAACGGCCAAAAATTCATGGCTTTGGATGGCGGCCCGATCTTCAAGTTCAATGAAGCTGTCTCGTTCTATGTCGAGTGTGAGGATCAGAAAGAGGTCGATTACTTCTGGGAGAAGTTGTCCGCTGTTCGTGAGTCCGAGCAGTGTGGCTGGCTAAAGGATAAATACGGCCTCACCTGGCAGATCATTCCGAAGCAGTTAGGTGAGCTGCTAGGTTCTTCGAACAAGAAGAAAGCACTGGCCGCAACCAATGCCATGCTCAAGATGAAGAAAATCGTGATTGCGGATCTTGAGAAAGCTTACGACGAGGCATAAAGGACCGACTCTCGCTTTGATAGATGGCGCTATGAGGTACCGCGGCTACATGGGCGGACACCCGCTAGCTGCGGTACTTTCCAATCAATAAGGAGGCACCCATGAGTAAAAACAAGTTGGATTCATCAACGCAGAAACGGCACTTCGTACTGGGCCTATGGGGCGTCAGATATCAGGTCAAAGACGTTCAGCGCTCGATTGCCTTCTATACGCAGATGCTTGGTTTCAATTTGGACCAGCAAAACCTACCCGCTTTCGGACAGGTTTCAATCGGCGATAGCAAACTGATCCTCAGTGGCCCGGGGGCGTCGGGCTCTCGACCGATGCCC
>JBOHQX010000004.1:0-15033 GCA_050732395.1 bacterium
CAGCTCCTGTTTCTTGTAAGCGGATTGAACGGATAAAGCGGATTTCTAAAACTTGTTTTGCAGAATCACTATCCGTTCAATCTGCTTCATCCGTTTACTCTGCTTTTTTTGAGCTGAATAGTCACGATTATATCTAATATAATGAATGTAAATTAACCTGTCAACACAAAGTTTGATTTTATTACATACAACATTGGTAAAATCAAATCCGCTTCGCGTGCACGGCAATAAAAAAGCAAGCCCACACCTTTATACAAACAAGCGAGGGCTTGCCGCTCATGACGACCCACAATGTGATCGGGAAATTCTATTTCTCTAAAACCATCATCGCTGCGGGCTCTTGCCTTGTGTATGAAGAAGCTTCACGTTTTCTCATAGATCTGGTCACCACCATAGCATAGATTTCAGTGACAATAGCGAGAACAACGCGTGCGCCCAGGGTGATGGTCAGGCCCCAGGTGCTCCACAAAAAGCCAGCCAGAATAGGGCCGGCAATGTCGCCGGCGTCCTCGCCCATGCTCATGTAGCTCATCGTCCTCGCCCGGCGCCGTTTGTCGAAGCTGGAAACATGTGCCATCAGCGCGCCCCAGGCCGGGCGAAAAGCGGCTTTTCCGACGTCGTCCGTGACCCGGCCCACAGCGACACCCAGGAAGTTTGGAACGGCGATATATATAATGGATGAGAAAATATTGGCGCTGCCTCGCACCATGAGCACGAGCTTCCGGCTGACGTTATCCGAAAGCCACCCAAAAAATGGTCCGGCGAACAATACCATGAGCGTCGAGATCAAATAGATGGCGCCGGTCTCTGCTTCGCTCAAACCGATGTATTTCGTCGCCAAGATGGGGAACAGGCCATGCAGCATTTGCGCGGTCCCGGTAATGAGAAAACCCAAGCCCATGAACGAAAGGATTGCCGGTCGCGCCGCCATCGCGCCGTTCGAAGCTTGAATGTCCTCGTTGTCAGGCGCCTCGGAAGCCGTCTCCTCCTCTTTCACCTCGCGGTGCTCACGCACGTAGCGCGCGATGAGAAACACCGGCAGCGCCGACAAGAATGAAGCGACGAGAAAGACCAGCGAGAAGTTGGAAGCGGTCAACGTCAACAGAACCCCGGCCACGACTTTACCGAGTGAGCCCGCCACGCTCTTGGCCGTCTGGTACCAGGCGAAAGCCGAGGCGATGGACTTTTTACCGCCATGCTCGGCAAGCAGGGCATTGACGGGAGGATCACGCAGGGACTGAGACATTCCGTGTGCTGTGCGGATGGCGTACAGTTGCCACGGCGACCCGGCGAATGCCAGCAGGAGTGCAATCAAGCTGCGCAGGCTGATGCCGGCAGCCAGGCTGCGTTTCAAACCGAAGTGGTCAGCCATCCAGCCCATGGCTGGCTTCAACGCGAGCGCGACCATCACATTGAGCGAGATGAGAAAGCCAATTTCGGCCATGCTGAGCCCGAGGTGATGGGCATACAGAGGCAATGCGAAGGTGATCAAGCCGAAGCTGAGACGAGAAAGGAACCCTTCGGCGATGATGGCCAGTAGAGAGGTATTAAGCTGGTGTGGTTTGCTTGGCATGCGCTCGCTCATGTTGTTCGCGATTCAAATTCAACGGCAAGGCCGGTTTGGGAAGCTTGAGATGCACCCGCCCACGCGCATAATCATCAATATATTCGGCAATGAAAGCGGCGGCATTAGGCACTCCTTTATAACCGGGGAAAAAATTCAGGTCAACAACGACGGGGCCTTTGGAGCTCTCAATCACATCCAATCCATACAAACCCAGGCCGAGAGCCTGGCCGCAACGCAGGGCGATATCGCGCACCTCGGCGCTGACCGCACATGGCCGTCCCGCGATCGCAAAACTTTCCGCCGAAAAAGGCTTGCGCACGGCAAAAACGTTGTCGCCAACCACGTAAACTTTGAGGTCCTCGCCCGGGCCTTTCACGTACTCCTGGATGAGTACCGGCCTCTCGGGCGGTGGCACGGCGGCCAATTCATCGGGATGATGCACAATATGGATGCCTGTGCCGCGATGCCCGAGGTAGGGCTTGATAATCAACGGCCCCATCTCGGCAATGGAACGCAAACGCGTCAACTCACCCGTCACCCAGCAACGTGGTGTAGGAACGCCCGCGGCGCGCAATCGCTGTGAGGTCACGATCTTGTTCTGGGTGGTGAGACAACAAAGATAAGGGTTCAGAAGTCTCGCACCTTGCGCGTCCAGTATGCCGGCGAGGCTCAGGGACAACTCCGTATGAGATTTCAGAATATAGAGATCGTGTCGCACATTCAGGAACTCGTGCTGGATGACCATCTCTTCAGGGATGCCGATCGCTATCCGGTAACCTCGCTGCCCGAGAATCTCATAAACTTCCGACAGGACGGGGCTAGGCACCGGCGGGGAGCGGCGCACAAGCATGAAATAGAGCTTCATGGTTTCGTATGACCAGTGTGGATATGCCAATCTTCATAAAACGGCGGTGGCAAGCTAACTTCATAAGCCACAATGCGAACCCGAAAGGGGCTTTACGCCCGCAGCACCAAAGATGAAAAATCTCCAACGGATGGAAAAGCGACCAACGGATCTTGTTTTCCGTTGGTCGTTTTTACATCCGTTGGCTAGAAAAAAACTTTTAGAATTTTTTTCTAACTTTTGCATCCATAACGCCTAACTGTCACTGTAGACTTTCCATCAAGCGCAAAAACACACAGCGGCAGGTCTTTGCCTCACAATGGACGCCAGGCCCACATCATTTGGTCTAGCTTCAATAGCTGATTGCCTCCTGGCCAGCCTCCCGACAGCCGGGCCCAGCCCTCGGCCACGAAGCGTCCCAAGCCTCGTGTGGAATCCAGTCCGCAGATGTGTTTAAGGGTTTTACCCAGACCGGTGACCGCGATCTCACGTTGCAGGCCGGCAGCGGAGGGATCAGACGGATTGTTGAAACAGAAAGCTGCGGCGGTTGCCAGGGCAAGTTTTTCCGGGTTAACTCCCGCTTCCGCAGCCAGTCGCGCCGCTCCCACCAGCCTGTCGTTGGCTCCCAATTTGCGCCGCGGGTCCCTGCCCACGCGCGTGATCGGATCGTTGAGAGCCGCGTTTTCGAAACGCGCGATGATTTTCAGGAGATCACTTTCATCACCCGCCGTCTCTTTTCCGTAGCGGGCAGCCAGTCCACGTTGTCCTTCCGCCATGGCGGCCGACACGGCGGCGCGAATTTCCGGATCGCGGATGGCCGTATGAATGTACTTGTATCCTTTCAAGTAGCCCAGATAAGCGCACGTCGCGTGGCCAGCGCTGAAGATGTACAGCTTGCGATGAATCCAGGCCATATAATTCTCCACGACAACCATGCCGCTGAGGGTTGGCAGCGGCTGGCGCAAACTCGTGCCGTCAACGACGAAAGTTGCGGGCGGATCGCCGATGAAGGTGAGCAACTCGTCCCTGGCCGGGTCTCCCACTTGCTGCGTCACCGCACGCTCAACGAGCGCGCCGGAGAAGCCATGCTGCGCCAGAGGAAAACCGGCCGGAAGATGGCTGGCAACGTGGTTGCGCAAGAACGGTCCGGCGTCGGACAAATTCTCAAAAGCCAGGAGGTTGACCGGGGTGCTGCATTGCCGCAAGCCGGCTGCGATCAGGGGCGCGACTTCTGGTAGCTTGCTGGCGCCGGCCGCCGTGATGATCAAATTGGCTTGACTGATCTCTTTGGCCACTTCACTAATATTGACGGCGGGCACAGCTTGGACGCCATCGACGATAATTTCTTTGATCTCGGGCCCATTGACCAGGCATACGCGATAAGCGCCGACCCGGTTGAAGTAATCCACCATGTTTGGATTACGGCTCACGAAAACCACTTGAAAACCTGAAGCACACAACAATTGACCGGCAAAACCACAACCGATGCGGCCGGAGCCAATGACTACTGCTTTCATATGTCGATTTCACTCATTGGAAGGAACAATCATATGAAGTTCAACTCTTTCAGACTGATTCAGATAGAAACCAACAACAATCTGACAGAGACAAATACACGAAGGCGCCTCGCCACCCGAATGATCCTTACCTTTTCAAGCTTCTAAACGAATTTGTTTGCCAATATCACCGCTGTCTTCTCAGCGCTGCCAGTTTCCTGGGGCGCTTGAATGATTTACCAGGACCAATCAACAGACGTCACTGTGGAATCATCCAGAACTCTCTGGAGGTTGGTTCCATCCCGGTTTACCATATACAAATAACGCTGTAGTAAGCCCTCCGTTACATAAGAGATGAAGGCGATTCTATTTCCTTCAGGTGACCAGCGTGGAAAATAAAAATGTTCTGAAGATTGATGTTTAGTAACCTGGTGGAGCGCTTGTCCGCTTGTGTCCATAACAAAAATGTCGTGAAATGCTCTTCCTTCCGGTTTCATGGTGAAGGCTATCTCTCTGCCATTGGGTGACCATGCCGGATGTGTCGCTCCAATCGGTCCGACGGACCTGACGTTCTCGAACTTTGGATAATCCGTCAGCTTGATCATGGGCAGAGGAATGGGATCGAAGCGATTGACATACACGAATGCAACTGTATTTCCAACTGGTGAAAACGCCGCCTCACTCGCAAAATCAACAGAAAGCAACGTTCTGTTTTTACCATCCGAATCAATGATGTACAAAGCAGCGTCAAAAACGCCAATCTCGAATGACGGAAAATACACGAATACAATCTTTCTCCCGTCTCTTAACCAGGCCATTCTGGAGCCCCATCCCAGATGGCGGCGATTGCTTCCATCAACGTTCATGACGACCATCTCCAGGCCGGCTGTTGTGGTACGTTCTTCCGTGTTGCACACGATCCGCGTTGCCTCCGGAGACCACCGTCCATGACCGTGCCACCAACGGCCGCTGGTGAGTTGGCGAATCTCCGTCCCCTCCGGATTGATCGCGTAAAGCTGTTCTTTGCCGCTCCGGCTCGAGGCAAAGAGGAGCTTGTTGTGATAGTCCGGTGCTGACGGCTCAATTTCGTTTTTACATGAACCTAAGACCAGAAATGCCAGAGACAATATGGACAGGGTTGCTCTAGTCATAAAACTCTCCACGCGCATTCGGGAACTGATCCTTGCATCCGGGTTTTCAGTCGAAATGCTTCCTGCAAACGGCATGGTATCATGGCAACGGCTTTCAAAGCTCGACCACCTCTGGTTCTACTTCCGCCACTGTCGACAGTAACGGCTCTCCATTCATCACACGCTGGCCCGTGGCATAAATATAATCCGCAAGACGAAGGGCGGCGTCGGGCACACCCTTGAAGCCGGGAAAGCTCGACATATCCACCACGTAGGGCCGGCCGTCGCTCATAATCACGTCAAATCCAAACAGATCTATTCCAAACGCCCGGCCGCATTGCAGCGCGATCTCGTGCAACTCCAGAGAAATTGTGAACGGCTGGCCGAGTTTTTCCTCGTACGTTCGAGCCGGCCAAATCCGCTCGACTCCAAAGACCTGGCCGCCAATACAATAGATTTTCAGATCGCGTCCCTGCGGCTCATAGTAGCGTTGGGCAAAAATCGGCCCCTGGTCATTGGTCAGGGCATTCAACCCCTCGGCATCCCAGACCACCTGTATGCCCCGTCCTTGCGAACCGCGGTATGGCTTGAGCACCAGCGGTCCTGAGTCCAACAAGGGAGCGAGCTGTTCCGGGTGAATCGTCACATAAGTTTCGGGAATCGGCAACCCGGCCTTTTGTAGGGCCCGGGTGGAAACGATCTTGTCTCGCAACATCTCAGCGATCGGGTAGGGGTTGAGGATCGTTGCCCCGGCCGCATGCAGAGCTCCGCCCAGGCTCAGTGCCAGCTCGGTCCCTGATTTGAGTATGTACAAGTCATGTTCCGCTCGCACCCTGCCAAGATTCGTCAGTTGCTCCTCCGGATAGATCAAATCCACTTTCACACCCATTTCTTTGAGCAACCGGACGACTTCCGGCATGATCGGGCTTTTGCGAGTACGCGGATGCCGGACCATAATCAAGCCAACTTTCATTTTTTGTCCTCCTTCATCGCAAACGTTCCTTAGTTTCGGGCGCACTGCTGCAAATAATCGGTCAATCTTTGGTCTGCATCGGGCACGCCAGTATAATTGGGAAACTCGTTGACTTCGATGACAACCGCACCTTCGGAGGTCTGAAGACAATCCACACCATACAACTCCAGGCCAAAGAGCTCGCGGCAGCGATACCCCAATGCGCGCAGCGACGGAGTGAGCGGTAACAATTCCGCGCGCGCGTTATTTCCTCGTGACTGATTCACCGAGGACAATCGCCCCGGCCCCATAAAGGGGGACGGTTTGCGCACGGCCCAGAGGTCGTCGCCAATCCCGTACAACTTCAGATCGTCGCCGTCACTCGGAATAAAGTGTTGAGCCAGGGCTACGAGATCCGGCGACTCGAGTCCGGCGAGCTCATCAGGGCCTTGGACCAGACGCAACCCTCGGCAATTGTCGCCAAAAACGGGTTTGAGAATGAGTGGATAGCTCACGCTCGGAACTCGGCTTGCGATATGTTGCAAGGTGCCGAAAAAGGTGCGTGGAGTCGGCACTCCGGCACTGGCCAGGGTGATAGACATTTCGGCCTTGTTGTGAACTGCCGCTATGGCCGTGCGGCGATTGATTGTGCGCAGCCCTCGCGCCTCGGCCCAGGCCAGCATACCGAACAGAAGCAAGCTCCGGCCTCGCGCGACGATCAAATCCAGGCCGTCCAGCCAATCGTCGCCTCCGGTGTCAAAGGAAATTGCCTGCGGATCGAGCAGGATCACGCCGTGACCGCGCGCACGCAATGCCGCGCACATGCCGGCCGGTTGGGTCTGTGACAGGTAACGTCGCTCCGCGAGCACGCCAACACGTAACTGGGCATTCATGACGAGCTCCTCACGCCTTGATTCACGATTAGCGATTTACGAAGGTTTTATGAACATCTGAAATCGCAAATCGTCAATCTTCTTAAACATCATCTGTTGCATCGGACTTTTGACACTACCGCTTGAGCTATCGCTCGCCCGGTCGTATGCTCTTCCTAAAAGCGCCACAAGTAGCTCGCTTTGAGGAAGAACTGCCTTCCGGTCGAATTGAACGGCGAGTTGGTGCGGTACAACTCGCTCTGCTCTGCAGCCGTGAGCGCCAGATTCTCGTAGCCGTCGATATAACCCACGTAGAGCGCGGTATTCGGATTCAACATATAAGTGAAGAGAATATCCGCGGCGAAGCGCTTTTCCCTTTCGAGATCCACGAGCGCGGGATTGGGCAGCACCGCTTCATAGTCGAGAATGGCGCGCACAGAAAGCTCGCGAGTGAATTGATAGGTCAGCTTCCATCGCGCGATGGGATTGTTGAACACGCTCGAGGCGGCGGCGAAAGCTTCGCCGAGCCGCGGGTTGATGGAGGTTTTCAAGCTGCCGTAAATGCAGGTCTGCTCGAAGCGAAATCGTGGTGTGGGTCGCAACGTCAGTTGGAATTTGGCCTCCCTGGCTTTGCCCAGGAAAGGCTCCATTCCCGGCGCCGGATCGAAGTTGACGTCGGTTCCCCAACTATATTCGGCGGTGAAGGACAACCACTTCAGCCATTCGGAGGACACACCGATGGTTGTGGCATGCTTGCGGAATTCACGGTTCTCGAAGAGCTCGAAGGCCTCGGTGCGAGCAACCTTTATTTCCGTCTGTCCATTGAGCTCAAACTGGAATTCAGAATCCACCTGCCAATCCTGCATTTGGCCCTGCCGGTTCCAATTGAGCAGGGCAAGCACTTCCGGGCCGAACTTCACGATCGGGCCGCTCTTGGGCCGCCAGCGATATTTGGCATTTTGTTCGGTTTGGCGGATGTCCACGCGGGGCACAAATCCGAGCTGCGAACGAAAGTCCGGGCTGAAATCCAGGTAGCGCCCAAAGTATTCGAGATTCCGGCTATCGTGGGCCAGTTCCACGAAATAGGTTGAGCCAGAGAGTTTTGGCCCCTCAAACTCCTGCGTGATGCTGCGCCCGGCCTGCGCGCTCAAGATCCAGTTGGAATGCAGCTTCAGCCGCGTATCCAGCGCGAACACGCGGTTCGAGCTGGAGGCAAAATCGCGACTGGTGGCCAGCACGCCGATATTGGACTGCTCGCCGAATTCGCGTTGCAGGCGCAGCACGCCAATCCCGGCCCGGCCGTCGAGCGACAGATCGCTCTCCTCGGCCAGCCGGACAGCCGCCGGATCATCGATCGCCAGAGCGCCAACGGCCCAGCGACCGGCTTTGCCCGTCAGCCGCGCGCCGTACTGCGGATCGACAATACGGCGAGAAAAAAACAGATTGACGGGGGTTTGGAAAAACCCGGCGTTTTCAATGAAAAATGGCCGCTTCTCGGGGAAGAACACTTCGAAGCGCTGGTTGATCGTCACTTGCGGCTCGTCGGACTCCACTTGGCTGAAGTCGGGGTTGAGCGTCATATCGAGGGTGAAGGCATCGCGCAGGACGGCTTTGGCATCCACGCCGAGGCGCCGGTCATTGGCGATGTTGAAGCCGGGCGCTTCCGTCTCCGTTTCCAGAACGCGCGCGCTTGAAAATATACCGTAGGGAATGAATTGCAGATTTCGCCCCGGGGAAATCTGTTGTATCCCCTGTGTAATCGCAAATTGCGGGATGAGGCCCTTTATGCGCTTGGTGACGTAAGGCCAATACGCCTCCTCGTTGTGGCGTGGGAGAATGCGGCTCAACGCGATGCCCCAGCTCTGCGTCGAATCCACCGAGAATCGTATGCTCTTGAACGGTATGGCCATCCTGACGACAAAGCCGTCCGGCGTCAGCCGCCCCTCGGAGCGCCAAAGCGTATCGAAGCTGAAGTCAGGGTCCTGCCCTTCGGTGAGAACGCCGTCAAGCTGAACGCCGAGGGGATTTGCCGCAAATATGTAGGCACGCTGGCCATCGCGAAAGGTGTCGAGATAAACCACCACCTGGTCATCACTGGAGATATCCTCACGTTTCGCCATTCGCGCGCGCAGTTTATCGGGATCATCTTTGCAAACAAAGACGACGAAAAGGTTTTTTTCGTCATAGCTCAAATAGGCGCGCGTCTCCTCGCTGACCGGAGTGCCATCCCCGGGCTCGTACTGGCGGAATCCGGTAATTTCTGCCTGGGACTTATGATTGCTTGAATTTCCATTGCCAGGCGCATGCGAATTACCATTGCTGGATCCATGCGAGTTTCCATTGCTGAAATTCTGTGATTTCCCATTTCCTCCGCTCAAGAAATCCTCCAGCTTTGGCGCCTGGGAAACTCGCGGAATCTGCAAAGTGACGCGCTGTGCCTTCGCGTCATCTCCTGCCCATAATGCGGTAGCTATGGAAGAAACGAGGAGAATTCCGGCAGATCGAATCATGGCAGCACCTCCGAATCATACAGTAATTGATTGTCAATTTCGCGCTTCTTTAAGTGAACTCAACATACTTTAAATATCTTTTGAATAGTCAATCGCAGTGCCAGAAACTTTAAGTTAGTTTCACACAATCTTAACTCGTTGATAACATAATGTTTTGCTGACTTCTGTTTTTTCTATCTCTAGAATGATGAAAAAACGATATGTGTCTTATAGAACACACAATAATGGATTTCAGCATATTTACAGCGAATATGTACGTGTCACATTAAACACATATATGTGTATTATTGAACACCATACAAGCATTTATGAATTAAGTAATAAAAATATTTGGTTAAGACGAAGGGGTATGATTATGATATAAGTGTCATCCAGTACACATGAAAAGTACAGGCCTTAACTTGACAATGTTAAGTTAAGTTCACGCCATCTCAATCTGTCATGCTGTAAGCATCTTCCCTAGGCTTTAGTGCAGACCTCTAGGGAAGATTCCTGCAGAATGACAGGGATTGGTGGCTTTGAGGGCTAACCCAACATTGTCAAGGTAAGGTATTGCCGGAAAATATCTGGAAGGGATCCTTGGTGGAAAATATTGCGGAGAAAGAGGATGAGCCTGGTGCAGTTTTCGGAGACGGTTTGACTACTCGCGGCGTTCCTCTCGCTGAATGCTGAGCCGTCGCATCATTTTAAGGAGATTTGAGTGGTTGGCGATGCCGAGCGTTTTGGCGGTATTGGTGATGTGCCAGTTATGGGCGCGAAGATGATGCAGTAAGATTTCTCTCTCTGCTTCCTCCTTGAGTTCCTGAAACGTTTTTCCAGGAGAAATATTCAGCACGGGTGCATGATTCATCTCGCGAATATCGGAAGGAACATGCTCCGGTAAAATCTCCCGGCCATTGCACTGGATAATCATACGCTCAATGATATTTTCCAATTCCCGAACGTTATTTTTATGCCAGTCATATTTCTTGAGCGTGCGCAGCATCTCCGGTGTTACAAGCTTTGGCGGGGTTCCGAAGCGTTCGCAAATACGCTCGACGAAATACATGGTGAGCGGATCGACGTCTTCCAATCGCTCCCGCAACGGCGGAACACGGATAACATGGGTGCAGATGCGGTAATACAGGTCCTGGCGGAAGCGGCCGTTGGCAATTTCCGTTTCCAGCTCACGATGGGTTGCGGCAATCACCCGTACGTCCACCTTGACGACCCGGCCCTCGCCGCCAATGCGCGTGACCTCGCTTTCCTGCAGCACGCGGAGCAATTTGGCCTGCATCGGCAAAGGCATGTCGCCGATTTCGTCGAGGAACAGGAGCCCGCCGTTGGCGGCCTCGAATTTTCCCTTGGTGGTGCGAACGGCGCCGGAAAATGCCCCCTTCTCAAATCCAAACAGCTCGCTTTCCACCAGATTCTCAGGCAGAGCGGCGCAGTTCATCGCCACGAAGGGCTTCTTGGCGCGCGGCGTGAGGCGATGGATCTCGCGTGCGACCAGTTCCTTGCCGGTGCCACTTTCTCCAATGATCAGGACGTTGCTGGGGACTTCGGCGACCTTGACGATGGTCTCGCGCAATCGATTGAGGGCTTCGCTTTTTCCGATCAGCAAGGAATCTTTGCGAATGGCGCGTCGCAGGCTGCGGTTTTCCAGTATGAGCTGGCGCCACTCCAACGCCGTCTCGATCACGCGAATGAGCTGTTCTAGACTGATCTCATTTTTGTCAAAAAAGTTGTGCGCCCCCAGCTGCACGGCCCGCACACACAGTTGAAAGCTGCCTTTTGCCGTGTAGACAATGATCGGTACTTCCTGTGGAATTTCCTTGGGCATGGCCTCGAGCAGCTCGAGCCCGCTCATCAGCGGCATTTCCAGGTCGAGAATGACCACGTCAATATCCTCGCTGGAAAGAATCTCCAACGCTTCGCGGCCATTACTGGCGGCCATGACTTCAAAGCCGGTTTTACGACGAATGTCATAAGCGTATTGATCGCGCAAGGCTTTGATGTCATCGACAATGAGAATCGTCGCCATCCGATTACCTGCTCAAATCAAAAGGCATGACAAGACCTTGATGAAATCAGGTTGCCGCACCGTTCGTATGCGGCAACGCCAACCGTACGATTGTGCCTTTCCCAACTTCGCTTTCGATCATCACCGAGCCGCCAAAGTCCTCAATCGTGCGTTTAACATTGACCAGGCCAAAGCCGCTGCCCTCGGGCTTGGTCGTCACATGCGCCTGGAACAAGCGCTGGCGGATATCCTCGGGAATGCCTGCGCCGGTGTCTTTCCAATGGATGACAACTTGATTGGATTTTACTTCCGTGCATACGGAAATCGCGCCGCCCTCGGTGACGGCCTCGATGGCGTTGTGCAGAATACTCTCGAAGGCACGACGGAGCATCATGGCGTTGGCATGCACGCGCGGATCTCGGGGGTCGAGCCGGGTCTGAAATTGAATATCGCGGTGAGGAAGATCCTGGTAACTTCTCAACAATTCCTGAACAAGTTCATTGACGTTAACTTCAGAGAGCGTAACGTTTATCCGCAGCCGTAAATAATTGCGGGTGAGGTTTTCCAGATAGTCAAGGCTTTCCAGCACCGTCAGCTTACGTTCATTGAATATCTTCACCAGCTTTTCCGATTCATGATCAGCAACTTCCACCCAGTGTTGCATCGCCATGCGAATCGGAAGAAATCCATTCGTGATATCGTGATGAACCTGGCGGGCAAGTTCTGCCAGCGCCGCCTTTTTTTCCGCTCCCGCCAATTCGATACGGCTCTGGCGCAATCGCCGCACCATCTTTTGCAGAGCATTATTGAGAACGCCCACCTCGTCCTTGCCGGCAGCATCGAATTCAACCTCGAGGCTGTCTAATGAAAGGTCGCTGGCAATAGTAGCGAGGCGATGCAAAGATTTCGCCAAAGCTCGCGCTCGCCATACTGATAGAAAAATCGCAAAGATCATGCCAATCGCGGCAATGATGAATATACGCACGTTGATTTCGCTCAAGAGATGCACCAGCTCGGTCTTGGGATACAGCAAAAAAATATTTGCCCGAGCGTTCGAGTTTTCAACAACGGCCGGCAAAGTAAATTCCCCTACAAAATAGTGCTCGGCAAGCGTGCGCGGCAAGGCAGTTTCCAGATCACCGGAATGCCGTTGTTTCCATTCGACGGTTTGCCGCCATTGTGGTGCCGAGCTGATGATATGATCGGAGAGCTGTAACATCAGAGTCTGCGTCGTATCCGGCAGCAGCTCGAGCAAGAACTGGGAGGTGATCTCGACGCCGCCGAGGAGATAAAAATTATTGCTGCTCAACTGGACGGAGTCCAACGCCGTCAAACAGAGGGAGGGCCCATGCGTGCACCGAAACCATGTCAGTGCCGGCTCTGAACCACTCGCTCGCAGCCGGTGAATCAGTCTTCCAGCTTCTTTTCCAACGAGGCTGCAATCATGGCCCGGGCTCAACACCACGCCGCGCTGGTCGGTGATCTCGAGCGCTTGCAGCTTCAGGGCTGGCCTCCAATTTTGCGCCTCGTTGAGCATCCAGTCTTGCTGATGCTCCTTGGGCGCTATGGCGTAAGAGCGAAGCCCATCTTTTTCTTTGAGCATTGCGGCAAATTGTTGAAGCTGATTTCCGATTGCGGCTCGGCGAGCCGCCAGATTTTGTTGAATGGCGTGCGAAGTTGAGGCAACGGCTTGACGGTGGTGGGAGGTCAACCGGTCGACGAGGAGCTGGCGTACGGCAAATGCAACGAGGAACACGATGAACAAAAGCAGAGTGGCGAAGGTTGCTGTAGTCTTGATCGCCAAAGAGAGATCGAACTTTCCTTTCATAAAAACGCTCCCACTCCATTGGGCTATTTCTGACGCGTCAGCCAAGCCTTTGGCGGAAGCAATGTGCTGTGCATCTAAAAGGAACTTATGCGATATTTACAGAGTGCTGGGTGTGCTGGTTGACTTCCATGTGGCGCCTCGCCTCATTCTGCACCGTGCCCACCATGCTCATCAACCCCATTCCCTTTCCCATGGTCAAATCCCTGCCGAAAATCTGATACGCGATTTCGCCGGAAATTTGCGCAACTTGCCCGACCGGGGCGCCGGACAAGGTTTCGTCGAGAATCGCAGCCATCGCCTTTGCGGAAATGCCCTGCGGGTTTTCCACGGCAAAATGAAATTTCAGCGTGCCGTCCGCTTGCGGCTCCGACCAAATATACGCTTCCGACTCACAATACTTCACACGGCGTTCTTCCGGAAAAGGGCGTTGCGCAATGCGCGCCGGCACTTCGCGAAAACGCTTGGCATAGTCGATGAGCATCTCAGCACGAATCTCGCGATCGGGAACCTCTGAAAAAAGCTCGAGTAGCTTTTGTAGTTTGGCGGGATAGTTCATATGGGTTACACGTTGATGACTAAATTCTTCCCTCGACCTCTATAATATAGTCATCTGAAGGCAGGTATGCAAGACGCAGATTCGCCCCTCCAAAAAAAAAGAACGCAGATCAACGCTGATTTCGCAGCGTATCTTTCAAGCTGCGCCAATCGGCGTTCATCTGCGTTCGAAAATTCTGGAGCGCACGCACCGCTCAATTGCCAGGAGAGAAAACTCAACAAACGGCGTCTTTATGTGCCAGACACTCGAAGTGTGCCCCGCTCCAACGCGCCGAAATGCAGGCGTGACGGGTAATGTGATAACGGCGGAAGCGGCTGGTTTCCATCACGGCGCGCAGCTCGACTTCCGTCACGTAGAAGGATTCCATCCGTTCTTTCAATTTTTCTTTGAGGCCAGCGGGCATGAGCGGCAGAACCGTTTCGGCCATTCTTTTTTTCAGGCTTTTCTCCTCGCTGCGCGAGTCTCTATCCACGGTGGTAAAGAAAAGGGCACCGGCGGGCCTAAGCATGCTGAACAGCTTGTCGCACACTTCTGCGTTGAACGGTGTGTTTTCGCCCAGCATGCCGATGGAATAAATGAAATCGAAGCGTTCTTTAGGCAGGTCGGCTTGATAAAAATCGGTGCAAATCAATTCGATCTTCCGCGCGCGCACGCGCGTCGAGTGCACGGGAGAGCGCGCCTGTTCCAGCATCTGGTTCGAGATATCTATGCCGGTCAAATGCCGGACGTTTTCCAGGCAATGAAACGAGCGCCCGGAGCCGCAGCCCAGATCCAGCACGTCTATTTCACGTGCGAACGATCGCGTAATCTCGTTCAAAACGCTGCACGTATGCCGCGGGCTTTCTTCATCGAGCGTTTCTTCGTCGAATTGGCGATAATCCTGGGCGCATTGATCGTAGTACGCCCTCAATTGCTCCATGCGGTGTTGGTACTTCATGGCACGACCCTTGACTGGTGAACAGATGGCTGTCACGACGATTGTCGATGGTGGAGCGCCGCTTGCAGTTTTGGGGCAAGAGCATGGCTCCTGATCTGTTCCAATTTCCGTCCATGAAGGTGGGCCGATCGACCTCCGGACAGATATTACACGCCAATCTTGGGTCTTGCGCAAAAAAACAAAGAGCTCGAAACGGTGCCGCTCGGATGCGTCTAAGAGCCTGTCCGAAAACCCTGAAATGTCATCCCGCAGGGATCTTGGTTGACTCGGGCACAGTGCCGATTTCAGGCCTAGGTGCCGAATCTACCAAGATGCCTTCTGCATGACAGAATGAGGTTT
>JBOHQX010000005.1:0-3458 GCA_050732395.1 bacterium
GGCGGCTCCAACGGATAGATTAAGTCCAACGGATAGAACACTCAATCTTTCCATCCGTTGGTCTTAATCTATCCGTTGGAAAAAAAGTTAGAATTTTATTCTATGTTTGATTCTTTAAACGCTTAAACATAAAATAAAATCTGAAAGTTATTTGGCAGAATTATTGCCCGGCAGAATAATTCTGGGAACACGATCACTGCACCCCGCTGTGGCCCAGCGCATGCGGCTCGTTTTTGCCGCCGAAGAAATCGATCGCCTCGGTGAGAGGGAGGATAGTGCGAGTCCCGGTAGACGCGGCCTGCCATGCCCCTCGCAAATCTGTCTCGGTGCGACCGAGCAGCAAAATGCCAAAATTCGAGTCCTGATTCCCGGCCACATCTCCGTAGTTGTGCCCGCACATGAAGGTACCGTTGGGCGCCAACTGCATCGACATATAACCGCTCGAGATAGAGCCGGGCCGCAAAGATTTCCACCGGCCCACGACATATCTTTTGTCCTTCAGCCGGGCACGCATTCGCCACTGCAGCTTCCCGCTTTCTGCTTTTGCTTCGATCACGATACCAACAAATGAGGGCCTGCTTATGACCTTTTGGAGGTGCCACTTTTCGGTACGATAATAGACGGGTTGCAGCGCAGCGAGCCATTCTCCATAGAGACGCCGCCGCCCCCGTCCTTCCCACAACTCCATGCCTGTTTGAGGGCCAGGGACATGAGAGCACCAACCAGTGCTGAGATGAAGATCTCAAGCAGCGACATAGTGATTAGTTCCTGCAGGACCTGATACCGAACGTACACGATGCCAAAGTCAAGCGCCCTCCCTGATCTTTTAAACGAATCAATCAATGTCTTTAGCCGCAGATTTTTTTCTTGGGCCAGTTTAGAGCGCTGATAGAAACAAACATAGAATAAAATCTGAAAGTTTTTTGACAGGATTAACAAGATTTACAAGATGAAGAGCAATCCTGTTAACCTTGTTAATCCTGTCGAAGAAGAAGCGGCTACGCCGCGGCGGCTTCGGTTTTCAGCTCGGCTGAAAACTGGTGTAGGCGTTTAAAGAATCAAACATTGAATAAACTCCTAAAAACTCTTTGGCAGAGTAATTTTTCGGCAGAATGATTTCAAATCATTTCTTGCTCACCGAAAGTGTCTGCGCCTGAAGAGCTGTTGGCTTTTGCCCTAACAGGAGCAAGATGAAGGAATAGAGCAAGCCCTTATCGCATTTCATAAACATGCCAACAGCAGATCGTTAGCCGGCGTTGAGTTGAACAACACTTATCTTTCGCAGTAAGCTTTCACCGCGTCCATATCATTTTCAACAGCCTTTTTGATCATGCCGCCGATCATCAAGTTGATTATTTTGGGAATCAACTTATCGGTTTTCGCGTCCATCGTGAGCATGAGCGAGGTTTGGCCATTTTTCGGCTTCACCTCGAACAGCGAATCCCACACCGTCCCATGGCTGTCAGCCACCATGCGTATCCGGTCATTTTCGACAAACTCTGTTACTTCCAGCTCCGTCGATGCCTCCTTGCCCTTCATGAGGCGCGTCTCCCGAAAGCGTGTGCCCACGCCTGACTTGACGTCGGAAAGAAACTCAACTTTCACAATACCAGGTACAGCTCGTGAAAACTGATTGATGTCGGATACAGTCTTGAAAACGGCATCAACCGGCGCATTGATGGTTCGTGTAACAATCATGCTGGACATAATGCCTCTCCCTTGTTTTGCCATGCATAATTTCGTGTCCTTCCGTGTGATTCTGTCGTCATGCTTTTATTTTCGTCGCGGCTCCACCGCGCCGAGCCAAGCAACAACTAAGAGCCTGTTCGAAAACCCTGAAATGTCATCCCGCAGGGATCTTGGTTGACTCGGGCACAGTGCCGATTTCAGGCCTAGGTGCCGAATCTACCAAGATGCCTTCTGCATGACAGAATGAGGTTTTCACTTGGGAACGATGTTTGGGAACGCCGCCCTGTGCCAACGGCAGATTCTCATATCTGCAATTGAATGCGGCTCTGGAAAAAATGGGTGCCTCCTTTCAGCTCGAAGCGCTCAAGAGTTCCATAGCCATAGGCGAGCTCCAGCCGCACATTGTCGGAGAGATGCCAGTTGACCATGGGCGTCAATCTCCAGAACTTCCCGCCACGCAGCGTGCCGCTGTCAAGATCGATATAGGAAAATCGCAGCACAGCCTCCCACGCGCCGGGGCCGCCTTCGAACACCGTCTTCGCCGGCGAGACCGCTTTGAAATATCCCCCGACTTGATTGTAGGCGCGCGTCTCTCCGGTGATCAACCAGGTTGCGACAATATCGCCTCCCTGAAACACGGGGTTGCCCCTTTCCGGTGAGTTAACGTCCTGCAGCCAAAATTCGGTGCCGAACAGCCAGGGGCCAGGTCGGTAGTAAGCTTCCCAACCCACCATTTTCGTGAAGGAGGCAGGGAACTTGCCGGTGTCCACGAAGTACGGGGCAGGAAACGCTTCGGGACGTGAGCGGATCTGGAGCTCGTCCTCATCCACCGCGCCCGAGCGGCCGTTCAATCCAATGTGGAGTAGGGTGTGGTTGCTTTCCGAGAGCAGCGGCAGCCATGCAATCCGTGCGACGAACTGATTATCGTAGCTCGAAAACGCCTGGCGGGCGTTTATCGAATCGAGGTAGTATCCGAGATTCAAAACCAAACGCCATTCCGGTACGAAGGCCAGCCACTTCACGCCGTCGCCGAGGATCGGTATGGTGGCGTCACTCATGGTCGCTCTTTCCATTGTCCAGCCCGCGTACCCGGTCATAACCTTGTTCAACGAAAATCCCTCTTTGGTGCGACCAATGAAAAGATGGCCCCGCATCTCAGGGACGGCAATCATTATCCCGGTCTCGCGAAACAACCAGGAATTGGTGGGGCCATCGTACATGATCCCACAGGTCCAGGTCACGGGCCGTTTGAGTTTGAAACTTCCTTTAAGGATGAAGCGAAAATCCCGCACTTTGCTGTCGGGTTCCAGGTCGAACTGTTGTTTGCTCTCTTCGTCTTGAGCATAGGTAGCGCCCTCGTACAGAAAGCCGGCGCCGGCCCGCAGCGTAAAAAACGGTCCCTCGAACTGGTTCCAGCGCACCAGTTTCCGACGTGGTTCCGCCACCGCGGCCTCGCCGGCCTCCATAGTGTTCTCCAGCGCAGAATCGGGAGCCGCTACAGCTGTAGTCTGGCCGCGGGATAGGTCGGCCGCCAGCAATGATAATAACCCTACAAGTCCGAGTCGTGGAAGAATCCTGTTTGACATGGCAAGTTCAAATTGTAAATTCCAAAGTTCAACGCTCGAAACTCAATATCCAAAGTGACTATTCAGCTCCTGACCCCCGGTGATCGGGGTTGGTTCGGCAAGCAACACCACCGTGTCATCCCGTAGGGATCTTGTTAAGTTTCTGGCACGGTGCCTGTGCTGAAAAAGATGCCTCCTGCATGA
>JBOHQX010000006.1:0-12635 GCA_050732395.1 bacterium
AAACCTCATTCTGTCATGCAGAAGGCATCTTGGTAGATTCGGCACCTAGGCCTGAAATCGGCACTCTGCCCGAGTCAACCAAGATCCCTGCGGGATGACATTTCAGGGTTTTCGGACAGGCTCTAAGTAAGAGCAGGAGCAGCTACCGCCCAGATTGCTCAGACTCTTGTTTTTCTTCTCGGCCCAATCTCTCCCTCCTGCTTTAGACCAATACCAGCAATACCGGTGTTTGCAAATCACCTGTGCACACTTTTTTATTGTCAGGCGGGTCATGCAGGTTATTGCGGGCAGAGGCGCACAAAAACACCATTCCCGCGACACGGGAGATGGCAGCGCGGGAGCGGTGAAGCATTTACTTTTGTGCAGTGCGCCAATCATTCCTCCCACGCCAGCACGATCGCGCGCGGTAAGAGCGGAAAATAGGGCGGCCCAACGTTGAGATACCGCCGGTCATATTGCCAATCCGGCTCATAACCGGTAACGAGCACACCGCCTGAGTACGTGCCGAGGTCACCCCGATCGCGCTGGATGACGCTGCCCACCACCGTCAACGTGCCGCGCGGGGAGCCGGAACTGTAGTTCTGCACTTCGAAACTGTTGCCCAACGCCATGATCGCGGCGTGAATCTCACAATCGGTTTGGTTCGCAATATTGTCCACGACGATCACGTCTACCTGCGCGATCAAACCTAGCACGTCTTGCGATCCGGGAATAGAGCGTGGATCTTGCGAGTAAACGAGGACGTCTTCAATAAAAATGTCGCCGCCACTGTAAATCGTCACCTGGCCGTTTACCGTGCCCTCGACATGAATGTCATTGCTGCCCGTAGTCATGATCGAGCCGTTATAGTCCGTCAAGTTTTTGGTGCCGCCACTATAGGTGTTGTCACTGCCATAATCATAAGTACCGTCGGCATTGAAACGCAGCCAAACTTCGCTGGCATATACATCGCCGCCGGCATTGGCGGAATCGATGACGGCCGGAAAGGTCAGGTCCAGGTTGATGGCCGGTACCTCGAGGTCGTAGCCGCCATAGAATTTTGGATTTGGCGAGCCGCTGACGCTGAAGCTATTGCTATTGCTGTTGACCTTACCGAAGAACACGGGATTGCCCGTCAAATTCCACTGGCCATTGGTGTGAATCGGACCATACAGGGAGTCGCCAGTGTCGAAATACTCGCCGCCCGGCCAGGAGTCGCTGAACAGACCGTAATATGAAAAGGCCGGTTGGGCCACCAAGACACTCACGGTATCGGAGACGTCATTGTAGCTGCCGATGGACGTAATCCGTACGCGCGAAACGGCCAGCGGCGTGTCGATGGTCACGTCTACGGCCTCGGCGACAAAAATGCCATCGTTATAAAAAGTGGTGTCCACGCCGGTACGCCAGGTGAGGTCGCGATACAGTTCCGACACGGCGATCTGCGCCCCGCTGTAGGCGGCGTTGCGCGCGACCATTCGGGTATGGCGCGCATAGCTGGTTTCCGTCAGGTCGAGCGTGCGGGCGTTGATATTGTACAACATCCTGCCCATGACCGAGCTCAACCCGAGGGCGACTAACAGCATCGCTTTACCCATAATGCACCTCTTCTCTCATCAATCTTCCTGATTCCGTACTGCTGCGCTGCGAAAAATTTTCGCATTCTGTCACAATCTTTTCGCACCGTCCGCGCAGGTTTGCCGTCAAGGCGATAACAAATTGGGAGGTGTGATGCGCGCCCGCCAGGAGTAACTCGCATATTCTTCATCGTATGGTATGGTGCTTTCGAAATTCATGCTCACCTGGATGGACCTGGCCTCGAACAAATTGGTGGTGGCGTCGTTGTACGCGTCATAAAAGTCGATCTCGAGCGCCGTTACGCCTACCGCCCACTCGAATTCGTTGACGCCGTTTACCACACGATAAAGAATTCTGTCGTTGGGATTGGGTGTGCTCGTGGCCGCGCTCGCGCTGCTGACGTAGTAACGCACCGTATCGATCACGCCGTCGTTCTCGAGATCGGCATAAAAGGAGATGGCGTCATCGTCATAAATCGCAAAAGCCGGCTGCCGGACGCCCCGGCCGATCTTCCACAAATCCCGCTCCACCATTTCTACCACTTCGATCGCAGTCTCCTGCAAAACCAAATCGAGGTTTTGCGAGTAGGTGTGCTCGCTGAGATCGGCTTGATAGTTCATGAAATTGACCAGCATCAGTCCGCCGATGACGATGCTGCCTAATAGCGTCAAGTAACTGTCCATGAGCCCGCCTCTTCAATTTTTAATGTAGCCGAATACCTGGCTCAAGATGACGGGATGATTCAGCATGTCGTTCGTCACCGTCACGGTCATTTTCTTGCAAAACCTCTTGCTGCTGGTGGTGTTGTCCGGGTCGGTCGGGTCGACGTAAGCCACGACGATATCCACTATGAAATCGCCGCGTCCGGAATCGATGGTTTCAGAGTAGCCATCGAAATCGTCGACGTCATTATAGTCGTTGTAACCTTCGCCGCCATTCGGGCCCAAGCTGCCCGAACTGGTGAAACCCGTGGGCAGCGACCCCGGAGTATTGTTGATCACGGTCTCATCGTATGCCATGCTTCTGGCTTCTTCGATGTAACCCTGCGCCAGCGACGCGGCAAAATACTCGAATTCGTGCTCCAACATCTCGTCGTTCTGGCTCACGATGAACTTATTCGCCGTCAAGATGGTCATCCCGAAAATCGTCAGGGCGCCTAACACGAGAATAAGCTCCCGCTGTCCCATAAGACACCTTCCTTCGTCTTTTTATCGTGCTATCCGAGAGGTGTGCAGTGTGTCGATGATCGTGGATCGTAGATTGTGTATCGTCACTCGCGTTTCGCGTCGATTCAAGTGCATTCAAGCTTTGCAATTTACAATCCACCATCAACGACCAACAATCCACCTTTCTCATTCCACCGTCGCCGCCAGCACTTCCTCCATCGTCGTGCTGCCTTCTTTGACGCGCTCGCGGCCCGAGGCGCGCAGTGTCAACATGCCGCGCCGCAAACCCTCCTGCCGGATCACTTCTTCGTCGACGCTATCCTGGCTTTTCAAGATCAATCGCCGAATCTCCGGCGTGAACAGCAGCGCCTCGGTGATGCACTGCCGGCCGCGATAGCCGCCGTAGCATTTGTCGCAGCCGGCGTGTTGAAAAAACTTCGTGCGCCGGATCTCTTCGTCGGTGAAGCCCAGCATCTGGGCCAGATCCATGTCGAATTTCTGCGTGGGCTGCTTGCAGGCATCGCATAGTTTACGCACCAAACGCTGTGCCATGATCAGATTGATAGCATTGGCAATCAAAAAGGGCTCCACACCCAGCATGTACAAACGCGAAACGGCAGCGGGCGCATCATTGGTGTGCAAAGTCGAAAAAGTGGTATGGCCGGTGTTCGCCAGGCTGACCGCGATTTCAGCCGATTTGAGATCGCGCATTTCGCCGACCATGACGATATCCGGATCGTGCCGCAGCACCGCGCGCAATGCTTGATCGAAATTCATTTTGGGATTGAGCTTGAGCTGGCGCGCGCCGCGAATCAAGTATTCCACCGGTTCTTCTACCGTCAACACGTTCTTGGTGGGGTCCATGATGCGGTGCAACGCCGCCACCAGCGTGGTGCTCTTGCCGCTCCCGGTGGGGCCGGTGACGATAATCAATCCCTGCGGCCGGCGGATCGCCGAGTCAAAATCTTCCGAAGCCTGCTGCTGCAAGCCGAGCTGCTTGAGGTCCGTAATCACCTTGCGGTCGTCCAACACGCGAATCACGATGCTTTCGTATTTGCGGCTGGATTCGGAAAACACGATGGGCAGCACCGACACGCGAAAACGCAGGTTGTAGTTGTCGATCTTGCGCTGAATGTAACCGTCCTGCGCCACGTTGCGATTGAAGCGGTCGATGTTCTGCGAGCGATCCTTGATCACCGCGGCCACCGATTCCGGCTTTACCGTGGAGAGCGCGTGCCAGACTTGCAGCTTGCCGTCCACACGAAAATGAAATTCGGTGACGTTGCCCTCCTTGGGAATGATGTGCACGTCGCTTGCGCCGCGGCGCACGGACTCTACCAGCATGCCCTCCACGAGATTGGTGAGCATGCTTTTATTGATTTCCGCGTCGATCGCGGCTTCGTCAACCTGCCCCTCCTCCTCGTCGATCACTTCCACGTTCTGCATCGACTCGGAAATCTCCTGCAGGAAGTCGTTGCGAGACGAGTTGACGCGATCGGCGAGCTCGTTCACGTGCTCGAAGGGGCAATAGGCGATCTCGATCTGCGTATAGGGCAAATCGCTCAAGAGCACGGGGATTTCACGGTCGAGCGGGTCGGCGGCGATGACGGTGAGCACGTTTTTGTTGTTCAGACTGGGGCGAAAGGGCAAGACGCGCTTGGCGTGGAGCTGCGTGCGCACTTCTTCGCTGCAGCTTTCCACGGTCTTGCGAATGAAGTCCAGCCGGCCGTCGTCGAGTTTTTCATCTTTGAGGTCGATTTCCTTGAACGCGTAAAGCTGGGCAATCGTGCGATAGACGGCATGGCGATCGACGTTGAAATCATCGACCAGAATCTGATGGAAACGGCGCTGCCGGCCCGCCGGCTCCTGCTTCTGTATCTGCAACGCCTTCTCGAAAATCGTGCGGGTGATGATACTCTTTTGCAACAAAACCTGCCCGATGCGTACGCTCATCGGTTCCATGGTGTGCCTCGGCGCTTGAATGAATTCTGTGAGGTAGCTATGATCAATTGCTGGGTGTCTATCCATTCAAAATTCGTTCACAATTGACCGTTCACCATTCACCATTCACAGTTTAAATTGTGAATGGTGAACGGTGAATGGTGAATTGCCAATGAAGATTGGTGGAGACTAGCTCCTACTTCATCAACGGCGAAGGCGGCGAGACGAAGCCGACTTCGGAAGAGAGCAGTGTGATGCCGACGATCAAAAAGGAAATGACCACCGAAATGACCAGATTGATCAAATCGACCACGCGGCCCATTTTGGCCGTGGTTTCTTTTTCATAGAAGTTGGCGAGGCGGAGCATGGCTTCGCGCAACGTACCGGATTCTTCGCCGGTGCGCAAGCTGTAGATGACGTTCTTCGGAAAGATCCCCGACGCTTCCAGCGCGTCGGTGAAGCCCCGGCCTTCGCGCAGCATGATGGGAATGACGAACTCTTTGAGCTTTTTCTCCACGAAGGAATTGCGACAGGCTTCGGCCGCAATCTTGATCACTTCGATATTCTCACCCGAGCCGCTATAGAGCGCATGAAACACGCGGCAGAACACTTCGATGCAGGTCTTGTAGATGAGGCTGCCCACCACCGGCAGACTGATCATGAAGCGATGCCACTGCACGCGTCCGCTCTCCGACCGGATGTAGGCGATGAATCCCACGACGGGTGCGACGACCAGCAAAATGATCCAAACGTAGGTTTCCTGAAAAAACGCGCTGATTTCCAAAGTCGCGGCCGTCATCGGCGGCACTTTGACTTTATATTTCAACAGCATGCCGGCGACTTGCGGAAAGATGTAGGCCACGTAGAAAATCAACGCCCCGATCGCGCTCAGCAACACGATCGCAGGCATGAACAGCGTGCTGCGAATGCTTTTCTTGAATTCCTCGCTGCGCTCCATGAACTTGGCGGTATTCATGTAAATCTCCGCCATGTTGCCGCTGGTCGAGGCGATGCTCAACATGTGCACGGTGAATTTACCCAGCACGTCCGCGTGCTTGAGGTAAACCTGATTCCCCTCCTTGCCCATCCTGAGATCTTTGTGAATCTCCTGCACCGTGTCCTTGAGCCGGCGATTCTCCATGTCGTTCGAGAGCATGGTGAGAATCTCGTCGAAGGGGAACTGTTCCTTCAACAACTCCGCACACAGGCGGATGAAGACCACCACTTCTTTGACCGGCACCGGCAAGTTGAAGCGCAAGAGCTGGCGCCTCACTTCGAGGATTTGAAAGCCCATGCGCCCCAGCGAATCGCGCACTTCCTGGGGCGTGAAAGCGAGCACCTCGCCCTTTTGCACGGGTTGGTTGGCCCGGCGAACTTTGTAAAAGAACGAAACGCGCTTTTGCAACGCTTGCACGCGCACGCCGTACTCTTTGGTGAGGTCGTTGACTTTTTGCTTGGCGTCAAATCGGTTGGACGCGAATATGGTACCTTGGACCGGCCTCCCTGCCTGGGTGACGCCTTGATAGCGAAATTCTGCCATGTGAAAATATCAGCGCGTTGGCGCTGCTCCTCAATCCACTGCTACGTCCGCGGCCGATCGTCCGAAGTTTTGAGAAAAGTGATGTGGTTGCTTGTCTCTTGATGCTGGAGGATGGCTGGTGTCACTGCTGTGAGTGATGGCATCGTATCAGATTTACCCAAACGGCGCGGACTTTATACAAAACAAAGGGACGGGCCCTCCGAGGAGAGAGCCTGTCCCATTTGGAAAATAGAAAAATGCCAACTTACGGGGTAATTGTGGCCGGGCTGATGCTGTCTGCAAGAACTGTTACAGCAATTGCCAGCGGCCCTGCGGCGCCGCCCGCGTCTTCCTGGCCGGTGCCGGTAATGATAAACGAGTTGGCGCCTGCGGCGGAAATGGCGTACGTACCGTTCGTCGTATCGGAAAAATTGAGCGCTCCCAAGGTCACCGCCGAGAAGTCACGGCCGCCGCCGCCCAATTGCTGCGGACGGCGAAACCACCCTTGTGCGCGCGCTGCGATCGTCAACACGTCCTGCATGACCGCATCTTGATTGGCTTGAATGGCGTTTTCGCCGAACATGTTGATTCCCATTACAATCGCGATACCGACAATGATCGCCGAAAGAATGAGTAACAAAAGCTGTTGTTGACCCATGATGCACTCCTGTTAGATTGATCCTGATGAAAAAAGTTAATTGCAAGAGTCGAGGTTGTCCGTAGTCGTCACGTCCCGATAGTGATGCCCCGGCGTTGTCCTCCAGTTCGTAGTTCGATGCAAAATCGCTTTGATGCTGACCATTCCGTTGAAAAATGCGGCTGGCGCGCCGTCCTGTGCGCAAGCCGCGACAATCCTAAACTCACGGCGCCAGCGCAATGGAATCTGGATATACGATCAGCGTCAGGCTCCAGGTTGTATCCTCACGGCTGACCCCTTTCACATGAAAACTGTCTTGCAGTTTGTTGGACAGCTCAAATATCCCTGAGTCGGTTTCGGGCTTAAAATTGATTTTCGCCCACTCAATGGCTCCGAACGAACGCGCTCCGCCGCCCAATGAGGCCGGCCGGCGATACCATCCCTGGGCGCGCGCCGCAATCGTCACCAGCCCATCACGCACGTCAGCCTGATGCGCCTGTTTCGAGTTTTCAAAGTACATGGTGATACCGACCATGATCGCAATTCCTACGATCAAAGCGCTCATGATCACCAGAAGCAATTGCTGTTGTCCCATGTAGCGAGCACCCGGTTGAGTGGCTCGGTTCGCCAACCGGGAGTCCCTTCCCTGCAACCCTACGAACAACAAGCCACGCGTCCTGCTTGCCGGCGTGCTTCGCAATAGAAACGCCCATCAGACGAGACAACGATTTGAACTCCCTGATGGGCGCCATCAATTCCCTTGATGGGAGCTCTGTTTTGCAAAGCCCGTGCCGGAAGCGATTCACATGATACATCTCAAATCAATGCTAAGCGCGCGTCAGGAATTTCGACTAAATCCCTCGGCCGCTCGCGTGAGGTGAGTACAAGTCTTCTAACAGTTCTGGCAAAAGCTTTCGCACTCGTGCTAAAATTTTGCGCACCGTGCGGCGCATTGCTTATCGTCTGCGCAGCATGCCCTGCATCGTTTATGATCTGTCATTCAGAAGGAATCTTCCCCAGCGATTGCATAAAGCTTATATTGAAATTATGCTCAGCGCGTGGAGCAGTCTCTTCAATGGATGTCATTCCGCAGGAATCTTCCCAAGTGCTTGCATAAGGCCTCATTTTGGAATTGTGCCCAGTGCATGGGAAGATTCTTTCAGAATGACAACAGTGCTAATAACAGCGGTTCTACGGAGATAGAATGGATCGTTTCGCGTCCGCCGCCATGCCTACCAAAATTTCGGCACTACTATTGCACCAGCACAATGCTGTCCGCTGAGACGTCGACAATCACGGTCCAACTCGTATCTCCCTCGACCGTGCCGGTAAGGCGAAAGCCGCCGGGCACTACGTTCGTAACGTCAAACTCACCACGGATGGTGGGCGTCCTAAAATTGATTTTGGCCAAATCGAAATCCAAAAACGACCCCCCGCCGCCGCCGTTGCGCAATGGGAAACGGTACCATGCTTGCGACCGCACGGCCGCGTCCAGAACCGCTTGCCGCACGGCGTCTCTCGTCGTCATCAGAGAATTTTGCGAAAAGATTTCCATCCCGATTACAATGGCCAAGCCTACGATGACGGCGCTGAGGATCAGCAGCAACAATTGTTGTTGCCCCATTCTTGTGCCTTGCTCCTATAGTATTGCCCCAAAATCTCGCCTCCGCACCATCAGAGGACCATTCACCATTCACCATTCACTATTTACTATTCACCATTGACAATATCGCCTTTCGCATTACCCGCAGATTCGGAATCCTTTCGCAAAGCTCATGCCAGTGGCGGATAGCTTCGTGCAACTCGTTGATTTTACGCCTGGTGCATGAGCTCGATCAAGAGATTTTTTCCATTGTATGCAAGCGCCGACAATTCACCGTGAGAATTGTCAGTTGCAGCGCGCAAAAAAATCATTCCCCGGGCACAGAATCAGGCAGAATTACAAATCTTGCCGAAAGCGAAACGTTCTCGTCATTGCAGCCAGGTGCGTGTCGCTGTTCAGACACAGCAGGGCAGTGACACCATAAGCCGAACGGCTCGTATTGAAACGCAAGGTCTTCAAAAGACCAAACTCAATGATCTTGACCTTTTGAAGGTTTATACACAATTGGAGGAGGTCTTGAGTGGTAGTCCGAATCAGGCCAAACTGCATGATGAACAATATACTACGGCAAAACAGCGAGGTGTCGCACAAACGAGCGGGCGAGCAACGCTCGGCTCAGATGATGGGATTTGAGAGCAGCAACCGACCTGGGGCTGCGCGAGCAGCAAGTACATTGGCGATCGATTACGCCGTATATCTACATGCAGCGGTGCGGAATTGCATAAACCGAAAGCGGGCATTTTGTGCATTTTTCAGGGCGATGGTCCAGACCATGCCCTTGGCGTCAAGGCTCGGCAAAGCTGACCCGCTTGCGCAGCGTATCGCCGGCGGTGATGTACACTTTCATGTGCTGCGGATCGGCGCCGGGATATTTGACCGCGACCTCATACAAGCCGTTGGGCAAAGCCAGGGGCGCAGAGAGCGGCGCGGTCGCGATGGAATCGCCCTCCAGCCAGACCACGCCCCCCGGCGTGACGTGCAGATCGAGATACCCCACGCGCGTCGAATGCAGGGGCGCTTCCTGCAGGCCGGCTTCGGCCGCAAGAGGAACGCGGCGGTTTTTGTGATCCACGTAGCCTTTTACGCCCTTGATGAACAGCACGCCGGCCATGAACATGGTCGCGCTCACCAGTGCGGTAAAACCCCAGTTTTGCGCCATCGTGCGCGCCGGCTTGGGCGGCAGCGAGGGAGCTTGCGCCTGCCACTGCACCCGGCGATAGCGCTCCGGCGCTTCCAAAAACTCGGTCAAGTGCTTAGCCGTGGTGCTCACGCCGAAGCGCCGCTCCAATCGTTGCAGGGCCGCGCCCGCTTCTTCTGCCGAGGCAAAGCGCTCGCGCGGGTTTTTGGCGAGCAGCTTCTGGCAAATGGCGATCAGATCAGCAGGCGTTTCCGGCCGCAAGCGCGTGAGCGGCGCCGGCTCCCAATTCGCCACGTGCATCAAAGTGGCAGAGAGCGTGCGATTCACAAAAGCGACTTCGCCCGTGATCATTTCATACAAGACGGCGCCAAATGAAAACAGATCGCTCGTTTCTTCGATCTCGTGGCCCAAAACGTATTCGGGCGACATATAGGCGGGGGTACCGGCCATGAACGGGCCGGCGTCGCCCGCCAGCTCGCGCGCCATGCCCAGATCGCCCAACTTGACCGCACCGTCATAAGAGAGAAAAATATTTTGCGGTTTGATGTCGTGATGCAGAAACTTGTGGCGGTGCACCGCCGCGATCGCGCCGGCCACCTCCTTGGCGAGATAGACGCACAAATCGAGCGGCAGCTTGCGCTGCGCTTGAATCAGCTCGGCGAGCGTCGGGCCTTCCACGTATTCCAGCGCCAGAAACGGCTGTTCAGCGAGCGTGCCGGTGTGCAACGTGCGGCGCAGATTCGGGTGTTGCAGCCGCTGGCTGATTTTGCCTTCCTGCATGAACTGCGTGCGCCGGTACGGCAGCGCGGCGGCCTCGCCGTTCAACAGTTTGATGAGCACCACGCGCTGATGCCGGCTATCGACGGCCTTGTAAATAGTCGTCACCGGCCCTTGCTTGAGCTCGGCGAAAATTTGGTACCCGTCAATTTTGTTCATGGTACCATTGTTTTTGCTTGTATTGAATCCAGCGTCGCGACACCCCGAGTCGCACGGCCGCGTGCGTGACGTTGCCGCCGGTATCGTGCAGCGTTTGTTCCACCTGGCGGCGAATCAAGTCTTCCAGAGTCGCTGCGTTCGCCGGGGCCGCGGGATGGCCGTTGATTTCCGGCAGCCGCAGATCCGGCAAGCCGATCAAAGCGCCTTTTGCCAGCACCACCGCACGCTCGATGGTATTCTTCAATTCGCGAATGTTGCCCGGCCAGCGATGGTGCAGAAGGCGATCCACGGCTTCGGCGGCAAAACCGTGCAGATTCTTTTTGTACTTTGTCGCGAAGCTCATCAAGAAACTTTGGGCGAGCAAAGGAACGTCCTCCACGCGCTCGCGCAACGGCGGCAGATAAATGTTGATCACGTTCAAGCGGTAAAACAAATCTTCGCGAAACGAGCCGTCTCTGATTTTTTCCTGCAGATCCTTGTTGGTGGCGGTGATGATGCGCACGTCGACTTTACGCACGTGATTTTCTCCCACGCGCTTGATCTCCCCCTCCTGCAGCACGCGCAGCAATTGGGTTTGCAGCGTCGTCGAAATGTCGCCGATCTCGTCGAGAAAAAAGGTGCCGCCGTCCGCCGCTTCGAACAAGCCTTTCTTGTCGCTGATGGCGCCGGTGAAAGAGCCTTTCTTGTGCCCGAACAACTCGCTTTCCAGCAGCGTTTCCGGCAGCGAGCCGCAAAACAGGGCCACGAACGGATGCTCGTGCCGCAAGCCGTGATGGTGCAGCGCGCGCGCCACCAGCTCCTTGCCCGTGCCGCTTTCTCCCTGCACCAGCACCGTGGCGTCGGAATCCAGGACGCTGTTGATCATGTCGAAGACCTGCTTCATCTTCGCGCTTTCGCCGATGATACCGGCAAAGCCGCTGACGCGTTGCGCTTCCTTGCGCAGTTGGCGGTTTTCTTCGCGCACGTCCTGATAGAGCTGGGCATTTTCGATGGCGATCGCGGCCTGGTTCGCGAACGTGGTCAAAAACGGAATGCTGGTGTGCGTGAAGCCGCTGCGGTGGTTGATGCTGTCGAGGTAAATCGCGCCGATGGGGCGCTCTTTGATCTTCAAGGGCACGCACGCCACGGAACGGATCTTGTACATGATGATGCTGTGCATGCTCTCGAAGCCGCCCTCGCTTTCGGTGTCATACACCAGCACGGTTTCGCCGGTTTGGAGCACCTGGCGCACCACGCTGTGAGAGATACGCGCGACGTCTTTGAGATTCTCTTCGGACAGATTGCGCGCCGTGCGCACCTGCGGCGCGCCGGCGTCGTCGGTGAGCAGAATATAACCGCGCTCCGCGCCCACAGTCTCCACCGCGATATCCATGATGCGCTCGAGCAGCGTATCCAACTCCTGCAGTGTGTTGATTGCGTTGCTGATACGCGACAGCGCATCCAGAATATTATCGCGGCCTGCTTCGATGGGCGGATTCATGGCAAGGGAATGATACTCGTTATCAAAGTAAGTATAAAAGCGCGTGCCTTTTTGTCCCACCGAAGCGGGAACGCTTCCAGGCACGAGGCAAGAACATTCGGCATGCCATCCGATCGTGCACGCACGCGCCTTTGCTCCAATTGTCAGCCTCGGCAATCAGTTTTACCGCAAGGGCGCGATTCCAGCCGGATCCGATGGCACTGACATTCTATACCGGCAGTGGAGAGAAAGCGCCGACGGGTGCGGCGGCGCCGAGCGTGCAAAACAAAAATGCCTTCCTGGCGGCAAAAATGAACGCTCGCCGCCTCGGAAGGCATCTGCAAACTTCAAAAACCTCGTCGCCGCGGCTGGGCCCTGCCATGCCTCGCCTAGTACTACAACGTTAAGTCGGCCACGCCTCTTTTTTGTCATTCAGGAAGAAACTTTTTGAGCGCTTGGCACAGCGTCAAAATGGCTTAAGTCCCAGTGCGCAAAAAGATTCCTCCTGAATGACAGGGCTGAGTTTTCGGAAGAATCTTTGAACTTAACGTTCTACCTCTGCTTTTCAGACAGACTGAAAACAGAAGCCCTTCGGGCAGCACACGCGGATCAAAAACGCACACGGAAAAGCTTTCAATCCGCGTGAGTTTTTGATCCGTGTGTAAACTTTCAGAATTTT
>JBOHQX010000007.1:0-12655 GCA_050732395.1 bacterium
CCGTTGGGATGTGTAAAAATTACTCTCTGGGAGTCATCACGAATTGCGTTTCCATTCATTATCTGCCAATGCAACGTGAATAAATCAAGTAAAATCATTGAGCGACATCTAATAACTTCCGGACAAATAGTTATTGGAACGAATTTTGCAAAAAATTCATGGAGCGTAAGTGTTTTCGCGTGCTGCTTTTGTCTGTACAAATAGGTGAACCCGAAAATCGAGCTAGCGCTTCAGGAATGGAATCTCTCGTTGCAGAAAAACAAGGTTAACCATAACGATGAAAGAACTATTTTACTTTGCCCCCACGGATTTGCTGGCGCGGGTCGAATATCAGCAAGCTGACAATTCGCTGCGCTATGCCGCCCATCGAAAAATGACCGTCCATGAGCGCTTCATGATCGAGCAGTATTTGCTGGCTACCTTTGCGCTGAAGACTGAGTATTACCAGCGCCAACCGGCGCTTCTCATGTTTCAGGGAACGGATTCGCGGCTCAGGAAAGCTCTGGATAAGTTTCATTCTGAAAACACGTTGCCCAAGGCCGGCGCGAAGGAAAAGGACGTCGATGATTCAATCAGTGATCTCATCGGCCGATCCATGCAAAATTACTATTTCGAGCAGATCGGTGACATGATCCTAAATGCGCGCCGTGAGCAGTCCAGTATCAAACACGATTTTGCTGCCGAGTTACGCGAGCAGCACAAACGCGAATTGGAAGAATTGGTCAGGGCCTATAACCTTTACGCGGATCAGGAAATTAGCCTTGATGAGATCGTTCCCTTCGAGCTGAAGCCCTACTTCGGTATTCCCGCCGGGATCGAGCATTTTTGCGCAGAGAATACCGTGCGTTAGTGCCCCAATATTCAAGCTTGTGGAGAAACAGAAAAGTTTTTTGCCTCCATCCATTTCATTCAACTTTTGCCTTGTCTTTGCACGGAGTGAGCGTTACTTTGTGTCACCGTTAGATGCAAAGTTCAAGTATCAACTCGGACAAGTAAAAATGCCCAACTCCCGCCGGCTCTCTCTCGAAAACCCCGCCACCAACGCCGTCTTCAAAACCCTCGAAATGCCCGATGAAAAAGAGCTGCACGCGATGCTCGCACGGGCGCGGCACGCTTTTGAAAAATGGCACAGGGTGCCGATTTCCCAGCGCGTCGAAATCACCCTTCGTTTTGTCGACGAAATGCTGAAGCTGCAGGAAGAAATCGCGCGGGAAATCACGCTGCAAATGGGCAAGCCCATCAAACAAGCGCGCGCGGAAGTGGAGACCATGGCCGGGCGCGCGCGCTACCTGGCCGGCATCGCCGAGGAGGCGCTGGCAGATGAAGTCCTACCCGAAAAAACCGGCTTTTTCCGCAAGATCGCGCACGAGCCGCGCGGCGTGGTGCTGGACATTGCCGCCTGGAATTACCCTCTATTGATATCGATCAACATCGTTGCGCCGGCGATTCTCGCAGGAAATGCCGCGCTGTTGAAGCATTCTTCGCTGACGCCGCTATGCGCCCTGCGCATGCAGGAGGCTTACGCCGCCGCAGGTCTGCCTGAGGGAGTCCTGCAGGCGGTCACGATCGATCGTAGCGGCGGAGATTTTTTGGTGAAGTCTCCGGAAATTGACGCCGTGTTTTTCACCGGCTCCGTTGCCGGCGGATATGAGGTCTATCAAAAAGCCGCAACGGGACTAAAGCGCGCCGGCCTCGAGCTGGGCGGAAAAGATCCGGCTTACATACGCGCCGATGCCGATCTCACCTTCGCCGTGCCCAACGTTGCCGACGGGGCATTTTACAATTGCGGCCAGAGTTGTTGTGCGGTGGAGCGCGTTTACGTTCACAAAAAAATCTATGAGGAGTTTCTTGAAGCCTTTTTGCAAGAAGTGCAATCATATAGAACCGGCGATCCGCTCAGTGAAGTGACTTATCTCGGTCCTTTGGCGCAGAAGAAGCAAATCAGTGTCTTGCAAGAACAAATTGATGAAGCCGTGCGTCGTGGCGCCAAGGTTCTGCTCGGTGGCAAGGCGATGCACGTCAATGGCCACGGCAATTATTTCGAGCCCACCGTGCTGGTGAGTGTGTCGAACGACATGCTCCTCATGCAAGAAGAGAGTTTTGGCCCGATCATTGGCATCATGCCGGTTGCGGGAGATGAAGAAGCCCTGCGTCTAATGAACGACAGCCGGTTTGGCCTTACTGCGAGTATATGGTCGCGCGACCAGGAAGCTGCGCTGCAGCTTGCTGCGCACATTCAAGCCGGCACGGTTTATCTCAACCGCTGCGACTATCTCGATCCGGCTTTGCCTTGGATCGGCTACAAAGAAAGCGGCTTGGGTTGCTCGCTGTCGCATCACGGGTTCAGGGAAGTGACGAGGATGAAGAGTTATCACTTCAGGTTGGCGTAAGATTTGAGCGAAGCTTGGCCTCAGACCGACAAATAAAGGTTGCACACAAAATTAACCTCTCACAACAGAAAAATTTTGGTGGGAGCTCAATACTGTGTTCTTGAAAACTTGCTCTGCCTTCAAAGAATTCTAATTCCAAAACTATGGTGGATCATAATGAGACTGTAGTCAAATCACAAACAAATGCAAGCTCACATTGCATATCTTTGTTTTTATTGATCAAAATCTTTCCTTTTAAAAGGGAAATCAAGTTGGTATATTTTCCTTTGAACAGGGAAAGGTGCAATACATGAAAGAAATACTAAAGACTGTCATACGAGACTGGCAAAAGTCGTTTCCTCGAGCTGGTGTCTTAGAGCGGACTCTGAAAGTCCCCTTTACGTCGCAGAAGATCATCTCAGTGATTGGACCCCGCCGCGCTGGTAAAACGTTCTACCTGTTTCATGTAATCAATCAACTTCATGCTCAGGTAGGCAGCGATAGAATTATTTACCTAAACTTTGAAGATGAACGATTGGAGCTAGTGGCGGCGCAGCTCCATTTGATACTGGAAGCGTACTATGAGCTTTATCCAGATAACTATGGTAAAGAGATGTATCTGTTCTTCGATGAAATTCAAGAGGTCAGGGGCTGGGAAAAATTCGTGCGGCGGCTCTACGATTCCGTGACGAAAAATATCTTCCTGACGGGCTCCTCGGCTAAAATGCTGGGTAAAGAAATTGCCACCGGCCTGAGAGGGCGAAATCTAACCTACAATCTCTTTCCTCTCTCTTTTGAGGAATACTGCCGCTTCCAGGGCCTAGACCTCACGGATCTCCATTCCACTCAAGCGAAAGCTGTGTTTAGATCGCGGTTCGAAAAGTACATGCTACGTGGCGGATTTCCAGAAACAGTTTTCATGGACGAGGAGCTGGCGCGCAAAACGCTGCAATCTTACTTCGACGTCATGCTCTTTCGCGACATCGTCGATAGGCATGCCGTGTCCAATGCGGCAGTGCTGAAACAGTTTCTAAAGAGAATCCTGAATTCCGTCTCGAACAAGCTTTCTGTGCATAAATTCTACAACGAATTGAAGAGCCAGGGCCTCGCCGTCAGCAAGAACGCGATTTACGAATTTCTGGACCATGCCCTCGACTGTTTTCTGTTGTTCACGATTCATGCGTATGAGCCTTCGCCGGTCAAGCAGCAAATGAAGACACGTAAAGTCTATGCCGTGGACAGTGGCCTGGTCAATGCCGTCACCTATCGTTTTTCGGAGGATCGGGGAGCGCTTTTGGAAAACGCAGTGTTCATTCATCTCAGCAGAAACGAATGCGCCCTTCACTACTTGAATGATCAATATGAGTGTGATTTTATCGTGCAAGAGAATCAAGCCGTGACCAAGGCCTTGCAAGTTTGTCTAAGCCTGGAGTCCGAGGCAACACGAGAGCGAGAAATACGAGGGGCGCTGCGCGCCGCTGAACGCTTCGACTTGCCGGAAGCATATATCATCACCCTCGATGAGGAGGGCGAATTTGAACGCGAGGGTAGGACAATTATGATCAGGCCCTGCTGGAAATGGCTATTGTCAGGCAAATAATGCTGAAGCCTACGGGCACGAGTATTTGCAGTATGGACGTCATTTCAATTCAAACTGAACGCGCCTGCACCTTGGGAGGCAAGCCGAGCATGAACGAACAGCAATTGCGCCTTGTGCAACGAATTCAAGCAGGCGATGCCACTGCGACAAAAGAGCTTTTTCTGAGTTTCCAAAAGCCCATTCTCTGGAAGATCAGCCGGTCCGTTCACACCGATACCGCGAACCTCAAAGACGTCGCCGGCGAGGTCTACCTGGCTCTCATTGAAGGCCTGCACAAGGACAGCTTCGAGCCGGCAAGATGGGCATCGTTGGAGGCGTTCGTTTGGGGCGTGACCAACAACAAGATTCGCGATTGGTACAAGAAACAGAAACGAGATCGGCGGGTCTTCGAGGATGATCCGATCGCCGCGCAAGTGGTGGCAGCGGCGGAAGACTATCGTTTGGAGAGTGAAGAGATCACACGGGTTTTGAGAGAAGGCTTGAGTAGTTTAAAACCACGTTACAAAGAAGTATTGGATTTGCGTTATTTCAAAGAGCTCACCATTCCGGAAATCAGCGCACAGCTCGGCCTGCCGCCGCGACGGGTGAGCGAGCGCATTCATTATGCTCTGAAACTGTTGCGTAAAGCATGGGGAAAATCCGGCAAAGGCACGTCAATATTTGGCCTGCTTGGCTTATTCTTATACAGAGGGCCAGTCACATGAAGTGCGAGATGATGGATCGCGAACAGCGTATCGATGATTTTCTTTTGGAAAAGATTCCAGCAGAGGAAGCCGAAGCCTTTGAGCGCCACGTCTTCGGTTGTCCGCAGTGCCTGGCGGAATTGCGCTGGCGTGAACAGATGCTCAAGCTGATTAAAGAAGAGCGGCTAACCGCGGTTGCACCATCGCAACGCGGACAATCGCCTGCAGGTTTCTTGGGGGCGATCGCTGATCGCTTTGGTACGATACCCAATGCCTGGATCTACGCCGGCGTTGCGGCCGCATTGCTTATTGCGGTTTTGGTTTCTCCCATTTTTCGCGGAAAGACCTCGTCCGGTTTTGACGCGGCGAATTTTGCGCCCGTCCCGCAACTCGAGAGTTTGATGTCGCAGCCACAGCGGACTTCAGGCTTTTCGATCGCCGTTACCTCCCCGGAGCCCGGCGAAAATTTCACAGGCAAGGTTTCGTTTCGCTGGGAGATCAAGAAAGACGAAGCGGATTTTGACGAGCCCCTCGCCTTGAAAATCTTGGACAACAAAGAGGCCGTCAGGTACAGCACGACCGTCGCGGGAAATGAATACCACCTGCCCGAACGCCTGGCTCCGGGTCTGTATTATTGGACCCTGGAATACCAGGCAGAAATGCTGTATTTGAGCAAATTTTTTGTCGATAAACTTGTCCGTTGAGATGTTTGGTGATTATCCCGCGAGACTCACAATAGAATAAGGGCGTGAAGGGTTACGCATTCTTCTTTGTGTCCTTGCGGTTGGCTTCTTGGTTGCAGCTCGCCTCGAGGGAATGTAATGAAACGGCACCACCTACGACTACTCTTCCTGCTCGCGCTCGCTTTCCCACATTTCGGCCTCGCCCAGATTTCCGCTTCTCAGGCAAATACGGATACTGCTACTGCAAACCAGCATTTCTACCGGGGCATCAGCTTGACCAAGGCGGCCGAATACGACAGCGCCAATTTCTATTTTGCGAAAGCCCGCACCATTTATGAGACGCGCGCGACGCAATTCGCAGACTCGCTTTCTTGGGCAGCTTACGTCTTATGCTCAAATTTTATCGGCGACAATTTGCGCATGAAAGGCGAATATAAAAACGCGCTGATTCCTCTCCATCAAGCCCTGGCCATCGGAAAGCAAGAGCTTGGCGAAGGCCACGCCTACGTTGCCGATACTTACAATCATTTCGGTAACGTTTCTGCTTTGCAAGCCGATTTTGACACAGCCATCGAATATTTCAACAAGTCACTGGCGATTCACCGGCAATTGCACGGCGAAGATCATCCCGCTGTGGCAAGGGCATATAACAATCTTGGCAATGCGGTCGGAGATAAAGGCGACTTGGACAAGGCAAGTGAGTACTATGCCAAAGCCTTGCGCCTCCGCCATAAGCTCTTCGGCGAAAATCACCGCCAGGTGGCAACGACGTATTCGAATATTGCGACTGTAGACCACGTCAAAGGCGATTACGATAAAGCGTTAGAAGGTTTCAATCAAGCCAAGGCCATTTGGAGCCAAACGCTGGGCGAAAATCATCCGCAAGTCGCTCTATGCTTCCTGAATATAGGGATCATTCACTATGAGCGCGGCGAATACCCACAGGCGTTGGCTTCACACACCAAAGCGTTGGAGCTTTTCAAGAAGGGGCATGGCGAAAACAGCTTTGACGCCGGGGACAGTTATGGCAATCTCGGCAAGGTGCATGCGGCAATGGGCAATTATGGCGAAGCGGTCGCGCTTTTCGACAAATCGCTGGCCATCTTACAGCAGCAGGTGGGAGAAAACCACCCTCAGGTTGCCCTGTGCTACAACAACCTCGGCGACGTCTATTATCGGCAGGGCAAATACGATCAGGCCATCGCATTTCATCAAAAAGATTTATCCATCCAGCAGAAGATTCACGGCGCGCAGCATTGGGACCTCGCGCAAGCGTATCAGGACATGGGAAGGTGTCACTTTGCCAGGAACGATCTGGATCGCGCTTTGAAGGATTATCAACAATCACTACTCGCGCTCGTTCCTGGCTTTGTCGGCACTGACGTTTATCTCAATCCCGCCATCGGCAGATCGATTTATGATGCCAAGTTGCTGACCAGTTTATTACTCAAGGCGGAGGCTTTTGCCCGGCTCTACACCACGCGCTCCCATGACATGAAAGATCTCGACATGTCGTTGTCGACGTACAGTCTCGCCTCCGATTTGATCGACAAAACCCGGAGCAGCTATCGCGGCGAAGGATCCAAATTGTTCCTGGGAAAAGAAGCCGCGCGCATTTATGGTAAAGCCGTTCAAGCATCGCTTTTGGCATATGCCGCCAGTCACAATGCAGAGTACCGGTATCGCGCTTTCACTTTTGCCGAGAAAAGCAAGGCGAGCGTATTGCTGGGCGCATTGCAAGAATCCCGGGCGCGCCAGTTTGCCGGCATGCCCGCGCTATTGCTGGAACGGGAGAAGGATTTGCGCGTGGGGCTGGCCTTCTATGATACGGAAATCGAGAAAGAAAAACTGAAGATCAAGGGCAGAGATGAAGCCAGACTGCAAGAGTTCGAGAAACGATATTGGGGGCACAAACGGGAATATGATAAGCTGGTGGCGCGCATGGAGACCTCTTATCCCAGATATTTCGATCTAAAATACCGCACGCAGGTGGCTGCAGTTGCCGATCTCCAAAAAGCGCTGGATGAGCAAACCGCAGTCTTGGAATACTTCGTAAGCGACAGCATGATTTTCGCTTTTGCCGTCACCAAAACCGGCTTTGACGTCGTTTCAATCAATAGGGATTCCGCGCTCAACGCTGCCGTGAGCGAATTAGCCGGTTCCTTCAAGAGCGTTTCCGGAAAAGCTGCCTATGTGCTGATCGCGGCACAATTTCACGGACTATTGATCAAGCCGTTTGCCTCCCAAATCTCCAACTGTCCGCGGTGGGTCATCATTCCTGACGGCGACTTGTACCAGATTCCTTTCGAAGCATTGCTCACGGCGAGCGTTGGGTCGGCCTCGCATGTGGAGCATGGCGCGTTGCCCTATCTCATCAAGCAGCGGGAGATTTCTTATCATTTCTCGGCAACGTTGTATCTCAAAAACCGCCGGGAAGCCGGGCAAAAAACCAATGCGAGCTCATTTGCAGGCTTCGCACCGGTCTTCAGTGCAACGCTTGGAAATGGCCATTTGCCCGACCATACGTTTCGCGATTTTTCCGGCACTCCCCCGGACTCATTGGAGCATCTGATTACACGCGACGGCAAAAACTTGCTGGAGCTGCCGTACAGCGAAACCGAGCTGCAAAACATCTTTGACGCGCTCTCCCATCGTGGCCGCGTGTTTCTGCATGAAGAAGCGTCGGAAGATAACTTCAAAAGGAGCGTCAAAGGCTACCGCTACGTGCACGTCGCCACGCACGGCGTGATTGTCAACGACAATCCGAAACTGTCCAACCTTGCCTTTTCGCAGCCCAAGGAGCGCAATGCCGCCGAAGACGGTATTCTTTATGCAGGGGAAATCTACAATTTGGACTTGAAAGCCGATCTTCTGGTCCTGAGTGCCTGCCAAACCGGCGCTGGAAAAGTCGTGAAAGGCGAAGGCTTAATGGCCTTGACGAGAGGATTTCTCTATTCCGGCGCGCGCAATATCGTGGCTTCATTGTGGAAGGTTTATGATGAGCACACCAGCCGCTTAATGGTTGAATTCTACCGCGAAGTTGCGGCGGGGAAAAGTTATTCCCCCGCATTGCGGGAGGCCAAGTTGAAAATGATCGCGAATCCGGAGACGGCTGCACCGCAAAGCTGGGCTGGGTTTGTGTTGTTGGGCAGATAAAATTAAGAATTCGCAACAAGCTTCTATATTTACGTCGTTTTGCGTGTAATAGTGCCAATGCCCGGCGCAAGCGAGCTAGGCACCAGCAGGATCATTGACAAGGACTGGCCCTTCATGCTCAAAGAAATCCCCCACGTTCGCCAATTCGAGGGCGAGCCGCACCGCCGTTGGTTCGAAGATGAGTATTTTGATCTGATCGTTTGGTTCGATCCGGAGGGCGGCATTCTCGAGTTTGAGTTGTGCTATGACAAGGGCAAAAACCAGCGCGCCCTGCGCTGGGAGACGCCGAATCAGTACTCGCATTTCCGCGTGGACGATGGCGAGCATCACGCCGGCCGGGGGAAGGCGAGCCCGGTTTTGCTGCGCGATCCGCGCTTTGATCGTGAAAAAGTATTCAGGCAGTTCGAGCGCGAAGCGGCAGGTCTGGAATATGGCATCGTGAAACTGGTATGCGAGAAAATCTCACAATGTCCTTTGCGCAAAACTGCCGACCGTAAGCCCCGTGCGTAATAGACAGGATAACTCGGCGCCAGAGGAATTCCGGCGCCGAATCTTGTTTTTTCACAATGCTTGGGATTTGCTTCTGCGCCCGCATTCTCATTAGCCCTTTTCCTTTTCTCAATTCTCCCACAAAAATTCCGACGAAATCCATCAATATTTTGCCCGCTTGCGCTATTTCTTCAACGAACAACCGGACGAATCTGTCCTTTCTGGCTTGGTTCATGCCCATCCACACTGCCATGAAATCTGCCATACGCTTTGTCAAATATCATTGGCGCGAAGGCAGGACTTTGGCATTCTATCGATGGGCGAAGCGCGCGTTCGGCGTTTCGTTTTCCACTCTGCACTCACAAATACGCCGCCAGGCGGTGACAAGAAAGCGTAGCAAGAAATAGTGAATGGTTTTTCTTGGAAATGTCGCATGCTTCTCACCCAATGCTCCCTGCTCCAAGCGCCATGCCCTCTGCTACGGAAGCTCCATGGGGCGGTGTGGGAAATGGGGATCAACGCAGCCGGCCCCGGGGGATGAGCCGGCTGCGTAATCCATCCTCCTCGGCTTATTGGATTTCTAGGCTGATTATGCCTTAATAGCCAATTCTGTGCAAAAAAAGCAAAGATTTTTCCAACGGATAGAAACAACCCAACGGATATAAAATCCGTTGGGTTGTTTCTATCCGTTGGTGATTTTTTAGTCTGGTGCCGCCAGTAAAGGCTTCGGTTTTCAGCCCGAAGGGTCCCTTAAGTGTCTTGTCCGAATATCCGAGGTAGGTCATCGGGCTCCCATGATCCAACAATCCAACAATCCAGGAATCCGACTCTGACGCTCTACCAGAATCTAAATCTGCTATCCAAACAAAACACTTGCCGCTTTTTCTTAAAAGAAGTATATTTTTTCATGAATTGATTCGGGTCGCCGGCTCCTTTTCCTCATGCTGTTCACGAACTCCCGGTCGCGGAGCCGACGCACTTCGCACGCCTGTTTACCATCCTCAACGAATTTGATTTAACCGACAATCACGATCGCAAAATAGAACGAGAGATTCAATTCGTTCGTAGCATCTATTTATTGAAGTCTTGGGCCAAAGTGCTTCATTTTCAATGTGAAATGTTGCGTGCTGGAATGCCGGGGGGCCAATGCTAAATGCCAGGCTTACGTCCCTTATTTTTACGAAAAACTTTTTATTTGAACTCGGAGGTTGCAAGCGCACCTCATGAACTATTTAGACTTCGATCTGCACCTCGAGCGTGCGGGAGAACGCTACAAAGCCCGCGTCCTGAACTCCCCCGCCGGCCAGGCTACGGTTGAATTTTCTCTGCCGCATTCAGAGTTAGAATTGGAGAACTTTCTGCTGAAGATCGGCCGGCCGCGCCGCAGCACGCGCTCCACAGCCTCTTCGGAGCTGGCCACGACCAAGGCGTTTGGCAACCGCCTGTTCCGCGCCGTGTTTGAAGATGCGATTGACAACTGTTTCCGCCGCAGCCTGGATGAGGCGAAACGGCAAAAGGCGGGGTTGCGGCTGCGCCTGCGCCTGGCCGAAGTGCCGGAGCTGGCCAACGTGCCGTGGGAGTATCTTTACTACAACTCTTCCTTCGATCGCTTTCTAAGCCTTTCCATAGACACCCCCATCGTGCGCTATATAGACCTGCCGGAGCCGTCCCGCCCTCTGGCTGTCAAACCGCCGATTCGCATTTTGGCAATGATCTCCAGCCCGTACAATCTTGTCCAGCTCGACGTCGAGCAAGAATGGGAGAAGCTCAAGCAAGCGCTGCAGCCTCTCCATGAGCGCGGTTTGGTCAAGCTTGAGCGGCTGGAGAAGGCGAGCCTGAGCGCCTTACAAAGACATCTGCGCCGCGACGAGTATCACATTTTCCATTACATCGGCCACGGCGACTTTGATGCCCAGACGCAGGACGGCGTCCTCCTTTTGGAAGATGAAGCGAAACAAGGCCAGCGGGTGAGCGGTCATAACCTCGGCATGTTGCTGCACGACGAGCATAGCCTGGGGTTGGTGTTGTTGAATGCTTGCGAAGGCGCACGCCATTCAACCACGGATCCGTTTGCGGGCTCTGCGCAAAGCCTGGTGCGGCAGGGCATTCCGGCGGTCATTGCCATGCAATTCGAGGTGACGGATCAGGCGGCCATCACCTTGTCGCAAGTATTCTATGAAACGCTGGCCGAAGGCTTTCCCATCGACTATGCGCTCGCGGAGGCGCGCAAAGCAATCTTTGCCGAGTGCAACAATGTGGAATGGGGCACGCCGGTCTTGTATATGCGCTCACCCGATGGGCGCATTTTCGACCTGGAGCAACCGCAAAAAGTCGAGCCTGCGCCGGTCAAGCAGGCGCGCATATTTCTGAGTTACAAGCGAGAAGTCATACCCGACGAGCCCTTGGCCTTGCAGTTGCACAAAGCCCTCAGCCAAAAACACGACGTGTTCATCGATCAAGAGATGCCGGTCGGCACGCCCTGGGCCGAGCGTATCGAAGCCGAGCTCAAGCGCAGCGACTTTCTGGTGGTGCTGCTGTCCGCGCGCTCGGTCAACAGCGAAATGGTCAAAGCCGAAATTGAAACCGCGCATCGTCTGTCCAAGGAACAAAACGGCAGGCCGCAGGTTTTGCCGGTGCGTCTAGACTATCGCGAGCCGTTTCCCTATCCATTAAATGCATATTTGGATCATATCAATTGGGCCTATTGGCACAAGGAAGCCGATACCGCGGCCCTGGTCGAAGAACTGCTGGAGGCCATGGCCGGCGGCGCGCTCAAGCTCGATTCCCCGGCGAAATTGGCATTGCTGAAAGCACGCCAGACGCAGCCGGAGCGCGAAGCGGAACCTTTGCCTTTCGCCCAACCGGTTAGAGCCATCAAGCTGGAAATGCCGGAAGGCACAATGGAGCCGGAATCCAAGTTTTACGTTGAGCGCGAGGGCGACCGCGTGGCACTGGCCGCCATCGCGCGCCAGGGCGTGACTATCACCATCAAAGCCCCGCGCCAGATGGGCAAGAGCTCGCTGCTTATTCGCATCAAGCAAGAGGCCGAAGACCAGCATAAAAAGCGCGCGGTGTTTTTGGATTTTCAACTGTTCGACAAGGCCACGCTCAGCAACGCCGACCGTTTTTTCCGGCAGTTTTGTGCTTTTCTCACGGATGAGCTGGGCATAGAAGACCACACCGAAGAGTTTTGGCAATCTCCTTTGGGCAACAGCCAGCGCTGCACGCGCTATTTCGAGCGCTATTTGTTGAAAGAATCCAGCAGCCCGCTGCTACTGGCCATGGACGAAGTGGAGAGCATCTTCGACACGGATTTTCGCTCCGATTTTTTTGCCATGCTGCGCAATTGGCACAACAGCCGCGCCACCAAAGCCATATGGAAAAAGCTCGATCTGGCGCTCGTCACTTCTACGGAGCCCTATCAGCTCGTTGAAAATCTCAACCAATCGCCGTTCAACGTCGGCGAGGTGATCGATTTGCCGGATTTCACTCCGGAACAGGTGGCCGACCTCAACACGCGTCACAACTCTCCACTGCATACTGACCACCTCACCCAACTGATGACTCTGCTCTGCGGCCATCCTTATCTCACCCGGCGCGCCTTGTACTTGCTCGCCAGCGGTCGCATGAAAGTTGCAGAGTTGTTCGACAAGGCCACGGACGACAAAGGCCCAT
>JBOHQX010000008.1:0-3881 GCA_050732395.1 bacterium
ATCTGGCCTATCCGGATGACGCGGGATTGGAATGCTTGCAGGATTTGGTGAATGCCAATCGCGAAGTCAAAGTGATGATTCATACTGCCTATCCCATGCATAAAATGGATTTTCGCACATGGGCGGCCGATGCGTTCGTGACGAAATCACCCGATACCGGCAAGCTGAAGAGCGCCGTTGGCCGCCTGTTGGAGATGAAGCCGAATTGACCTTCCCAGTAACCGGACAGCAGGAATCTTGTGAAGCACCTGGCACTTTGCTTGATGCTTCACAAGATCCCTTCTGGATGACAGGGCAGTTACTGTCCAAACGAACCCTGATCACTCGGGGTGAAAACTTCCCAGCAAAAAATAATTCGGAGGAAAATACCATGTTCAATCTCACTACCGATTTCTTTGCTTATCTTTTGCTCAGCTTCATGCTGTTGGCCATCGCGCTAGCGTTTTGGCTGCGGTTCACTTGGTTTCCCACCCTACTCTCGTCACGCCCGCCGGCGAAAGAAGATAACGGCGCTTCAAAGTCATCGCCGGACCTTCTCAAGCGGCGTTGAATCAAACCATGAACCGGAGAGATAAACATGTCAAAACGAGCCCCACAACCAACCCTTACCGGACAATTGGCCGGAGCAGAAATCAAAATCGTTGGTGTTTATAATCACGGCCTGCGTGAACACCTCACGGTCGTCAACCAGGGCACCGTGGCGCAGCCTTTGGGAGGTTGGACGCTGGTCGCCCTGCGCGGCAACCGGCGCTACTTTTTCTCCGATGATTTGATTTTGCTGCCAGGCATGAACGTGTTCATCCATAGCGGACAGAGCGCATTGGATAACCCGCCGTATCATCTCTTCTGGACGGGCGACCAAATGTGGAACAACCGGAATGATGTGGCGCTGCTATTCGATCATAGCGGCCGCGAAATCGACCGTTGCGTTTATTCACACAAACGCATGCTGGGCCATGAGACAAAACGCCGGAAACGGCTGCTTGACAATGGCGAGACTTGGCGCCTGAGGGATGAACCCCGCCCTCAAACTCGCAAGGTATTCCACCAAACGAGAGCGAGGGCTGGATTGCGACACGCCTCGCGGTGAGCCCGCCTGATCCCGAATAATCCGGGATCAGGCTCATAAGGAGTTGGAATCCATGAAAAGCAAAACCATTTACGTCACTGCAAATGATGCCAAACGCTTGCAGACTCTGCTCGAGGTCGCGAAGCGATCGCAATATTACGGCAGCAATGATCTCAAAAAACTGGGCGCGGAACTGAACCGCGCCACGATCGTTGCATCGAGAGATGTTCCCGGCGACGTCATTACGATGAACTCCAAAGTGCGCCTGCTTGACCTCGGGACCAAGGAAGAGATGACCTATACATTGGTGTTTCCCGACGAGGCCGAGGTCAGCGAGGGAAAAATATCCGTTCTCGCTCCGATTGGAACGGCGATGCTGGGGTTTCGTATGGGTGATACGATCACGTGGGAAGTGCCGGCGGGCGTACGCCGAATCAAAGTCCTGGCCCTCTTGTATCAACCGGAAGCCTCCGGAGATTTTCATTTATAGCGCTTGCCAAGAAGTCAACAAAATTATCTACCATGTCATCTTTAACCGACAAAGAACGCATCCTGATTGTGAATGACGATCCGCGCATGCGGGAATTGCTGCAGAGACATCTGTGCTCGCAGGGATATGAGGTTGTCACGACATCAAGTATGAGCGAAGCAACCTGCGTCCTTGCGGCGAGACCGATTGATCTGGTCATAACCGATCTGGAGATGGCTAAAGGAAGTGAGCATGATTTAGTAAAATACCTCCGGGAGAACTTCAACCATACCGAAGTGATGATCGTCACCGGCTACGCCGCGATGCGAGAGGCAGTTGCAACCGCCCAAGCCGGCGCAGCCGAGTATCTGGTCAAACCCTTTAGGAAGAGGAACTTTTCGCTGTCGTTCAGAAAGCTCTCGGCAAATTGAGCGCGCCCCAAGCGCTAGAGGCACAAGCGTATCCGGGCATATCTGCCTCTAAAACGACCACGCGAAACAGCTTCTATTAAAATTTCCATTTTCAGACACTTGACTTTCGCCTGAAAGGAGGGTATTTTATTCCGTAAACTTTGATTGATTTAACGTATGAATCAGGGCTTTTATGAAGGGATGGCGCAAAGCGCTGACATTGCCGCCGTAGCACAGCGCGCGCAGTTTGGCTTGCGCGAGCGAATCAAGGAACTGACCTGCTTGTATGGCATCATGCAGGTCGCCGTGCGTCCGGGCTTATCGCTGGAAGACATTTTTCAGAACATCGTGAATCTGCTGCCTCCTGCCATGCAGCATCCTGAAATTGCCGTTGGCCGAATCAACCTTGATCATCGTTCCTACACCACGACAAATTTTCGCGAGAGCCCGCTCAAACTGGCTGCCGACGTTATCGTGAGTGGGAAGCGTCGCGGCCAAGTGGAAGTAGCATACTACGAAGATAAACCCGCCTCAGAAATCAGATCATTTCTTGAAGAAGAGCAAAGCCTGATCACGGGGGTCGCGAATCATATCGCGCTCATCGTCCAGCACCGCCAGGCCGAAAATGATAGGTCGAGACTTCAGCAGCAACTCCGGCACGCTGATCGTTTGGCCACCATCGGCCAACTTGCCGCCGGTGTCGCGCATGAGCTCAACGAGCCGTTGGCAAATATTCTGGGCTTTGCGCAGCTCGCCAAAAAATCTCCGGGATTGCCGGCACAAACGGAACAGGATATCGAAAAAATCGTTGCGTCAGCGCTGCACGCGCGCGAGGTGATTAAGAAGCTGCTAACGTTTGCCCGGCAAATGCCGCCCACAAAAACCCGGGTCAATTTGAACAAGATCGTGGAAGAGGGCCTCTATTTCCTCGAGTCGCGCTGCGCCAAGCAAGGCATTCAGTTGATCCGTGAGCTTGCGCCGGATTCGCCGGATATCACCGCTGATGCCACCCAATTGCAGCAAGTCCTGGTCAATCTGGCCGTCAATGCTATCCAGGCAATGCCGCAAGGGGGACGCTTGACCGTAAAAACACTGGCTGGCGATGGCCACGTATTGCTTGTGGTTGAAGATACAGGAACAGGCATAGCTGAAGAAGTGAAGGGCAAATTGTTCACGCCGTTCTTTACGACAAAGGACGTCGGCCAGGGAACGGGGCTCGGCTTGGCGGTGGTTCACGGCATCGTAACGTCACACGGGGGATCGATCAACGTCGAAAGCGCAGCCGGTCATGGCGCCCGCTTCGAGATCAAACTGCCGATTATGGAAGCGGAAGAAATTTGAGCACTAAGTTAGGAGCGCTAAAATGTCAAACCTCTCCGACAAAGGCCGCATCCTCGCAGTTGATGATACCTCAAGCACACTGGAATTGCTGCAACGCAATTTGACTTCACAGGGATATCAAGTTTTTACAACGCCCAATGTGGCCGAAGCGATTCGGCTGCTGGAGTCGACGCCGGTCGATCTGGTGATCACCGACCTGAAAATGCCCGGGGCCAGTGGCATGGATCTCATCCGCCACCTCCGCGAAAACTTCAAAGACATCGAAGTGATGATGATCACCGGCTATCCGACCATCGAAGGCGCGGTCACGGCAGTCAAAAGCGGCGCGGAGGATTTTCTCGCCAAACCTTTTACCGACGAGGAATTGTTTTCGGCGGTGCAACGCGTCTTCGATAAACTGAATCGTCGCCGTACGGTGCAAGCAGCTATCTTCCAAACGCCGCACTCGCCGCAGGGAATCATTGGCGAATCGGAAGCGATGCAGAAGCTGCTCAATGCCATTGCCAAAGCCGCCACCAGCTCGGCGACGGCGCTGATCACCGGCGAGAGCGGCACGGGCAAAGAACTGGTGGCGCGCGCGATTCATTACAGC
>JBOHQX010000009.1:0-79478 GCA_050732395.1 bacterium
ATGATGAATTTGGCGATGAGTTCCGCTTGATAGATAGTGCTCGTGAAGCACATGTAACGCCATTCGGCACGGAGCAGAAGTTTATCTATTGTTACTGTCGCAAAGAGTGATTTGCACTTCAATGTTAACAAATCACCGGCGCTAACCTGCTTTACTCTCCGCCACAAACTCACCCCTTGCCTTTCCCCCTGCGGCAAGCTATATTTGTGCATGCCAGCGATAAAAGAGTACATTGAAGACTACTGCCGCCGCGCCCGACGCACGGAACAACTTAGACAACAACTGAACGATTCAAACAGGAAATGGAAATATTTCTGCAGAAAATGGCACATCTGATCCATGGATTAAACGACGGAGCTTAGTAGAAAGGATTTTCGTGGAGAACAAAATCGCTGTTTTTATCGATCTTGAGAACCTCGTGCTGGGCGACGCACAACCGAACATTGCGTTCGATATCAACAAAATCTTGCAGCGCTTGCTGGAAAAGGGCAAAATCGTCGCGAAGAAAGCCTATAGTGATTGGCAGGCCTATCCCAAAGAAAAAGAAGCTTTGCACCACGCCGCCATCGAGTTGATCGAGATTCCACGGCGCAAGATGAGCGGCAAAAACTCTGCCGATATCCATCTGGTTGTGGATGTGATGGAGTTGTGCTATGCCAAAGAGCATATCAATACGTTCGTTATCGTTTCCGGTGACTCCGATTTCAGCCCGCTGGTTTCCAAACTCAAAGAAAATGGCAAAACAGTCATCGGCGTGGGTCGCAAACAATCGTCGTCCGCATTGTTGATCGACAATTGTGATGAATTTCTTTTTTACGAGGATTTGTTCCGTCCCGTCGGGGAACCTCCCAAAATCAAAGGCCTGCCGCGCAAAAAAGCACAAGTTTTTTACTGGCTGATTGACACCCTGCAAGCCCTGATGCGCGAAAACAAAGAGGTCTTGTTCGCCTCCATGATCAAGGAAACCCTCAAGCGCAAACGGCCCTTTTTCGATGAAGGCGAGTTCGGCTATCGTTCTTTTTCCGAATTGCTGCAAGACGCACAGAAGTGCGGTATCATTACTTTGGCCAAGCATGAAAAGAGCGGAACGTTTATTGTCACTGGCTTTGGTGCAGGCTGAGCGCGTTGCTGATCTTCCAGGCGTACTTTAGAAGGGAATTTGGTTGCAAGAGTCGAATCAAGTCAGTGATGAACGGTATGAAATCGTGCGCGCCTTGGGTGAAGGGGCGTTCGGTGTCACTTATTTGGCAAAAGACTTACTCACGCAGGATTTCGTCGTTGTCAAGATCGCACGATTGAATGAAGAGGCCGGTGCGAATCGTTTGCAAACAAACAAAACGTGACAATGGCCGGGGAGTTTTTTGGAACGCCGTATTATATGTCTCCGGAACAATTGCGCGCCGAGCCGCAATCGCCTGCGACGGATATTTACGGCCTCGGCGTTTTGTTGCATGAAATGCTATTCGGCCATCCGCCGTTTCGCGCCAGCAGCGTTGCCGATTTTTTGCTTAGGGCAATGCGCGAAGAACTAACATTTCCAGCTGCTCCGTCCCTGCCTCTCCCCGTCCGCTCTTTTATTTTGAGGGCTCTGAGTAAAGATCCCAAGCACCGGCCGGCGTCCGCACGCGCCGCTCTCGCTGAGCTTGAGAAACTCATGGCGGTGAACGAAGAAAGGGAGCACACGCTGCCAGCGTCCAGCCGCGGGCTTGGTCATGATGATTATGAGGCTGCACCCGCGATCACTTCACCCGCACCTTCATCATCGATTCCAAAAAGTGCGAGACAGCCGGCTGAGATTGCACCCAGCGAGAAACGGCAGCGTAAGGCTGTTTCCTTCACTCAATGTGTCGCTGGCTTGGCAAGTGGATGAATTGATCGCGAAATGCCGGCGCATTGACGAAAAAATTCTGGGATTGAGCATTGCGCAAATGCTTGGAGAGTATCAATCGGCAAAAGAGTCGACGGACCGTCAGGCGGCCTTGATGAATGTTGCGCAATTGCTGGAGAAGCTCATGCAGCGCCTTTCGCCGTGGTACATTCACCATGAAAAACTGCTCGCCGGCCTGATCTCCGTGATCGGGATCGTGTCGGGTCTCGTATCGATTGTCGCAAGTGTGATGAAACTGACATCTGGTAAGGTCGAACCCTGATTCGGAAGGAAAGAATGAAACAGTTCGGAATGCGTACCTTGCTCTACTTGCTTTTTGTCGTTTTGTTTTCGAGCTGCAAACGTGAAGCAAATCAAGCCGCGAACGTCATCGGCCCGCGACCGGATTACGCGCAAGTCGTGCAAGAGTTGGAGCGCATCGTCAATTACGAAATGGAGGATAAAGGCCTGCCAGCGCTGTCGATCGCTCTGGTCGACGATCAAGAAACCGTCTGGGCCAGGGGCTTCGGCATGGCGGATCCTGACCATCAAACACCTGCAACGGCACAAACGGTCTATCGCGTCGGCTCAGTGTCAAAGCTGTTTACCGACATTGGCGTGATGCAGCTTGTGGAAAAAGGCGAGCTCGATCTCGAGGCACCGGTTACTGAATATCTGCCGGAATTCAAACCGCAAAATTCCTTCGATAAGACAATCACGCTGCGACAGCTCATGTCGCACCGCGCGGGCCTCGTGCGCGAGCCACCGGTGGGACACTATTTTGACCCGGCGGAGCCGACTCTGGCGGCCATGGTTGCAAGCTTGAATCAAACCGCATTGGTCTACGAGCCGGAAACTCGCATCAAGTACTCAAACGCGGGCATCGGCACGGTCGGATTCGTGCTGGAACGGAAAAAGGGCGCACCATTCGCAGATTATTTGCAGAAGGCCGTGCTCGAGCCACTAGGCTTGAAGAATAGCGCTTTTACGCCAACACGCGCGATTCGAAGTAATCTGGCGAAAGCCTACATGTGGACGTACGACAAACGCCGGTTTGTTGCTCCCTCTTTTCAACTGGGCATGGCGCCGGCGGGCAGCATGTATGCGCCCGTCACCGACCTCGCGCGCTTCCTCAGCGTGCTTTTCAATGGCGGAAAAAGCTCTCAGCATCAATTACTCAAGCCCGAAACCCTTGCGCAAATGTGGCAACCGCAGTTCGCGGATTCCGGTGCACAAAGCGGTTTTGGACTCGGGTTCGCGCTGTCCGAGTTTCATGGCTATCGCCGTATCGGCCACGGCGGTGCGATTTACGGTTTCGCCTCCGAGCTGGCGGCCTTGCCCGAGGCCAAGGTCGGGGCGATTGTGATTACCACTTTGGATTGCGCGAATCACGTGGTGACGCGTATTGCCGATCATGCGCTGGCGTTAATGCTTGCCCAGCGCAATCATCAACCTTTGCCAGCTTTTGGTGTTCCCGATTCGATTCGTCCTGCAATCGCACGCCGATGGGCTGGGCGGTATGCCACGGACGAGAATCGTTTCGAGCTGATCGAGCGCGACGGCAAGCTGTATTTAGCGTTGAATGAGTTTCTTTTTCGCTTGAAGGCCCTGGGCGACACTCTGATTGTGGATGACCGGCTGGCCTATGGCGCTCGCATCATTCCCGAGGGCAACAAGCTGCGCTTTGGAGAAGAGCTATTCAGCCGGCAGGCGGCGCACAGTGCGTCTGCGATTCCGCGATGGTGGGAGGGGCTCCTGGGCGAATACGGCTGGGATCATAACACGCTTTTTGTGCTCGAGCGTGAGGGTCAGTTGCACGCGTTGATCGAATGGTTTTTCAATTATCCTCTGCAGGAGGTCTCTCCGGATACTTTTCTGTTTCCCAATTATGGCCTGTATCACGGGGAAAGGTTGATTTTCGCGCGCGACAGTATCGGCCAGGCCCTGCAAGTGGAAGCAGCGAGTGTCCTATTTAAACGGCGTGCGGTAGGCCTGGCGGCAGGTGAAACGTTTCGCATCCAGGCGCTCAAGCCGGCCGCAGAATTGCGACAAATCGCCGCGGCCTCGCAGCCGCCGCAAGAACGGGGAGAGTTTCTTGCGTCCGATTTGGTTGAATTGCACAGTCTGGATCCATCGCTGCGATACGACATTCGTTACGCCACCACTAATAATTTCATGAACACGGTCTTTTACGACGAGCAAAAAGCTTTTTTGCAGCGGCCGGCAGCAGAGGCATTGGTGCGCGTCCATCGTAAACTCAAACAGCAGGGTTTGGGTTTGTTGATTCACGATGCTTACCGCCCGTGGTATGTGACCAAAATGTTCTGGGAAGCAACGCCGGCGGATAAGAAGATTTTTGTCGCCGATCCGGCGCAAGGCTCGCGGCACAATCGCGGCTGTGCCATAGATTTAACTTTATTCGATCTGAAAAGCGGCCAGGCCATTGATATGGTCAGCGGTTATGATGAGTTTTCCGATCGCGCCAATCCCGATTATCCCGGCGGCACGAGCTTACAGCGCTGGCACCGCGATCTGCTGCGCCGTGCGATGGAGAATGAGGGCTTCCGTGTATACGAATGGGAATGGTGGCATTTCGATTTCAAGGACTGGCGCCGTTACCCGATCTCGAATTTGACTTTTGAGCAGATTTCTTCACAGGCCAGCGATTAGCGTTACGAACAGATAAATAACGATTTATGGGCAAAACACTTCAACTTCAAGTTGAAGTTGAAGTTGAATAAAGCGTGCACTTGTTTTCTTTAATGCCAATGCGGTTTAATGTTTTGCTTTAAGTAAATCGTTACTTGAAACGAGGACTGAAAGATATGACCCGACAAGCTGCAGTAAAATGGATCGACGGCTTGAGGTTCGTCGGCACGGGCTATACCAATCATGCTATCGTCATAGACGGCCCAGCGGATTCTGGCGGGAATGATTCTGCTGTGCGTCCCGGTGAAATGGTATTGATGGCATTGGCAGCGTGCACCGGCATAGACGTCGTGTCTCTGCTAAAAAAAATGCGCGTACAATTTGATAGTTTTGAAATCGGCATAACGGCGGAAACCGCCGAGAAGCATCCCAAGTATTTCAAGAAGATCAATGTTGAATATCGTGTGCGCGGGCAAAGCATTCCGGAAGAAAAATTGCAACGTGCCATCGATCTATCGCGTGAAACCTATTGCTCGGTGAGCGCACAGTTACGGCCGGGCGCAGAATTGAACTATTCTTACAAGATCTTGCCGCCGGAGTTGGCATGACTGCACCAAGGCAGAACAGGAGAAAAGAATCATGAAGATTGGCAATTCTACCACCAACATGAAAGCTTCGGGCTGGTGGATCGTCGCACTCGGAGCACTATTCGTTGGTTGGATTTTTTGGCAAACCTCCAAGGTCACTTCGAGCATTAAGCACTCTCCCTTCGAGGTTGTTCTCAACGATTTGGACGGCCAAGCTTTTGCCATGAACAGTTTACTCGGCAAAGTTGCCATCATCGATTTTTGGGCGACGTGGTGCGGCCCTTGCCGCCAGGAAATTCCAGGTTTCATCGATTTGCACAATCGCTATTCCTCGCAAGGCGTCGAAATCGTTGGCATCGCAATGGAATCGGGCACGGCCGAACAGATCAAGCAATTCGCACAGAAATTTGGCATGAACTATCGAATTCTGATGGGCACCGCGGAAGCCGTCGAAGCATTCGGCGGATTGGATGCCTACCCTACCACGTTGGTTTTCGATCGCGAAGGCAATTTGGTGGAACGCCACGTCGGCTATCGCCCGCGCGAAGTCTTTGAGCAGGAAATCTTGGGATTGTTGCAGAAGTGAGTCTAGGCATCAACCGGCTTCGCTTTAAGGAAGTCAAAAACCGGCAGTCTTTCGAGATTGGGCTATCAAACTCAGAATAAAATCTGAAAGTTTATGATCTAAAAATCTCCCAACGATTGAAGAACTCCACCGGTAAAGCCATCTTCCGTGGGATTCTTCAATCCGTGGGCAGAATTCACTTTGCACATTCCACGCACTAGGAGTTTGGCATCATGAAATGGATCACCCGCGCTCACGTCAAGGTTGATCGTGTCGCCTGCCCTTGGTTAATCACAAAATTCGTCGATGAAGCGGCCGAGTTTTATTTCGTTCCCGCCGATCAGGTCATGCGTGAGGCTGAAAAGCTCAGTGCCATTCCGTTTGACATCGAAGGCGTCGAATTCGGCCACCATGGCAAAGAATGCTCTTTTGAAGCCATTCTGAAAAAGCACAATCTCACCGACAATCCTGCGCTGGTTCTTCTCGGCAAAATCGTCAATGCCGCGGATACGGACAATACGTTGTGGCATCAACCTGAAGGTCCGGGGTTGCAGGCGATTGCCGAGGGCTTCCGGCATTTAGGTTACAAAAACGATCATGAGATCAACGCTGCCGAATGGATTGTCTATGACGCGTTGTATGCATATTGCCAAGAGATGGTCGAAAGGGGCAAGGCAAATGGCGCGTTTAAGACTTGATCAGGTTTGTAGACCGGTTCTGCCGACGAATTCTTCCAATGCCCTCCGCCATTCACCGACTCTTCCCGCATTTCACCGATTTTTCCGCATCTTTTCGCACGAAACTCGTATGATGCCGTGTCGTTCTCGGAAATGCTTCAGGCGGCTATTGCTGACGCGATTCGAAATAAAACTCTCTGTGAAATCCCTAGAACATTTTTGGCAGGCAAATGAGCGCAGGTTCTTGTTGGTTGCCATTGTTGTTGTCGCCCGCGATTTTTGCGCAATCGACCACCGTTTTCGTCACCGGGAAAGTCAGCGATGATCGCGGCCAGGCTTTGCCCTTTGCCAACGTGCAAATCGTCGATAGCTTTGAGGGCGGCGCCTCCAATCATGCCGGCCGCTTCATATTTGCCACCCGGAAGCATGGTGAAGCTCGTGCGCGTGCGACGCGTATGGGCTATGAAACCGTCGAGCACTCCTTGCGTTTACCTCCCGGTGATACGGCGCACGTCGATTTCGTTTTGCACGAAACCATCATCAACATGAAAGAGGCCGTGGTCACGGCTTCCGCGTTTGTGACCGGTGACGAAGGCAAGGGAGTGACTTTGCGCCGTTTGGAAGTAGTGACCACTCCTGGCGCAGCCGCGGATATCTTTCTCGCGATCAAGACTTTTCCGGGCGTGGCGATGGTCGATGAAGGCTCGGGTCTGTTCGTGCGTGGCGGCGACGTCAGCGAAACCGTCACGCTGCTGGATCAGGCCACCGTAGTGCATCCCTACAAATATGAGTCGCCGACCGGCGGGGTATTCGGTACGATCTCTCCGTTTCTCGTGAGCGGCACTTTCTTCTCAGCCGGTGGATTTTCCGCGCGCTATGGCAATGCGCTCTCCGGCATCCTCGCCATGGAAAGTCAAAATCTGCCGGCAGGCTCGGCCTACACATTCAATTTGGGATTGGCCGCTGCTTCGCTGGGGGCGCAAATAGAACTCGTTCCAAACAAACTTGGAGTTCGTTTGACCGGGAACCGTAGTTTTACGGAGGCGATGTTTCGCTTAAACGGCCAAAAGGACGAGTTTGCCGTGACACCGCGCGGCAATGACGGCAATCTCAGCTTGATTTATCAGTATTCGCCGACCGGCCGTGTCAAGTTTTTCAACTATGCGGAAAGCAATCGCCTTGGTGTGCACGTTGACCAGCCATCATTCGAGGGTATCTATCGCGGAGAGGAAAATAATCAATTGCACAACCTGCAATGGTTGGAAATGTGGCAAGGCTGGCTGGTCAAAACGAGCCTTTCGTTCAATCGGTACGGCGCGAAGCGGCAGTTGGGCAATTTGAGCGTGCGGCCGCGCGACGATACTTATAAATGGCGTTTCGACGTGGAAAAGGAATGGAGTCCGCGATTTCGGTTTGCATGGGGAGGCGAGGTCGAGCGCATGACGAACCGGTTTCAGGGCAGCGTACCTCAAAATGAGAATGTTCTGGATCCTGACGCCAGTGTTTATCACCTCGATGAAGAATATTCTGCCCAGCGCGAAGGGGCATTCGCCGAGATCGAGGCTCAGCTTTCCCGCCGCTGGACGGGTAGTGCGGGTGTGCGCGCCGATCATCACGATCTTGCTGCTGAAACGACTGTCGCTCCGCGAATATCACTGCGCTACGCCTTTTCCAGGCAAACGCATCTTCGTTGCGCCTGGGGTCTCTATCATCAATTCCCGCAGCCGTATTTATTCAATCCGGAGAGCGGCGCGCCTGGGCTTGCTTCACAGCGTGCGCAACACTTCATTCTCGGCATCGAACATCAGAGGCAAAACACGCTCGTTCGCGCCGAGGCTTATTACAAGCCCTATAAACATTTGATTGTCGAGGATTTCGAGGAACATTATTCCAATCGCGGTGAAGGGTCGGCGCGCGGCTTCGATTTTTTCTGCAAATACGGCGCCTTTTTGCAAACACGGCTGAACGGCTGGCTGTCCTACAGCTTTTTGAAGGCGCGCAGGCTGCAGGCGCGAGACATGGGTAATCTCTACGTGTATGAACACGCGCCTTCGCCGTTTGATATCACCCACAACCTGACGATTGTCGGCAAGCTGCGTGTGATTCAATTTCTCAGCACGGGTTTAACTTATCGCTATGCGACCGGCCGGCCGTTCACGCCAATTGCCGGCGCAAATCGCAATGATGAGTTTGGATATTACCAGCCGATCGAAGGTCCGGTGAATTCCGAACGATTGCCGGCGTTTCAGCGTTTGGATGCGAGCTTGAGCTATTATCTGCCCTATGGCGCCGGCCATTCTGCCACGTTTTATCTGGCCGTTTCCAACGTGCTCAATCGCGCCAATGTTTTGGGTTATGAATATTCCGCCGATTATGTCACGCGCACGCCGCGCACGACCAATTACCGCCGGTTCATTTATTTCGGCGTGACGGCCACACTCTTGCAATGAAAGCGCAAAGCGAATGCTTCTATTCATCTTTTAGCTGAATGGTCACAGGCAAACAATTATAAATGTAGCAGTTTCCAAGATTCGGGAGAGGGATTATGCCTGACAAGGTAGTGATTCGCGTTGATCATCTTCGCAAGGTATATGGCGAGACGGTCGCGGTGGCAGACGTTTCATTCGAAATCTACGAAGGTGAAATTTTCGGAGTGGTCGGGCCGAATGGTGCCGGCAAGACGACCACGACTGAGTGCCTCGAGGGTTTGCGCAATCCCGATGGCGGCAGCATAGAAGTGCTCGGTATGAACCCGCTCAACGATGGTTATGCTTTGCGGGAGCGCATTGGTGTGCAATTGCAAACCTCGGCGGTGCAGGAACGTATCAAAGTCGGGGAAGTGCTTGATCTCTTTGCCTCGTTTTATCCCAATGCTGTCGATCCCGAGGAATTGCTGAAACACATGGATCTGACCGAGAAACGCCATGCCAAATTCGGCAAACTCTCGGGCGGTCAGAAGCAACGACTTTTCATTGCGCTCGCCTTGATTAATAATCCGGAATTGATCTTTCTCGATGAGTTGACCACCGGCCTTGATCCACAGGCGCGCCATGCGATGTGGGACATGGTGCGCGGCGTGCGCGAGCGCGGCAAAACGGTTTTTCTCACTACCCATTTCATGGAAGAAGCCGAGCGCTTGTGCGACCGTGTGGCGATCATGGACCACGGTCGCATCGTGGCCCTGGACTCGCCTGCGAGCTTGATTCGCAGCCTCAGTGCAGAAAATCGCGTGGTCTTCACCGTCGAAGGTCCCTTTGATCCGCAACCGTTCTCGCGCTTGTCGAATGTGACACGTGTAGAATCAAACGGCGAGCGTATCGTGGTGCATGGCAAAAGCAATCATGTTGTTGTCGACGTGGTCACTCAGTTGGTATCAAACGGCCATCGTTTTCGCGATCTACGCACGGAACAGCCGAGCCTGGAAGATGTTTTCCTCGCACTGACCGGGCGCGAAATGCGCGAATGAGCTCTTCGTAAATCGAAAATCGCAAATCGTCAATCGCAAATCAGTTCGTAAATCAAGGAGGCTTTCCATGCGTGGTTTGTGGCAATTGACATGGACCGAGATCAAGCTATTTTTGCGAGAACCGGCTGCTGCCTTCTTTACCCTGATTTTTCCGCTGATGGTACTGTTTATCTTTGGCGGGATCTATGGCAACGAGCCGACGCCTTTTTTTGGGGGATATGGCACCGTCGATGTGTCGGTTCCGGCCTATACTGCGATGATCATTGCGTCCAGCGGGCTGATTGGTCTCACCATCGTGATCGCCCTGTATCGCGAGCGTGGAATTTTACGCCGGTTGAGAGCCACACCCCTGCGGCCGTTGACCATTCTGAGCGCGAACGTGTTGGTGAGTTTCTTGATGACGGCACTCGGAATGACCTTGTTGGTCATCGCGGGGAAGATGGCGTTTGGCTTGCGATTCGCCGGCAATCTCTCGAGCCTGGTGGCTGCGTTCACCCTGAGCAGTCTCAGTTTCTTCGCACTCGGATTCGTGCTGGCGGGTCTGGCGCCAACCGCGCGCACGGCGCAGGTGATCGGCATGGTGTTGTTTTATCCCATGTTGTTTCTTTCTGGCGCGGCCATTCCTTTGGAGATTCTGCCGCAGACCATCCGGCAATATGCGCAGTTTCTGCCGCTTACCCACGTGGTCACTTTGCTACGCGGCATGTGGGTAGGCGAAAGCTGGAACGAGCACACCATGGAAGTGGGCATTCTCGCCGGGATACTCGTCATGGGCCTGGTGGTGTCCATGAAGACGTTTCGGTGGGAGTGAGGGGGCGGAGGGCAAGGAGCAGAGGGCAAGGAGCAGAGGGCAAAGAGCAGAGGGCAAAGAGCAGAGGGCAAGGAGCAGAGGGCAAAGAGCAGAGGGTAAAGAGCAGAGGGCAAAGAGCAGAGGGCAAAGAGCAGAGGGTAAAGAGCAAAGGACAAAGAGCAGAGGGCAAAGAGCAGAGGGCAAAGAACAACCTTCAACAGTTTAAGTAGATTGGAGAAAAACTATGCGTTCCTTCAAGTTGGCAGTTTTCGCATTCATATCAATAGTTTGTGCGAATGCGCGAGCGCAATCGAGTGACAGCTTGATTGTAAAAGGCAAAGCCATGATCGCGGCGGCGTTGAAACAGGAAGACGCGAATGAATTGTTCAATGCACGGGCGCATTTTGAGCGCCTGCTGTCGGACAAATCGCGCGAGGCTTTGGTGCATTACTATATCGCTTACTGCGACTATCGTTACGTCACGGCGTATGCACGCCGGCAAAATCAGCCTGCGGAAACGATCGACAAATATCTCGAGGAGGCCATTGCTCATCTCGAAAAAGCCGTTGAGTCCAACGCCAAATCTGCCGAAGCACATGCACTGCTCGCCAGTTGTTATGGCCAAAAAATCGGTGGCAATCCCATGCTGGGCATGACACTCGGGCCCAAATCCAGCGCGGAGATTGGCACAGCCTTACGACTGGAACCGGAAAATCCGCGTGTGGTTATGCTGGATGCGATCAGCAAATATTACACTCCGGCCATGTTCGGCGGTGATCGCGATCTGGCACTTGCCGGTTTCAAACGATCTGCCGAGATTTTCGAGAAGAAAAACAGCACTGATCCGCTACAGCCGGATTGGGGCCATGCCGAAGCATATGCCTGGGTGGGCATGGCCTACCTCGACAAGGGTGACAAGGCTTCCGCGCGTACGGCGCTGGACCGGGCTTTGGCAATTGAGCCGGATTTCGGCTGGGTCAAGCATGCACTCTATCCGAAACTGGAAACGGCGCAAAAATAATCAGCAAAAATCGCCTCCTTTTCTTCACTCGTCTTCTTCCAAAATGGAATACCACGCGGAACAATCTCCGGTGTTCGGAATTGATCCGCGTGGCATTTCTGGCCTGTTCTGCAAAGATTTCACGGATGAGAATTCTCTTGCAGCAATCAAGAATCTCGATTATCATACCTAAAACAAGGAAAGGAGGGAGGCTATGCTGCACATCATTTGCCGCACCCTGGCCGTTTTGTTGCTCGTAAGTTCCGCTGCTTTCGGCCAGACGGATTATGCCGGGCTCAAAATCTTCGGCTACTTTCAGGCCTCGTTGGGCTTTGAAGAGGAATTGCAAACGCAACGACAGCAAAACTCTTTTACGTTGCAGCAGCTCAACTTGTTTTTGCAGCGCGACCTCACGCAAAGCTGGACGGCTTTTATCAATATGGAGTTCGTCAATTCTTATTCTTCCTTATTAAATTGGGGCGCCTTTTCGCTCGAGGAAGCTTGGATCAATTATCGCGGCAGCGACCAATTCAAGCTCAAGCTCGGTTTGTTGACACCGGCTTTCAACAACCTCAATGAGATCAAGAATCGCACACCGTTGTTGCCTTATATCATCCGTCCGCTCGTTTACGAAAGCTCTCTTCGAGAAGTCTTTGTCGTCGAGGACTTCGCGCCCGCGCGTGCCTTCGTGCAAGCGTACGGTTTTATTCCGGCCGGCACCGCAAAATTCGATTACGCGGCGTATTTGGGCAATAGCCCGAATATCAACAGCGACAACAGCGGCAGCTACGGCCCTACTGGACTGGACACCAGCCGGACTTTCTTGTTCGGCAGCCGTGTGGGCATGCGCTACGGGTTTTTCAAAGCGGGCTTATCGAGTACTTTGGACAAAGAGGATTTGAGCCCTCTGGCGGATACACTCAAAGTTCCAGAAAGGGAATTGCATTCCATTTTGCGCACGCGCTTGGGCGGTGATCTTTCTTACCATGATACTGAATGGCTCATAGAAGCCGAATTTATAAGCGTGTATTACGATTTTGACCGGCCGCAATTCAATTTTGATCTACGATTTCTTTACGGCACCCTCGGCTATCATTTTTCAGAGCGATTTTTTGCCTATGGCAGCTACTGGTTCGCGCACGGCAACTACTTGCCCATCGGCGACGAAAGTCTCAAAGTACCGACGTTCGGCGTCACCTACACCCTCAACGACATGATCATTTTAAAAGCGCAGATGGCGCAGGTGCACGCGCAAAGATCCAACCCTGCTGAGAAGTCAAAATCTGCTTATACCTACTTGGCCATTTCAGTGGTTTTTTGAGTCGCCGCTTTCATTCCGAGGAAGAAATCGCATGAGAATTGCCATGGCGTTCATGTGTGTGGCTTGGTTTTGGGCAACCGGTGCCTGGGGCCAGGTTGCGGTCATTGCGCACAAGAACGTGCCGTTGGATACCCTCAGCAAAGCGCAATTGCTCGACTTCTATTCCCGTGAAGTCAAGTTTTGGAACAAAGAATTGCCGGTGGTAGTGACCGATTTGAAGCCGCAAACCGAGGCCAAAACCATCTTTTACAAATTCCTGGGCATGACGGCCTCGCGCATGAAATCGCTGTGGCTGAAAAAGATGTTGATGGGCGAAGGCGAGCCGCCGGCCACGGTGAAATCCGAAGAGGAAATGCTGCAGAAGGCCGCCACCACGCCCGGGGCTTTGGGGTTTGTAAATGAGGGTAAGGTCAATAATCAGGTGAAGATATTGATGATCATTGCGGCGCCTTCGAATTAATACGACGACGTTACGTTCGAGATATTGCCCCACATAATGAACATGGAAACCCATGAAGTTCAGAGATTTGAAGCTCGGCGTCAAGCAAATGATCGGCTTCGGCGTGGTTTTGGTCATGATGGTCGGCGCCAACATTTTTTCCCTCAACAAAATGGCCGCGATCAAGGCGGAGATGGACGAAGTCACCACCAACCGTTTGCCGCGCGCGCTGGCCATCGCCGTTCTCAATCTCAGCACCATGGATTTGCGCATCAATCAATTGCAGCATGCCTCCACCACGGATTCGGCGGGGAAGCGAGAACAAGCCGGGAACTTGATCGCGTTGATGGAACGCATTGAGCAAAATATTGACACGTATGGCCGGCTCAAGGACGAGGCCGAAGCCCGCGGGTTTTATTCGCAGGAAGAGAGCGCGCGCTATGCCGTGTTCGTGCAGAAATGGTCTGATTATCAAGACTTGAGCGGAGTTTTTTTTAAACTTTCACTCGGGAATCGCATGCAGGATGCTCTCGATTTGCTGAATGGCGAAGCCCGGCAACTTTATGTCGATTACAGCGGGGATTTGGTGGCGCTGGTGGAAATCAATAAAAAAGACGCTTTGGCAGCAGTCCAACGCGCGGAGCAAACTTTTTCAGCCACGCGCCACGTCAATCGACTGGCGGTGATCTTGACGACGCTGGCCTCTGTTTTGTTTGCATTTTTTTTGACGCGGCTCATTGGCGTGCCGGTAGGTCAATTGGCCGCCGCCGCGGAGACCGTGGCCCAGGGCAATTTGGACGTGCAATTACCCGTGCGCAGCCGGGATGAGATCGGCACGCTCGCACACGCTTTCAATCAAATGACGACTTCGCTGCGCGAAGCTCGCGCCAAAATGGAAAAGCAGGCCGCCACGTTGCAGGGGCAACAGAAAGTGCTGCAAGCCAAAAATCTCGATCTCGCGGAAAAATCCGAGCACTTGGCGCAGCAGAAAGCCGAGATCGAACGCAAAAACGAAGCGCTGGAAAGAACCATGTCCCAGTTGAAGAAAACGCAAAGCCAATTGGTGCAATCGGAGAAAATGGCTTCGCTCGGCCAGCTCACCGCGGGTATCGCGCACGAGATCAACAACCCGGTCAACTTCGTGTCCTCCAATGTCAATCCGCTGAAAAGAGATCTCGTGGATGTTTATGCGGTTTTGTCCAAGTATGCAGATGCGATTGAGGCACAGGGCTTGCGCGACAAATTCGGCGAAGTGGAAGAATTCAAACGAGAAATCGACTTGCCGTTTTTGCAAGAAGAAATCAACAGGCTGCTCAAGGGCATCGAAGAGGGCGCGCAAAGAACTACGGAAATCGTGAAAGGCTTGCGCAATTTTTCACGGTTGGATGAGGACGTCAAGAAATTGGCCAGCATCAATCAAGGCCTCGAATCAACAGTATTGATGCTCAAACACCAGCTCAAGAACCGCATCGAAGTCGTTAAAGATTTCGGCGCTCTGCCGGAGATTTGGTGTTTTCCGGGTAAGCTCAACCAGGCCTTCGTGAACATTTTGGCGAATGCCGCGCAAGCGATTGAGGGTAGGGGCAAGATTCATATCAAAACCGGCTACGACGGCGAGATCGTCACGATTTCCATCAAAGACACAGGCAAAGGCATGACGCCGGAAGTCAAACAGCGCATTTTCGAGCCGTTTTTCACGACCAAAGACATCGGCGAAGGCACGGGCTTGGGGTTGTCGATCACCTTCGGCATTATCGAAGATCACGACGGCAATATTGAAGTCTACAGCGCGCCGGATCAAGGCACTGAAGTCGTCATCACGCTGCCGGCGAGAGCTTAACAGCTTTTTGAGTGAAAACATTTCGCTGCCGGAATCTCCTCAATGAAGTGCACGTCATGAGGAGGCCCCGGCATATGCGGGTGTGGAAGGTCTTGTGTTTTGGAGAGCATAAATCATGAACAAGAGAGATTTCACCATTTTGTACGTCGATGATGAAGAGCACAATCTCGTCTCTTTCACCGCGGCCTTTCGCCGCGACTACAATATTCTCACCGCGGTCAGCGGGGAGGAAGGCATTGAGCTTATTCATAAGCACAACATCGATCTCATCATTACGGATCAGCGCATGCCGCGCATGACCGGCATTCAGTTTTTGGAGCGCATCTTGCCGGAATTTCCCGACGCCATTCGCATGATTCTCACCGGCTTCAGCGACGTCGAAGCGATTATCGGCGCCATTAACACGGGCCGGGTCTTTCGCTACATCACCAAGCCCTGGGATGAAACCGAGCTGCGCATGACCATCGAAAACGCCCGGCAATTGTCCCATTTGAGCAAGAGCAACAAGAGCTTGCTGGCGACGCTGCAGAAAAAGGTTGAAGAGCAGGAAAAAACGCTGCGTTTGTTCATGAGATACGTACCCGAGCCGGTGGTGGCCAAGGCGTTGCTCTCCTCCGAGGAGGCCATGTTTGATGGCGAGGTGAAATTCATTGCAGTTTTATTTTGTGATATTCGCGGCTTCACCCCGATGAGTGAAGCGCTTTCACCCAAAGAAGTCGTGGCTTTCCTGAATGACTATTACACCACCATGACCGAAGCAGTGAATCGCCATTCCGGCACGGTCATTCAGTTTGTAGGCGACGAAGTGTTCGCGGCCTTTGGCGCGCCGCTCGCCACGGTGGACCATGAAAAGCATGCCGTGTACTGCGCCCTCGAGATGATGCAGAAACTTGAGACACTGAATCAAAAATACCGCGAACGACTGGGCCATGACATCAAGGTGGGCATCGGCATCAACGCGGGCGAAGTCGTGGCCGGCAACGTCGGCTCGGAGGCCAGGATCGAGTATCATTTCACCGGCGACACGGTGAACACCGGCAAGCGCATCGAGATGATCACCAAGGACTTTCCGAACTCGATTCTGGTTAGCCAATCGGTTTACGATAAAACTCGAGATTGGTTTGACATGAAGGAATTCGAACCGTTATTCGTCAAAGGCAAGAAAAACAAAGTTCAAGTGTATCAAGTTTTGAGAACAATACTTTGATTTCATCCGGGGGTTGCCTTGCGCACGCCGAGGGCATGGGCAGACAGTTCCCAACTAGTCATGCGTTCACGCACACAACTCGTGACCAAAAGGCTTGCGCAGCCGTTGACAAAAAGAGGAAATATCCATGAATGCTTCCCCGCAAGAGCAAAGATCGTTCAATGCCTTGATTCCCGCGCTCGCTTTCATCGTGATCGGCGGAATCCTGTTGCTGCGGAATCTCGACGTGCTGGAGGTCGGCCACAATTGGTGGGCATTTTTCTTTTTGATTCCGATTGCGAATAGTGTTGTAAACTTCCGGCGCCACCGGCAAGTGAGCCAAGGAAAGTTTTCAGCGGAGATGCGCAATACGCTCATCGGCTTGCTCTCCATGTCGTTTATCATGTGCGTCTTTTTATTTGATTGGAACTGGGGCGCCATCTGGCCGGTGTTTTTGATCCTCGGCGGGTTGTCGATTTTATTGAGCTCGAAATTGGAATAGCGGAATCAGATTTAATCAACAAAATGCAGGGCTTCGCCGCTTTCGCCGTCACCTTCACCGCGCTGATCGGCATCTGGTACTGCCAGTACATTTTTTTCCGGCGTTACAGCTTGCAGGACGGTTTTACTTTCGTGCTCAATGCGATTCTGCTGTTCGTCGTATTGTTTTATATGTATCCACAAGGAAGTGCAACCGTCAGCGTGACCACGATGGGCGAGTAGCCCAACAAGCTTATACTCAAACCCAGATTGCACTCTTCAGTCGTCCCTTCGGGACTCATACGAATCTTCTCTCTCATACCCCGCAATAAAACGCGGGGCTAGTATCGATTCATCCCTTCGGGACTTTTTAAGCCGAGGTCTGAGGATCGTCAAGGTTCGACTTAACGCTGTAGTAATAGTTTGACAATGTTAAGTTGAATTCGCGCCATCTCAATCTGTCATGCTGTAAGCATCTTCCCTAGGTTTTGGTGCAGCCCTCTTGGGAAGATTACTGCGGAATGACAGGGAATGGGTGCTTTGAGGGCTAACTTAACATTGTCAAGATAGTTACACGAGATTCAACATTCTTAGTATCTTGGTGGGTTAAAAATCTTTGCTTGGTCATGCCCAACTTATCAACAAATCCCACCGATCATTCTTGGCCGCGTGCGCTTTTCATTGGTTGGCTCGGATGGACGGCTTATGCCGCCTTATATGCTGCGATTCTAAGTTTGCAATCCGGCGTATTCTTTCCCTTTTCGCTTTCCGGTTCATTGTTGTCCCATTACCTCATGGCGCTGTACAGCATACCGGTCTGGTTCCTCACGACGCGGGTGCTCGTCAAGCTGCGCAGGCCTGTGCAGTTGCTCGTCCATTTGTTTGGCGCTTTTGCATACGCCTTCACCTGGCATAGGAGCTTTCTGGAATTGTTTCGTTTTCTCTTCGGAGAAGCAGTGTGGCAGCAAGCGAAGTTGTTCGAGATCAAGTATTGGCTGATGCACGAAGCGATGATGGTCTATAGTGTATTCGTCGGTCTATTTTACGTGCGGCGTTATCAACAACAACTGCTGGCGCAAGAGCGGCAAGAAGCGGAGTTGCGCCTGCACACCAAACAGATGGAGTTGGCGGTGTTGAAAGGCCAGCTCAACCCGCATTTTTTGTTCAACACGCTGAACTCGATCAACGCCTTGGTGGGCAGCGATCCCGAAGGCGCGCGGCAGGTGCTGGCACGATTGGCAGAGGTTTTGCGCTACTCGTTGGATAGCGATCGCAAATCCCTGGTGTTGCTCTCGGAGGAATTGCGTTTCGTGGAAACTTATTTGGAAATAGAAAAAACTCGCTTCGGCCGCAGGCTGCAGGTGAAAATGGAAATCGAAGACTCGACGCGGCCGCTGCTGGTGCCGCCGATGATTTTGCAGCCGCTGGTGGAAAATGCCGTCAAGCACGGTATTGCGCCGAAAGAAGAAGGCGGAGAAGTAGTGCTGCGCATCATGCACGTGAATGGGAACGTTGAGATCGAAGTGAATGACAACGGAGTGGGCGCAACCCACGGCAAAATGCAGGAATGGCTCCAAAGCGGCACCGGCTTGCACAATACCGACCTGCGCTTGCGCAAAATGTTTGGCGACGAGGCCGGCTTGCAAATCAGTAACGGCGCTACGGGATTTCAAGTCAAGTTTCGAATTCCGGTGGTTGAGGAACCGTAGTCAGTATTCAGTCATCAGTATTCAGTCATCAGTTTTCAGTAGTCAGTGTTCAAATCTGACTACTGAAAACTGAGAGCCGAACGAAGCTCCCTATGCGAATAAAAGCCATCCTAATCGACGACGAGCCACTGGCGCGGCAGGTGATGCGCGAGTTTCTGCAGGCTTTTCCGCAAATCGAAATCATCATCGAATGCGAAAACGGCCGGCAGGCGGTCGCGGCGATTAATCGGCACAAGCCGGATTTGATTTTCCTAGATGTGCAAATGCCGGTACTCAGTGGCTTCGAAGTGCTGGAGCATGTCGAACACATTCCGGCCGTCATCTTTTGCACCGCTTACGATGAATTTGCGATCCGTGCGTTCGAGGTGAATGCGGTAGATTATTTGTTGAAGCCTTATGATCGCCAGCGTTTTGCGCTTGCGGTGCAGCGCGCCCTCGAGCGCCGCGCCGGCGCCAATGCAGAGTTGGAAAGGCTGCTGCGGCTCCTGCAGCATGCCCAAAAGCCGGAAGCATTTGCCGACCGCCTATTGATCCGTGGCGGCGACCGCATTGTTCCCATGCACGTGGCAGAGATCGAATGGATCGAAGCGGCAGATGACTACACCATTTTGCACGCGGGTCATGCCAGACACCTTTGCAGCGGTGGCCTGGGAGAACTCGAAAATCGACTGAACCCGCAGCAGTTCATGCGCGTGCATCGCTCGGCCATTATCAATCTGACTCGTATCAAGCATTTGGAAAAGGACGGGGAGGGCGGGATGCTCGCCACCATGACGAACGGGGAGCAAGTGAAAATCAGCCGGCGCTACGCGGCTAGTGTGCGCAGGATAACGGTGTGAAAGCAGCGCGGCGAGCCAGAAGCTGGTTGGCTGTTCTTGCCATCGCCTATTTTGTCAAATACGCAAGCGCTGAGATCATCGGCAGGTAGGATAAAGTGTAGACGCTGGTCGAGTGATTGGAAGGTGGATCGAAGAGGCGATTGTGGGGAGCCGGGGGAGTCGCTTCGAGCGCCGTATAAATCAGCCTTTTTAGGTATTGAATCTCGAACGGTTTCTCCAAATAATACGGCGTGCGCGCGGTGATGCGCATTTGCATTTCTTCTGAGCCGTATGCTGTCATAATGATCACTTTGGTGCGCGGGTAGTTGAATCTGATCTCCTCCAGGAGTTGAAGCCCGTCACGGCCGGGCATGCGCACGTCCGAAACCACCACGTCCACGGGACGTTGAGACAAGACCGCTAGCGCTGAATCGCCGTCCTGCACGCAAATGATTTCCAGCTTCTCATCCGTCTTTGCCAGCGTTTTGGAGATACTCCAAATCAAATCTTCTTCATCGTCGACAATTAGAATGCTTTTTTTGTGAAGTTCAGCCACCTCCTGCGACGAGGTTTTTAGAAAAGAATCCGTCCTGTTCATCGTTTTGCCCGTTTAAAATATTCTCACTTCACAGCCTGAATGAATGCCGGTGACACCCGTGCAACGAATTGCCAGTATGAAACGCAAAGGTTGTGCCATTGCCGGCCTGACGCTGTCGCCACCTCCCTTAGCACATTTCTGTATGAATTTTATTTCAATGAAAATCTTGCGATTGCGGCAGGATGTGAAAGTTTCTTAACAAAAATGTCTTTATTGGAAACTTTCGATTTGCGTGACTGGCGAGGTTGGAATTCGCACAGCGAATTGAACGATTTCCGGCCAGAAATCAGCCTGGAATATTGTAGACTTTCATTTTCTCGCGTAAGGTTGAACGCGAAATGTTGAGCGCACGCGCCGTTTGGGATTTGTTGCCCTTGTATTTCGCCAGCACGTTGTGGATGTGTATTTTTTCCATATCCTCCAACGACAGGCAATCATTGTTCGAGGCGGCCTCGGCCGGCATCGGCGAGGCCAGGAGGACGGAATTTCGACTTTGTTCATCGCGCAATTCCATTGGCAGATGTTCGGGCTCGAGCACGGGTCCTTGACACAAGATGATGGCACGCTCGATAACATTCTTCAATTCGCGTACATTGCCCGGCCAGCGATATTCTCCCAGCAATCCTTCGGCTTCCGCGGAAAGGCCGGAGATGCTCTTATTGAACTCGCGATTGTTTTTTTCGATGAAAAGCTTGGCGAGCGGAATGATGTCTTCCGTGCGGTCGCGCAGCGGCGGCAAGACGATGACCATGACTTTCAGGCGATAATACAAATCTTCGCGGAAGCCACCTTCCTTCACCATCACACCCAAATCACGATTTGTGGCAGCGACCATGCGCATATCGATTTGGATATCCGTCGTGCCACCGATACGCCGGAAGGATTGGGTCTCCAAAACGCGCAACAATTTCGGCTGCAGCGAAAGACGCATGCTCGAAATCTCATCGAGAAAAATGGTGCCGGTATCCGCCAGCTCGAACATGCCTTTTTTGAGCGCCTTGGCGTCCGTGAAAGCGCCTCTCTCATGCCCGAACAGCTCCGATTCCAGGAGATTCTCCGGAATCGCGCCGCAATTGATCGGCACAAAGGGCTTATCACGGCGCGAGCTCCATTGGTGAATCGTATTGGCCACCAATTCTTTGCCGGTGCCGCTTTCGCCCTGAATCAACACCGAGGTGCGCGGCGTCTCGCTCACCACCTTGATCAATTGCTTGACTTCCTGCATGCCCTTACTATCGCCAAACAATTCGGTTTCTGGAAACTTGCCGCGCTGCTGTTGCTTGAGGCGAGAGACTTCGCGTTTCAAACCGACGGTCTCGAGCGCTTTCGCAACCACAAGTTTTACTTCGTCCAACTCAAAGGGTTTGGTCAAATAATCAAACGCGCCGACTTTCATGGCCTCCACTGCGGGTCTGGGATCGTTGGTCAGCGCCGTCATCATGATGACCATGATTTCAGGATCGATCTCTTTGGCGAATTCCAGCACTTTGATGCCGAGCATATCCGGCAGGCGCAAGTCCAGCATGACAAGATCGATAGGCGAGCTTTGCAGAATCTTTTGTGCATCGGCCCCGGCAAGAGCCGTCATCACTTTATGGCCACTTTTACGAAAAACTTCCGCCAAAGTCTGGCACAAGTCTGCGTTATCTTCTACGATCAGTATTCTGGCTGAATCGATCACGTTGAGTCTCCGAATGATGTGAAGCAGTGGTCGGTGTTCAGTAATCAGTGATCAGTGTTCTACCGTTGCGTTACTGCTTACTGAACACTGAACACTGATTACTGAATACTGGTTATTCCTCCACCGGCAGCAGCAACCGGAACGTCGTACCTTTACCCAGCTCACTATCCACTTGAATATTGCCGCGATGTTCATCGACGATGCGATAAACAATCGACAAACCCAGGCCCGATCCTTGCGGCTTGGTTGTAAAAAAAGGATCGAAGATCGCCTGCAAATTCTCCAGCAAAATGCCTTCGCCGGTGTCGCTCACGCGCACTTCAGCGTAAGGCATGAGCCGGTTGGTATCGACGTATCTTTTGCCACGCCGGTCGACGCGCTGGACGACGGTGGAGATGGGGCGCGCCATCAGCGTCAAGCTGCCGCCGCCGGGCATCGCATCGATGGCGTTCAGAAACAGATTGATGAATACCTGCTGAATTTGGTGAAAATCGACGTGGATGAGCGCCAGATCGTGCGCATAGCTTTCTTCGAACTGCACATTGGCTCTTTCGAAGCGCTGCACCATCAGGCCTTTGACTTCGTTGATGATGTCTTGCAGCCGGCAGGGCCGGCGTACGGGCGACTGCGGCCGCGCGTAAGAGAACAGCGTGCGCAGCAGATCGTCCATGCGATTCACTTGCCGGATGATGCGCGCGACGTATTCGCGCTTGGCGTCGCCGGCGTCGAGATCTTCTTCCAGCGTTTGCGCCACGGTCTTGATGCCCGCCAGTGGATTGCGAATTTCATGTGCGATGCCGCTGGCCAGAACACCCAGTGAAGCCAGCCGGTCCATACGCAGGACTTCGGCCTGCATGTGTTTGATCAGTGAAATATCGCGGAAAGAAATGATCATGCCCACGCGCTGATCGCGATTTTCAAGGCGTGAGGTTACGGTGAAGCCGACGTGAATGCGTTTGCCGTCTTTGCGGGTCCATTCCATTTCGCGGTGGAGCGGCATGGATTCTACGGCCGGCGTCCCGTCGTCGGCCAGGAGCAGACTGGCCGCTTCCTCCGCCGGAAAGAACTTTTCCAGATTGCTGCCAATCACCTCCTCGGCGTACCAGCCCAGAATTTCCTCCGCACCGCGATTGAATGAAGTAATGCGGCGCTCCAAATCGAGGGTGATCAGTCCCGAGCCGATGCTCTGAATGATGCTCTCGTTGAAGTTTTTCAGCTCGGTGATTTCCTGCTCGAGCTTTTTGCGTTGCGTGACGTCGCGCGCGATTCCCACACAGCCAACCACCTCGCCATGTTCGAGGATCGGATTCATGTTGGTCGACAGGCTCAGCATCTTGCCATTTTGTGTTTGCACCCGCATTTCGAATATGCGCGATTTGCCTTTCAGGGTGTTCTGAAAGTTGATCTCGACGTGCTGGCGATCTTCCGGTATCACCATGTCAAGCAAGGCGCGATCCTTCCATACTTCACGCAAATGGCCGGTCAACACCGTCAAGCGGCGATTGATGAACACGAATTGCCCGTGCGTGTTAAGGGTGAAAATCCAGTCGCTGGCGTTTTCGATGAGGTCTTGATATTTGTACTCCGTGAGCTTGATGCGCTGCTCGAGCTCACGATTGCGCAGCCGCAGATCGTGCAGCGCGAACACGTTTTCGATGACGTTGATGAGCTCGTGACTGGCGAAGGGCTTTTCGAGATACATCCGCAGCCCCAATTGAAACAGGCGGGCTTGATTGACTTCCTGGCGCAACCTCGCCGCGGACAGCATGACGATGGGCGTGTCACTGGCCGTTTTGTATTCCGGATTGGTGACCAGTTCCTGCAGCATTTCCGCGCCGTTCATGCCGGGCATGAGATAGTCCAGCAGAATCAAATGCGGCCGCCGCGCCACGATGGTGCGCAAGCCTTCTTCTCCGGAAGCGGCTTCCAGAAAATCATAGCCGTTAGTGAAGAGAATTTTACGAATGATTTCGCGCTGATCGGCGTCGTCGTCGATCAACAAAATAGTTTTACGCACGCGCCGTCACTCCGGAGGTTCGGCTCACGAACGGAAAAATGTGCGAACGTGAATCACGTCGTTCCTGCCCCGAACGCCGGGAGGAATCTCCTTGATTCTTGGAAAATGTACAGGGCGGCTCGAGAGCGCACCGCCCGCGCGGGGGTGCCAGGTAGCTCGTCAAAGGTGCCGGTAATACTGAAGGGGCGTTACAGAGGGTTGCTGATCACACCGTATTCAAACGTTTCGGTGCCGGTTTCTTGATAGGCGCCGCGATATTTGGGCAAGGTGAAAGAAAAGGTCGAGCCTTCGCCGATCTTGCTCTTGACGGAGATCGCGCCGCCGTGCACTTCGACGATCTCCTTGACCAGCGCCAGGCCCAGGCCCGTGCCGCTGATCTCGCGCACCTTTTCGTTGTCAGTCACACGATAAAACTTGTCGAAGATCTTGGGCAGCGATTTTTCTGAAATGCCATAACCGTTGTCTTCAATCTCAAAGAGCACGTCGTCTTCGCGTTCTTTCAATCGGATTTCGATTGCGGTGTTTTCCGGACTGTATTTTACGGAGTTGGTGAAGAGATTCAATATTACTTGCTCGATCATGTCTTTGTCCCCCAGCACCAAGGGAATATCGGGCGCGACTTTCACACTGACTACGATGCCTTTTTTCTCGGCCTGGTGCAAATTCACGTCGAGCACCTTGTCGACGACGTCGCAGATCTGCATGCCCATGCGTTTGATTTGAATCTTGCCCGCTTCAATCTTGGAAATGTCGAGAAACTTGTTGATCAGCTCGCTCAAGCGATTGGATTCCTTCAGAATTATCGCGGCGTATTCTTCGGCCTGCTCACGATTCACGCTGGGATCGAGCAGCAATTCGCTGAAGCCCGAGATCGAAGTCAAAGGCGAACGCAATTCGTGCGCAACCATGGACACCAATTCGGTTTTCATGCGGTCGATTTCTTTTTCACGCGTGACATCACGCAGAATGGTGACCACCACCGGCTCATTGCGCTCGTTGGTGATGCGCGCAGCCTTGGCTTGCAGGAAAATATCGCGCCAGTTCTTGGGAGATTTGATTTTGATCTCGGTTTCCGAAATCTGCGGCGACGTGGTCTCATGATCGCGAACTTTGCGGATGAATTGCAGCAGCGCGTTGTTGGAAATGCAATTTTCGATGGGTTTGTCCAGACATTGCCGCTCTTGAATGCCGAACCAGCGCTCCATCACGGCGTTCATCATGATGATCTTGTTGCTGGCATCGGTGCCGATCACGCCGTCGGCGATGTTTTTTAGAATGGACTCGGTCTTGGTCTTTTCGTTGATGATACGGTTCAAATCGAGGTCGCGCAGCCGCCGCAATTCCGTGGTCATGTAGTTGAAGATTTTGGCGAGCTGGCCGATTTCATCGTTCGATTCGATCACCACGCGCTCGCTGAAATTACCGCGTGCGATTTCCCGCGCCGTGCGAATAAAATGCGTGATCGGCCGGCTGATGCGCCGGGAAACATAGTACGATCCTCCCAGCGCCAGCAGCGTGGCCAGGCCGGAGGCAAGATAGAAAACGATTGCCGCCCCGTCCGAAGGATTGAATCCCCCCTGGGTCGCGTTGCGCAACAAATAAATCCACGACACCACCAGAGGTAGCAACGAGACCGACAGTGTAATCGAGAAGATTTTGCGGAAGATTGTGTTTTGTTTAAAGAAGAGCCAATCCACGTATTTCTCCGGGTGGAGGCGTAACCGACTGAGGTCTAATGCTATTCCATAACCACTTGATTACGACCGAGTTGTTTGGCATTGTAAAGCCTTTGATCCGCGAGCTTCACCAGCTCATTGGTCGTGCCGGCATCCACCGGGAACGTCGCGACGCCGAGACTGATGGTGATTCGGCCGTTGCCGGTATGGTGCGGCAAACTCTCGAAAGTGTATCCTTCCACCAAACGCCGCATTTTTTCAGCCACCAGTCCGGCCGCAGCCTTGTTGGTATCGGCCAGCACCAGGCAAAACTCTTCACCGCCATACCGTGCCGCCAGATCGATTTTGCGGATGTTTTCCTTCAATAATTTACCCACCGTGCGCAACAAGGCATCTCCGGCCGGGTGGCCGTAGCTGTCATTGTATCTCTTGAAGTGATCGATGTCGATCATGATCAAAGATACTTCCGAATGATGGCGGTTGGCGCGGTACAACTCTTGCTCGAGATGCTCTTTGAAATAGCGATGGTTGAACAATTCCGTCAAGCCATCCGTGATTGCCAATTGGCGCAGTTGTTCTTGCGCGATTTCCAGCTCTTTGATCTTGATATTGAGCTGGTCGTGCAGCTCTTTGATGCGCAGCAATGATTTGACCCGCGTCAACAATTCCAGCTTGTTGAATGGCTTGCTGATAAAATCGTCGGCGCCGGCCTCGGTCGCTTTGATTTTATCTTCAATCTCGTTGAGCGCAGTCACCATGATGACGGGAATGATACGCGTGAGCTCATTGGACTTGATGCGCTCGCAGACTTCGAAGCCGTTGAACTTGGGCATCATGACATCGAGCAAAACCAAATCCGGGTTGCATGAGCCCGCCTTCTCCAGCGCCTCCTGCCCGTCCCGCGCCGCAATCACGTTATAGCCCACGGAAGTCAGGTAGGTCGTGAGCAATTGGACATTGACAGCGACATCGTCAACGACAAGAATTTTGCTTTTTCGAAATTCACTACTTGTAACCATGCGACGGAACCAGTTCCTGCAAATAGGATATTATCTGCCTTTTTCCTGAAAACCGGCTCCTTCCCTGCAACAACCCTTTGAATATCTGGCCGACACCGCTCAGAATCGAACATGATTTAGAATGTCTGTTCGGATACTGGCCGGAAATTGACCAATTTAACCCGAGCAAATTACTACTCGGTTTGATTTTTGTCAAGATGTTTTTATGCAGAAAGCCATTGCGCTAGTTTTTGTATACACCTTATCTTAGGAACATACCCTCTGAAAGCTGTTTCGCGGAAGGAGCTTCATTTGCATGACAATGCTCGGGTTCCTTTACAGAGATTGAACTTAGCGGCTGAAAGACTGAACATGTTACTCCAGAGCAAACTAAGTTGCGGAATTGTTCTTTTTCTGAATGAGATTCATGATGTGCTCAACCTCTCATCCAGTACTCTGCATCGCCGCCGCAATACCATTGATGCTGAGAAACAACGCGTGGCGTAGCGCTTCGCGTTCCTCACCGCCCGTTTGGCGCCAGCGCTGCAACAATTCCACTTGCAGGAGATTGAGCACGTCGGTGTAAGGATTGCGCAGTTCGATGGATTTTTTGAGCACCGGTGCATTGTCGAGGATTTCCCTTTGCCGGGTGATCGCACCAATTGCTTGCACCGCCCGCTCAAAATCTTGGACAATGGTCTCGTGGAAGTGCGCGCTGCTGGCGTGCGCATAGAAGCGGGCGATGGCAAGATGCGCGCGTTTCATTTCCAGTTGTGCATTGTCCAGCACGGTGCGAAAGAAGGGCCATTCCTGGTAAAGACGCTGCAATTGCGCCGGCGCTTCGCCGCGATTGGCCAGCAATTCACCCAACGCGGTACCCACACCAAACCATCCCGGCAGATTGTAGCGCGTTTGCGTCCAGGCAAACACCCAGGGAATGGCGCGCAGGCCTTCAAAATCGACCTCCTGTGCTGCTGTTCTAGAAACCGGTCGCGAGGCAATCGGCAGCCGGCTGATATGCTCGATCGGCGTGATCTCGACATACCATTGCCAGAAAAGCGGATTGCGGATGAGGCTTTGATAAGCGTGCATGGCGCGCTGTGCGACTTCTGTCATCAAGCTCTCGGCCTCTCCGGCCACCGGCGCAAGCATGGGGACCGCTCTCGTGGAAGGCGCATGTGCGATCAGCATCGCGTGCACGATCTGCTCGAGATGACGGTGCGCGAGCTCGGGAGAGGAGTAGCGAAACGTGATGACTTCTCCTTGCTCGGTAAAGCGAATGCGGCCGTTGTAACTGTTGGCCGGCATGGCCAAAATTGCTTGATTGGCACGGCCACCGCCCCGTCCCACCGTCCCACCGCGGCCATGGAACAGGCGGAAGTCGATATGATGGCGTTCGCAAACCTCGGCGGCCTCCTGCTGCGCGCGATAGAGCGACCAATTGGCCATCCAATATCCGCCATCCTTGTTGCTATCGGAATAGCCGAGCATGATTTCCTGGAAATCGCCGCGGCTGCGCACATGCGAGCGATAGATTGCATCCTCAAAAGCTGCGGTCATCACCTCGTTGAGTCCTGCCAAATCTTCGATGGTCTCGAAGAGGGGCACGAGATCCAGCAGGGATTGAACTTTGCCGTCTTCCATGCGGCACAAATCTACCTGCTTGAAAAGCAACAGCACTTCCAGAAAATCACTAAGGTGGTGAGTCATGCTGATGATATAACCGCCGAGGGCTTTGGAATCGCGGCGAAGAGCGGCGCGCAACATGTGGAGGGTCTCGAGCAGAGAAGCTGTCACCGGGGATAGAGCCTGCCACGACGCCACCAATGGTCGCTGGCTTTGCAACTCCTGATGAAGTAGAGTGATTCTTTCCGGCTCGCTGAGCGAGGCATAGTGCTCATTCACACCAGCGAGTTGCAGGAGCTCGGCAATCGCCTGTTCGTGAACGTTGCTGTGCTGCCGGATATCCAGCGCCGCGAGATGGAAGCCGAAAGCATTGAGCCGAACGATCAAGCGATCGAGGCGTTCGCTGCCCGGCAGATTGGCGGCGGCCAGGCTGTCCTTGAGCAAGGTCAAATCGGCGAGAAACTGCTGATCGCCATAACTCACACTGGCGACCGCGGGCTTTTTGGTTTTTTCAGACGGCTTGCGGTTACTATGCAGCAGTGATTGCAGCCGGGAAATCATGTAACAAAGCTTGAGCCGGAAGGGTTCGGCGCGATAAAGACGCAATGCCCCCGCTGGCAGGGAAACCAGATGGCGTTCTGCTTGCAGCGATTCTGATAATTGCCGCGGCGTCTCGAGCAATTGTGATGAAATGCTCAACTCTTCCCGAAGTTGCCGCAGCTCACGCAGATAAAGCCGGATGATCGTCGCGCGCTGCAGCGCGAGTGTTGCTCGCGTCACCGCCGGTGTGACGGACGGGTTGCCATCGCGATCGCCGCCGATCCACGAACGATAACGGATGATCGCTGGCAGCTCAACGGTCGCTTGATAGCTGACGCGAATCGCGTTCTGCAAATCGGCATGGATGCGGGGAATGGTGTGCCAAATGGCCGTGGTGAGAAAATACAGACCATGGCGCACTTCGTCAGCCACCGACATTTTTTTAGCTCGAAATTCATCACTCGCCAGAAGCAAACAAATGTTCTCGTAAATCATGTGGATGCTGAGTTCGGTTTCAGCGGGCGTCGCCGGCGAGCACTGCAACTGGTGCAACAAACGGGCGATGTTTTTTTGTTTGTAGAGGATCGCTCGCCGGCGTGCTTCGGTGGGATGCGCCGTTAAAGTCGGCTGAATGTCCAAGCGTGCAATGATCGCCAGCACTTCCGCCAGCGAGCAGCCGCTTTGTTGCAGCCGATGAATTGCGTCGGCGACGGACTCGGTGCGCGGCCGTTCGGGCGCACTGTGCCGTTCGCGCTCGCCATTGATGCGCAGGATTTCGCGCTGCTCCGCTTTATTCACCAAGTGAAAAAACGTCGTGTAAGCGCGCAGCAGCCACAGTATCTCTTCAAGTCTGAGCGTGCGGATGAGGTCCCGGGCTTGCTCCCATAATCCGGCATCACCTCGTTGATAGACGCCCTTGCACAGCGTGCGCAGCCGTTCCACTTGTTGAAAACAGGATGCACCGAGAACTTCACGCACCGCCTGGCCCAGGAGGTCGCCCAACAGATTGACTTGCCGGCTCAAAGGCGCGCTGATGCCGCTGCCCTCTGACATGCTCTTCAATCCTGATCACCTTTGCCTTTCAATTTATCTCGAAACCATTCCATCCAGCATAAACACTTGCGCCAGTTGCTCCGGCAATTTGCGAAAATTGGCATTGCCAATATTGGTGAGCACTGCCAACACGATTTTTTGTTCGGGATAAATGATCAAATATGCGGTACCGCCCACCGAGCCTCCGCCATGCCCGAACCATGCGCGCCCGCTGTCGTCTTTCCCCAAAATCCAGCCCAAGCCGTATTCGGTCCGCTTGCCGTCGTTGGTCTTTTGCGAGGTGAGCAGCATCGCCAGCGTTTCCTTTTTCAAAAATCCCGCCTCTAAATGCGCTGCGCCGAATTTCAGCAAATCTTCCGGTGTGGAAAGAAAACCTCCGCCCGCCCATTTGTAGCTGTTGTCCACGAACGGGGCATTCAGCAAATTGCCCGAAGAATCGCGTTCGTAGAAGCGCGTGCGAAAGGCGATGAGACTGTCGACATGATCTGCGACGGTGTGAGTCATCGCCAAAGGCCGGAAAACTTGTTCGCGCATATAAGCGAGAAAACCCTTTTGTGCAGCCGCTTCAACCACGGCACTGATCAAATTCCAGCCGTAGCTGGTGTAAGAGAATTTTTCACCCGGCTTAAACAGCAGCGTGTCGCGCTCGAACATCGTCAAGCCCGAAAGCACGGTCGGATAATGTTTCGTGGAGAGAAACTCTTCGCCCGCGTAATGCCGAATGCCGGCCAGATGTCCGGCCAATTGCCGCGTCGTGAAATCATAGCGCTTTGGCGGAAATGAGGGAACATATTTGCGTACCGACGCCTCCAAATCGAGCTTATTCTGTTCGGCCATAAGCGCCATGCCCGCTGCGGTGACCGGCTTGGAAACGCTGCCAATGCGGAATTTGGTCAAGGGCGTGACGGCGACCCGATTCTCAACGTCAGCATATCCGAAGCCTTCCGACCACAACAGCTCGTGGTTCTGCGCCACGGCGATCGACAAGCCAGGCAACTTTTGCCGGTGCATGGCCGCCAACACCGAATCGCGCGCTTGGATGATTCTATTTTGAAAACGAAGGCTTGGCGCTTCAGCATGCGGAAGCCCGGATTGCGCCAGAAGCCAAAGAGGCAAGCAGAACAGTGCCGAGAAGAATTCACGAGCGCGCACACGAAGGTTCATGGGATTCTCCTTCTCCGATGTGAATGATTGATTTACGATTGACGAGGTGCGATTATTGCTTTACGAAGGATCTATCAACATCTGAAATCGCAAATCGACGTTCATTTCGAATATCTTCATTATTCATTTGGGTTTTGACACTACCAGTTTTGTGAGCGCACAAACGTGCACAGGTGCGGTGGCGTAGAAAATAACAAAAAATTGCTTTGAACAAAGCCATTTCCATGGACACTTCCGCTGCTATTGCACCGAGTTGGCCATTCTGTCGCGCGTGAGAAGGGATTGAACATTCGTGCTTCTCTGGCGTCCCTTTCATGTATATATTCGTAAATGATGGCATTTTCCACTGGAGGTCAACAAAATGACAGCGTGGGTCCCCTCGAATTCTTGGCGAATCTCGCGGTTGATCTGTGGATCAACTCTGATATTCGCCTTTTCGTTGTATGCCCAGGAATTCCCGCAATGGGGCAACCTTAAGCCTGGGCCTTACCACGTCGGTTTCAAGGTCGAAAGCACTTTCGACCATGCGCGCACGTTCAACACGCCGAAATACAACTACGAAGGCGAGTTTCAGAAGGGCGAACGCGCACGGCCGATGGTGATCGCGATTTGGTATCCTGCGCAAAAGACCGGCAAAGCGCAAGCCGCATCGTTTGAGGAATATTTCTATCCGCCCGTAGCCGGAAAAATTTCCGAACAGCAGAAAATTGCGGCGCGGCAGGGATTCAAGAACTCACCGCTTGCGCGCGACATGTCTCAGGAGAAAGTGGATCAGTTGCTCGGCACGCGTATCGCAGCCGCGAGGAATGCGACCGCGGAAAAAGGCGCGTTTCCAGTGATCGTGCTGGCGCAAGGATTTAATCTGCAGTCGAATACCCATTCCGTGATGTGCGAGTATCTCGCCAGCCAGGGATACGTGGTTGCCACCAGCCCGTCGCGCGGAGCAGCCGGCAACCAGATGACCTTCGATCTCGTCGGCGTGGAAACCCAAGCGCGCGACATGGAATTCATTATCGCCTTCTTACGAGACTTTCCAAACGTGGACCAAGACAAGTTGGGCGTGGCAGGCTTCAGCTTTGGCGGCCTGCCGGCTGCGACCCTGGCCATGCGCAACACCGACGTCGACGCGGTACTGAGCTTGGATAGCGCCATCGGCGACAATGGTGGTTATTCTTTGTTGTTCCGCACGGCCAATTTCAATCCCGCGAACGTGCGTGCGGCATTCATGCTCATGGCCGCCGATACACCCGCCCCCAATACACCCAACCTCGATCTCAATTTTTATAAGGCGATCAAGTTCGCGGATAAATACCTGCTGCGCTTGAAAGACCAGCGGCATTTTGATTTCACCACGGTTGGCGCGATCTCCAGCCAGTTTCCGGAGTACGCACCTTTTGCCGGGCCGAAACAGGGTGACTCGAAGCTTGGCCATGAAACGGTTTGCCAGTATGCCTTGAGCTTTTTCAATGCCTATGTCAAACGTGATCCGATCGCGTTGGGCTGGCTGCAGAAGAAACCGGAAGACCACGGCCTGCCCGCCGGCTTTGCAACGGCGGAGGTGCAAAGCGGCAGCAAAGCGCCGCCCACGGAAAACGATCTCACCAACATGATTACAGCCGGCGGCATCACGGAAGTTGCCGACTTGCATCGCAAGTATAAAGAAATCGACGCCGATTTCGATTTGTTTCAAGAAAATATGATGAACAATCTCGGCTACACCTTGCTGGGGCAGCAGCGTGTGGAGGATGCGATCGATGTTTTCAAATTGAATATCGAGGCGTATCCGGATTCCTGGAACACTTACGATAGCTTGGGCGAAGCTTATGCCGCGCAAGGCGAGACGCAAAAGGCGATTGAATTGTACAGCAAGGCATTGGAGATGAATCCGGGCGATCAGCGTATCGAGCAGATTCTGGCGGATTTCAAGCAGAAGAAATGAGCTCTTGAATTCTACTCAACATTCATTTGCTGTAAAAAAGGCAAGTCCGTGGGAAAATACAAAAATCCTCACGCAGAGATTACGCCAAGATTGCGCAGAGGTTTTCTCTGCGCAATCTTGGCGTAATCTCTGCGTGCGACTCTATTCTTGATTGTGCTCAATAGAAACTGTGCCCGTGCAGGAGTAATCTCAGCAAAAAAAAGATTTTCGATGCAGAATGGTGCTCTTAAAATGAGGCGAGTATGAAAAGATTTGAAAAACTCTTGCGTATCTCCGTATTGCCGGCAATCTCACTTTTTTGCCTGGCCTTGAAGCCTGACAAGGAATCTTCATCCTCTGGGGTGAGCGCCAATTCGGACTGGCCGCAATGGCGTGGCCCCAACCGCGACGGCATTTCGGCCGAGACTGGAATTCTGAAAACCTGGCCGCCAGAAGGTCCGAAAATATTGTGGCGGATGACGCTGGGCAACGGCTTTTCGACGATTTCGATCGCCAATGGCCGCGCCTATACGATGTTCTCCGACGGCACGGACGAATACGTGTTGTGCGTTGACGCCAGCTCGGGACAGGAAAAGTGGCGCTTTAAATCCGATAAAAACTACGTGGAGCGCCAGGGCGGCGACGGCCCGCGCTGCACGCCGTTGGTCGATGGCAGCTTCGTCTACGCCCTCAGCGCTTTCGGCAAGTTGTACGGCCTGGACGCCGGCAACGGCAAGAAAATTTGGGATCACGATCTGCAAAAAGAATTCGGGGCCAAAATGCCGATCTGGGGCATTTCAACCACGCCCATGATCGAAGGCGAGTTGTTGCTGATAGACGTTGGCGGCAAATCGGGACATTCGCTGATGGCCTTTGACAAAAGGAGCGGAAAGACCGTGTGGCATTCGCAAACCGACCAGCCGGGATACTCCGCGCCGATCGCGGTGACCGTGGGTGGCGTGCGGCAACTGATTTTTTTCACCGGTGCGAACCTGATTTCCGTCTCCCCGAAAGACGGCAAGCCGTACTGGAGCCAACCCTGGCAAACCCAATTCTTTGTCAATGCAGCTACACCGGTCTTCATTCCCGAGGATAAGATTTTCATTTCTTCGGGCTATGAGCAGGGCGCCGGATTGTTTCAGATTCAAACCAACAACGGCCGGCCAACCGCACAGTCGGTGTGGTTGAACAAGAACATGCGCAATCACATGGCAACCTCGGTGTATCTGAATGGCAATCTCTACGGTTTTGATGAAGCTAACTTCAAATGCCTCGACGCCGCCACGGGCGAAGACAAGTGGAAAACTCGCGGCTTGGGCAAAGGCACGGTGATGCTCGCCGACGGCCACCTCATTGTTCTCAGCGAACGTGGCAAGCTGGTGCTCGCCGAAGCTTCGTCCGAAGGTTACGTTGAAAAGGCCAGTGCTCAGATCTTGCGTGGAAAATGCTGGACTTCACCGTCGTTGGCGAATGGCAAGCTCTATTTGCGCAATGAACGAGAAATGGTGTGTTTGGATTTGAAGGGAGGGGCGTAGGGCAGGGGGCAGAGGGCTTAGAGCAGAGGGCATGGAGCTGAGGGCGTGAGGCGGAGGGCATGGAGCAGAGGGGAAGGGCAGGGTTTTGTCCATGGGATACTTTGCCCCCTGCTCCAAGCCCCATGCTCCATGCCCTCTGCCCTCTGCATTTTTAGCTTGATTCTCAAAATTGGAAAAGCAAGATTCCAAAAAACAGACGTTCCAGCCTTTTCGAGCCTGGAATGTTTGTGGCGAAACTCCAAGAGGACGTATTTGCTTTTACCATCATCATTTCACGTTGAAGGAGAAAAAAATGTATTGGAGTATCTTGCGCGTCGCTGGCTTGTGGATCGCTGTTCTTTGCGTGGTTTGGGGGATTTCCATAGACACGTTCAACCTCAACGCAGCAGTATTACCCAGTGACTGGCCGCAGTGGCGCGGCCCGAACCGCGATGGGATATCCGATGAAACCGGATTGCTGAAAACCTGGCCGGCAACCGGCCCGAAAGTGTTGTGGCGTGCGGGTGCGGGTGAGGGCTATTCCGGCATGTCCGTGGCGCAAGGACGGCTTTATACCATTTATGGCCAAGGCGGAAATGAAACTGCATTTTGCCTGGATGCCAATACCGGCAAGGAAATCTGGCGAGCTGTGGTAGATAAAATGTTCGGCAATGATCAAGGCGGAGGTTCGCGCGCCACGCCGACGATCGATGGCGATCTGGTTTATGTCCTTAGCGCCCGCGGTACGCTCATGGCTCTGCATACGAAAGACGGAAAGAAAGCCTGGGCGCACGATCTCGTTTCCGAATACGGCGGCCGAGTGCCGACCTGGGGCATTTCAGTTTCGCCACTGGTCGAAGGCAATATGCTCCTGGTGGACGTCGGCGGCAAAAGTGGACATTCGGTCATGGCCTTCGATAAATCTACCGGAGCGGTGATTTGGAAATCCGAAACGGATATTCCCGGCTATTCCGCGCCGATCGCGGTGACGGTGAATGGCGTGCGGCAGATTCTAGTCTTTACCGGCAGCGCGCTGGTTTCGCTTTCGCCCACGGCAGGCAAGCTCTTTTGGCGCTACCCCTGGGAAACGAAGTACGATGTGAATGCGGCCACGCCGGTTTTCATTCCAGGCGACAAAGTCTTCATTTCCTCGGGATACGGTAAGGGCGGCGCACTGCTGCAAATGCAAGCCAACGGCAGCAAAGCGACCGTGCGCGAGCTGTGGCAATGCCGTGACATGAAGAATCATTTTTCGTCGTCGATTCTGTTTCAAAACAATCTTTACGGTTTTGATGATGCATTTTTGACCTGCCTCGACGTTGCCACGGGCGAACCCAAGTGGCAACAGCGCGGATTTCAAAAAGGCTCCCTACTTTTTGCCGACGGCCATCTCATCGTGCTCGGCGAGCGCGGCAATCTGGCGCTGGTCGAAGCCACTCCTGCGGGCTTCAAGGAGAAGGGCAACTTTCAAATTCTGCAAGGAAAATGCTGGACCATGCCGACGCTGGCCAACGGCAAGTTGTACGTACGCAATCAAAGCGAGATGTTGTGTCTTGATGTGACCGGAAAAAACTGAAAGAATGATGCGTAATTCCTAATGCGTAACCCGTACTGCATGAGCATTACGAAGTACGGGTTACGCATTTTGAACTACGAATAACCTTCATCGAACTCACTGCGGAGCAATTGTTCAAATTATGGCTGTCAAACATTCCTTCCATTCATTTGCTCTTCTCCTTTTTCTTATGGTTGTTTCCCTAACCGCGCAAGAAAAAGAGCCTGAGAAGGGCTTTGTTCTATCAGATACCGTTCAGATCGTCGCCGACCGCTATACCAGAATTCCAACCAACAGCAGTATTGCCACCAAGATTGCGACGCCGCTGCGCTTGACGCCGGCCAGTGTGAGCGTCGTGACCAGCGCGCTGTTCGAAAGCCAGGACGGCGTGGTGTTGGGTGAAGCCTTGCGCAATGTCAGCGGCGTGAATTCGCAAACCGGGTTCGGCGTATTTGATTATCTCATCATCCGTGGCTTCGAGTCGCTTTCCAACGGCCTCGTGCTCACCGACGGCGCGGCCGAGCCGGAGGTCACGTTTTACAATTTATATAACCTAGACCGCGTGGAAGTGTTGAAGGGTCCGGGAGCGTTTTTATACGGCGGCAACCCGCTTTCGGGCACGATCAACCTGGTGCGCAAACAGCCGATTTTCGACAATTTCTTGCACGCCAGCGGCTCGGCGGGAAAATTTCAGGCCTATCGTGGCACGTTCGATCTCGGCCTAAACAAACGCGAATCCAATATCGCGTTTCGCCTGAATGGTCTTTGGCAGGATGCGGAGAATTATCGCGACGACAAGAACAATAAAAATGTGAGTGTCAACCCGGCATTTTTGTGGCAGCCGAATGAGCGGATCTCCCTCGGTGTGAATCTAGAATACGTCGACAACGAATTTCGTTCCGATGTCGGCCTGCCGCTTTTCAACGGCGCCATCGTTGACGTACCGCGCACACGCTCTTATCAATCGCCGTTCGATATCTCCGATCAAAAAATCTCGCGCGGCCGGATCGATTTGAACGCGCAGCTCAGCGACAACCTCACGCTGCGGAACAAGCTCTATTACACGGATCTCGATTGGGTCAGCAACGGCACCTTGTTCAATTTTGTGCTGCCCAATCCAGGAGGTTCGTTGGATCTGTATCGTTCGCTCACGCTACTGGATGATCGCCAAAAGCTCTTCGGCAATCAGCTCGAAGCCGTCTTTGATCTGCAAACCGGGACCGTGAAACACAAGTTGCTCACCGGTCTCGAGTTCAGCCGCTTGCAAGATGACTTTACGCTGGATGTTGCCGCGTTGCCACCGATCGATGTTTATAATCCGGTGGAAACCGCGAGCGAGCCGTTTTTTCTCATTCCAGGACAATCCATGGCAGGCGACGCCAACAGTGACGTGATCGCGCCTTATTTTGTCGATCAATTCAGCTTTTCCGAGAAAGTTCACGTTCTGCTTGGTGGCCGCTACGACAATATCAATTTCGATGACAAAAAACTGGGCACCACGCGCGACTACAACAAATTCAGCCCCATGGGCGGCTTGACTTTTTCACCTACCAGCAGCTTCTCCGTTTATGCCAGCGCCGGGCAGGCGTTTGCACCGCCTTCGACTCTGACGGTCGGCGAGCGTGAAGCGGAAGAGAGCACTCAGTTCGAAGCCGGGATCAAGCGGCGCTATTACGATGGGCGCCTGAATACGACGCTCGCAGTATATCAACTGAAAAAGAAGAACATCGCAATTCCAGATGACAACAGCGTCACCAAACAAAACGGCGACCAGTGTTCGCGCGGAGTGGAGTTGGAAGCGGCGGCGCAGCCCGGGAGTAACTTTCAAATGTTCCTATGTTATGCTTACAACGATGCTGAACTGACCACGTTCCAAGAAATGGTCTTTGTGCCCACGCCCGGCGGTGTCGTGCCACAGGTCTTTGATCGTTCCGGCAACGCGCCGGCTTTCGCACCCAAACATTTGGTGAATTTTTGGACCAACAAAGAGTTCAAGAATGGACTTGGCATTGGCGGCGGAACGCGTTATATTGGCAAGCAGTACATCGCCGAAGACAACGCATTTAGCATGGACGATGCTTTGGTCTTCGATGCGATGTTGTATTATCGCCTCGGCCAGTGGCGCGCCAGCGTCAATTTCAAGAATCTGACCGATCAGGAATACGAATCGCGCGGCTTTGGCACGACCTCCGTTACGCCCGCGAATCCGTTTGCGGTCTACGGGGGTTTGGAATTGATTCTGCACTGAAATGTGAAACAACGCACGAACTGGTCCATTGAACCCGGCGGCTTTGCGAATTATTGGAATGACTTGGACGATGGTGTAGAAGTGCGACATTTGCTGGAAATGCAGCCGCCGAATTAAACCGTTTAGTTTACTGTGCATATCATTGTGCCTGACAATAAATGAAGCAAAATGACTGCTCGTCGTGTGAATGTTCGTTTGCGCGCGCATGACCATCCCATCCTCTTTTGTGTTCAAGGTGCCGTACACTTGCAGCTTGCGTTCGCCTGTCTACTTACCATTTCTTTTTTTGTCCTTAACACAGCTCGCGCCCAGGACTGGCCACAATGGCGCGGGCCGCAGCGCGATGGTTCAGTTCCCTCCTTCACCTCACCACAAACTTGGCCGGCATCTTTGCAACTGAAATGGAAGGCGGAGGTAGGCGCGGGCTATGCTTCGCCGGTGACTGCTGCCGGCAGAGTTTATGTGCATGCACGCAAGGAGGAGCAGGAAACCGTTTCCTGTTTTAATTTGGAAAACGGTAATGCCATCTGGCAGAAAAGCTACGCGGCAGTATACCAAATGAACCCTGCGGCCATCGCACATGGCAAGGGCCCGAAATCCACGCCGCTGATTGCGCAGGGTAAGCTTTACACTTTCGGCATCAGCGGAATCGGCTCCTGCTTTGACGCCGCCACCGGCGAGCTCCAATGGCGCCGGGAATTCTCGAAAGAATTCTCTGAAACTGCACCTCGTTACGGCGTTTCCATGTCCCCGTTGATGAACGGCGATCTGTTGATCGTTCATGCCGGCGGCAGCAATCAGGGCGCGTTAATGGCCCTTGCCGCCCACAACGGTGAAACAAAATGGAGGTGGGATGGAGACGGTCCCAGTCACGCTTCGCCGATCCTGGTTGAGTTTGAGGGCGACAGGCAAATCGTGACCCAGTCGCAGAATTTTGCCCTCGGGGTCTCCGCCACAACCGGACAATTGCTTTGGAGCATCCCCTTCACCACCGATTACGACCAGAATATCGTCACGCCCGCAGTTCACAAGCAGACCATCATTTTTTCCGGTTTGGAAAAAGGCACGGTGGCGGTCAAAATCAGCAAGAGCGGAAAGCAATGGATGGCTGAGGAAGTCTGGCGTAATCCCGAAATATCGATGTATATGACCTCGCCCGTGGTCCAGAGTGATTTGATCTTTGGCATGTCGGACAAACGGCGCGGCCAGTTTTTTTGCTTGGAGGCGGCGACGGGAAAAACGCTGTGGGTTGGTGAAGGACGGCAGGGCGAAAATGCCGCGATCTTGAATGCCGGCGAGGTTTTGTTTCTGTTTGGCTCGCGTACATATTCAAATGGACCGCGCCCCGTTTCAGCACCGCGCAGGGCGGCGTTGTTGCAGTGGACGGGGCGGAGCAGATGACTCCCCTCATGGCTTATTTGATCGTTCCGGTGCGCAATGCGCTGATATGGATCGTTTTTGCAACCCTCGTGGGCGCACTTGTGGGTTGGATTACATTTGCGCTTCTTCGACGTGGCGTTGCAGCGAAAAGCCATGCTTAACTCTTTGGAGACAACGATGAAGAAGAGTAGAATCTCGAGTTGGTCGCTTTATCTAGGCTTGTTCGCGCTCTATCTGCTGCACAACGATCTGTGGTTCTGGGATGACTCGAGCTTGGTGTTCGGCCTGCCCATTGGCTTGTTGTATCATTTTGGGTTTTGCGCCGGTGCCTCGGTCATGATGTTTTTGCTTGCCAAATACGCCTGGCCTCACCATCTTGAAGTGGAAACCGAAAAGGACCATGCCGCATGACCATCACGGTGATTTTTGTGTATCTCGCCATCGTCCTGGCCGTTGGTACGCTCAGCCACAAGCTGTTTCGCGGCACGGGCGAGGACTATTTCGTCGCCAGCCGCAGCTTCGGCACGTTTTTGTTGTTGATGTCTTTGTTCGGCGCGAACATGACGGCCTTCGCCATTCTCGGGGCTTCCGGTGAGGCCTATCATACGGGCATTGGCGTATTCGCGCTCATGGCGTCGTCTTCCGCGCTCATCATTCCTTCGGTCTTCTATTTCGTCGGCACACGCCTGTGGTCGCTGGGTAAGCGCCTCGGCTATTTGACGCAGATTCAATATTTCCGCCAGCGTTATGATTCCGATTTTCTCGGTCTGGTGCTGTTCTTCGTCATCTCCGCGCTCATGATTCCGTACATTCTGGTTGGCTTCATGGGCAGCGGCATCACGTTGAGCCAGATCACGAACGGGCAGTTACCGGAATGGCTGGGCGGGTTAATCGTTTGCGCGGTAACGCTGGCTTACGTCACCTACGGCGGCATGCGCGGCACGGTGTGGGTGAATACATTTCAGGTTCTGATCTTCATGACTTTCGGCCTCGCCGCCTTCATCGTGGTGTTCAACAAATTTGGCGGGGTGGAGGCCGGCATGCGGCTGGTCGCAGAGAAACATCCCGATTTGTTGATTCGCGGCGAGCATATTTCGCCCTTGCAATTGCTGAGCTATACTTGCATTCCGCTGTCCGTAGGCATGTTCCCGCACATGTTTTTGCATTGGCTCACCGCCAAGCGCGCCGACACTTTTCGCAAAATGCTCGTCTTCTATCCGATGTGCATTGCCATCGTTTGGCTTCCCAGCGTGCTGCTCGGGGTCTTGGGGGCCGTGGATTTTCCCAACCTCAAGGGTGCTGCTGCCAATTCCGTTCTGGCGAGAATGATCGAGCTGTATGCGCCCGGTGCGTTGGCCGGATTTCTGGCTGCAGGCGTATTGTCCGCCATCATGAACTCGGTGGATTCGCAAACGCTTGCGGTCGGCACCATGTTCACGCAAGACATCGTGCGCCACTACGGATTTCACGACAAAATGAACGAAAAGCAACAAGTGCTATTCGGGCGCTTGTTCATCGTCCTCATCATATTGGCCACTTATTTGCTTTCGTTGGTGGTTGATCGCAGCATCTTCCGCATCAGCGTCTGGACTTTTACCGGCTTTGCTGCGATGTTTCCCGTGGTCGTGGCCGCGCTCTTTTGGAAGCGCAGCACAAAATACGGTGCCCTGGCGGCAGTGCTGAGCGTCGTCGTCTTGTGGCTTTACTGTTTCACAAATAATATTGAAGACGTCGGTCGCGGCACGATGCCGGTGGCGCTCATTCTCGCCGTTGCGGCCGCAGCCATGATTGTCGTTTCCCTGCTCACCAAGCCGCCGTCCAAGGAAGTCTTGGAGAAGTTTTTTCCCTCGGACGGCAAAATCGCCTCGGATCAAGTATTGCGTGCCGGTGAGAAAGTCGTGATGAAGTGAACGCGGCCGTAGCTCACGTAAGCGGATTGGGCGGATCGAGCGGATTTTGGCAGATCATTGACTGGGCAAAATGCCGTTCCATCCGTTGCATCCGCTTATTGTTTTGGTCTCTATGCTCAAGCTCGATCTCATCCACACCGTTGCTTTCGCGGGCCTCGTGCTTTTCCTGGGCTATGGTGTTCGTCGCATCGTAAAACCATTGGCGCGTTACAACATTCCCGCGCCGGTGATCGGGGGTCTGCTCGTTGCCGCCCTCATCACCTGGGCGCGCCGCTCGGGTTTCTCTCTTTTTGAATTCGATACCACGCTCCAGAGCCCGTTGATGATCGCATTTTTTACAACGATCGGTTTTGGTGCCAGCCTTTCGCTGTTAAAAACCGGCGGCCTGCAGGTCATGACCTTTTTCGTCATCGCCACAATCTTCGCGGTGATGCAAAATGTCATCGGCGTCCTGATCGCCCTGCCCCTCGGTATGCACCCGCTGTTCGGCGTGCTCGCCGGTTCAGTCACGCTCACCGGCGGGCCGGCAACGGGCCTCGCCTTCGCGCCTTTGTTTGAACAAGCAGGTGTGCCGGGCGCCGCCACCGTGGCGATTGCTGCCGCCATGGTGGGGATCATTTCCGGCGGCCTGATTGGCGGACCCATCGGCACGTATATCATAGAACGATTCCAATTGCGAAAGGCGCGCGCGCGGCGTCAGCAGGCTGAAGTCCCGACGGCAGCAAATATCGTGGAAGATCGGTTGGCGGATCCGCCCAGTAACACGCCGCATGGCGAGGACAAAGAAGCCTACGTGTTGTTAAAGAGCGTGGTGATCATTCTGCTGGCGATGTGGATCGGCTCGTGGATCAGCAAAGGTTTTGCGAACATCGGCGTCACGCTGCCGGCGTATATCGGCGCCATGCTCGCCGCTGCAGTTTTGAGAAACCTGGACGACGCTACGAAAATCTTCGGGGTTTCTCAACGCATTATAGACGATCTGGGCAGTGTTGCCCTGGCGCTGTTTATCGTCATGGCCTTGATGACGTTGAAGCTCTGGGAGCTGGTGGGACTGGCTTTGCCCATGCTGATCGTTTTGGCGGGGCAGGTCGCCTTGATCGCAGTTGTATGCCTCTCGGCCATCTACCAATGGATGGGACGTGATTATGACGCCGCGGTGATGAGCAGCGGCTTTTGCGGCTTCATGCTTGGCACCACGGCAAACGCGATGGCAAACATGGAGGCCTTGGTGGAACGCTACGGTCCAGCGCCGCGTGCCTTTTTGGTCGTACCGATGGTCGGCGCATTTTTCATTGATTTCACCAACGCTTTGATTATAACCGCATGCTTAAATATCTGGAAATGATCACGAGGTGGTCATACGCAAGCTTGAAGACGGCAGTTGGAAGTTTCAAGTTGATGGCTATAGTGATATAAAGTAGCGCCGCAAAAAAAACCAGCACGGGTTCACCTCATACTGACTAGAAAAACCTGGCTCGCGGTAAATTCAACCAAAAAATCTCCAAGGGCGAGCCCAAACCGCAAGCGCACACAAAATGAAAATTGCCTACATTGCCGCCGGCGCCGCCGGCATGTACTGCGGCAGTTGTCTGCGTGACAACACGCTCGCCGCCGCTCTGCAGAAGCTGGGACACGATGTCGCTTTGATTCCGACCTACACGCCGCTACGTACGGACGAAGCCGACGTCAGCATCGACCGAATCTTCTATGGCGGTATCAACGTCTATCTCGAGCAAAAGTTCGCGCTGTTCCGGCACACACCCTGGGTGTTCGACAAGCTCCTCAACAACCGCGCCTTGTTGAATTGGGTGTCTCGCTTCAGCTTGTCCACCAACGCGCAAGATTTGGGCGCGCTCACCACCTCCATGTTGGCCGGCGAAGAAGGCCGCCAAAGCAAGGAGCTGGCCAGGCTGGTAGGCTGGCTGAAGCAGACCTATCAGCCCGATCTGGTGCAGTTGACCACCTCGATGTTCGCCGGTTTCGCGCGTGAAATCAAGAAGGCTCTGGGCGTGCCCGTGCTGTGTGCTTTGCAAGGCGACGATATTTTTCTCGAAGGTTTGATCGAGCCTTACAAGTCGCAGAGCCTGCGGCTGCTGCGCGAGCGTGCAAAGGAGATCGACGGTTTCATCGCCTCCAGCCGGTATTACGCCAATTTCATGGCCGATTATCTCAATCTCCCGGCGAAAAAAATTCACGCCGTGCGTTTGGGATTGCATCTGCAAGGACATGGGTTACAAACGAGCGCCAACGGTTCCGATGCGTTTGCGCTCGGTTATCTTGCGCGCATTTGCCCGGAAAAAGGCTTGCATTTGTTGGTCGAGGCGTTTCATTTGTTGGCGCAGGAACTGGGCCGCAACCATATCCGCCTCAAAGTCGCCGGTTATCTCGGCCAGCGTGATCGCGCTTATCTTGCCAGCCTCGTCTCAAAAATCGATGCCTGGGGCTTGCAGGACAGTTTTGAATTTTTCGGCGAAGTGGATCGTGCACAGAAGATTCGCTTCCTGCAAAGTTTGCACGTGTTGTCCGTGCCCACGACTTATAAAGAGCCGAAAGGGCTCTATATTTTAGAAGCGCTGGCCAACGGCATTCCAGTGGTGCAGCCCAGGCATGGCTCATTTCCGGAATTGATTGAATCCACCGGCGGTGGTATATTGGTCGAGCCGGAATCGCCGGAAGCTATTGCGCGAGGCGTTCTCTCAATGTTACGAGATCCCGCCTTGCGCCATCGTTTTGGGCAGCAGGGAAAAGCCGTCGTCCACCGCGATTTCAGTGACCTCAAAATGGCCGAAGAGACGGTTGAGGTGTACCGGCAGTATGTGCTGGAGGCTCATGGTGAGCGAGGGGTGTTGAGTAGGGATCGAGGTTTGAAGATCGAGGGTTGAGGATGGTGGATGGTAGGTTGTGGATCGTAGATTGAAGATAGAAGATTGAAGATAGAAACTGGCAAGAGCAATATTGCGATCCACGATCCACTATCTACGATCCACAATCAACCATCCACCATCCACCACCGACGATCCACAAACAATTCAGAAATCAAAAGGAGCCCATTAGACCAATGCCTCCCGCGCAAAGCACCGACCAAAGCATGACGTGGCTGTTCTTCGCCTTGCTAACGGTTCTCTTTTGGGGCCTCTATGGCATATTCCTGCATTCCGGCCAAGTGGCGATGGGTGATCCGGTGAATGGTCGCTACAAAGCTTTTCTGTTCGTCGGCATCGCCTATTTGATCACGGCCGTCTTGGGACCGGTGATCGTGATGCTGGCGAGCGGAGCCACCTGGCAGTTTCCAGTGAAGGGAATGGGGTGGTCCTTGCTTGCGGGAACAGTGGGTGCCTTGGGAGCCTTTTGCGTGCTGCTGGCATTCGGCGCAAAAGGCACTCCCCCCGTCGTGATGTCCATCGTCTTTGCCGGCGCACCGATTGTGAATGCCGTGGTCGCCACTGCCATGCATCCGCCCGCGAACGGATGGAGCAGCATCCGCTGGCCGTTTTACCTCGGCATCATGCTCGCTGCCCTCGGCGGATATTTGGTGACACGGTACAAGCCATGAATTGTGTGAACACGTTACACGTGTAAAGTATAACGTGTAATTCGATACTGTTTTATCGTTTGGGAAGACAAGCATGAAGAAACTCGTCCTCTTGCGGCATGGTGAAAGCGTATGGAACAAAGAGAATCGTTTCACCGGCTGGACCGACGTAGATTTGTCTGAAAAGGGCAGGGAAGAAGCGCAGAAAGCCGGTCAGCTTTTGAAGGAAAATGGTTTGAGTTTCGATCTCGCCTTCACTTCGGTGCTCAAGCGTGCAATTCGAACGCTGTGGATGGTGCTCGACGAAATGGATTTGATGTGGATTCCGATTTATCATTCCTGGCGTTTGAATGAACGGCACTACGGTGCTTTGCAGGGTTTGAACAAGGCCGAGACCGCAGCCAAATTCGGCGAGCAGCAAGTGCAGGTGTGGCGGCGCAGTTTCGATATTCAACCGCCCGCGCTGGAAAAAAGTGATTCGAGTTTTCCCGGCAAGGATCCGCGCTATCGGGATCTTGCGGAACAGGAAGCGCCCTGCACGGAATCGTTGAAAGACACCATCGCGCGCTTTTTGCCCTATTGGTATGAGACCATCAAACCCGTCGTCACTTCCGGGAAGGCGGTGATCATCGCAGCGCACGGCAATTCGCTGCGCGGTCTGGTGAAATATCTCGACCATATCTCCGATGAAAAGATTGTCGAGTTGAACATTCCCACCGGCATTCCGCTGGTTTATGAATTGCAGGACGATTTAAAACCCACGCGGAGCTATTATCTTGGCGACGCTGAGACTGCAAAACAGGCGGCACAGGCGGTGGCGCAGCAGGGGGCGGTGAAGCGGTAAGCCGTGTGTAGGGGGGTGGATGTTGATCGTTGATCGTTGATCGTTGATCGTTGATCGTTGATCGTTGATCGTTGATCGTTGATCGTTGATCGCTGATCGTTGATCGCTGATCGCTGATCGCTGATCGTTGATCGCTGATCGCTGATCGCTGATCGCAACAGTATTCTGTTTGTACTGGTGGGTGACAAAAGTACACCATCCATTACATTTCATAGGGCAAAGAATCTTAGAGCTTGATTCCCACTTGACAAAGTTGAGTTAAAATCGCTCTCTCTCAATCTGTCATGCTGTATGCATCTTCCCTAGGTCTTGGTGCGCCTTCTTGGGAAGATTCCTACAAATGACACATCAGAAGGGATTTCGAGCCAACTTGGCATTGTCAAGCTACGTATCATGCGCGAATCGCCTACCTGCTTCGAACCCTCCCGGAAGAGAAGTACCTCAAAGCACCGGACGCATTAAGACTCCCGAGCCTTTCGAAGATCTCACCATCCAGACAAATACCATAATTCCTTGATGCCTCCGCCTGCGGTTAAGATACTATCCGACTGGCCGCCAATTCCATCCTTGACATTGGCTCGGCTTTTGGGTAGTTTCTGCGGCATGCAAGAAAAGTAGGCCTTGCTCAACGTCAAGCGCTCAGAAATGGGTCTCGCGAAGACTTTCCACAAGGTCAGTTCATAATAATTTGGTCTTAGAGAGACCTTGTCGCAGTTTATGGCGTCGATAAAAAACCTATTTGAAGACCTCGCCCGCTTTATTTTTTTCCTCGGACGTTTTTTTGCCAGCCTGACGCAAGCGCCGCAAGAGAAAGGGGAGATTGGACGGCAGATGTACGAGGTCGGCGCGAAATCTTTCTTGATAGTAGGAGTGGCCGGATTGGCGATCGGCATGGTGCTTGCAATGCAAACCCGCAGCACGTTGGCGCGCTTTGGCGGACAGGGGCTTCTGCCCAGCATGATCGCCGTGGCTGTGCTGCGTGAGATCGGGCCCATTATCACAGCCCTGGTGGTGAGCGGGCGGGTTGGCGCCGGCATTGGGGCGGAGCTCGGCTCGATGCGCGTCACCGAGCAAATTGACGCTATGGAAGTCGCCGCGCTGAATCCGTTTCGTTTTCTAGTCATGACGCGCGTGCTGGCATGCATGCTGATGCTGCCTATCCTCACGGTTTACGCCAATTTTTTGGCTTTGCTGGGCGGGTTCTTCGCCATGCGGCTTGAACAGAGCATGTCCTTGCGTTTGTATTTCGATTCCGCCTTACGCTTTTTGAATTTCAATACGGTCTTGCCTGCCCTCGGCAAAACAGCAGTTTTCGGTTTCCTCATTGGTGCCATCGCCTGCTTCCTGGGCTATCACACCTCCGGCGGCACTTCCGGTGTGGGCCGCAACGCCATGATCGCAGTAGTGTTGTCGACGCTGATGATCATTGTCGCCGACGTCGTGCTGGTGAAGCTGACGATTTTGTTGTTCGGATGAGGTGAAAGGGCATAACAAATTGCGTCTCGAGCTCCTTTGATCCAGATCACGAATCTCCACAAGAAATTCGGCCAGCAAATCGTGCTTGACGACGTTTCGCTTTGTGTTCCGCAAGGCAAGACGCTGGTGATTTTGGGACGCAGTGGCAGCGGCAAAAGCGTGCTGCTGAAATGTCTCGCCGGTTTGATCACACCAGATAGCGGCAGTATCCGGATCGGCGAGGTGGAGGTTGTGGGTCTGCCGGCGAAGGAATTGGAAGCGCTACGCCAGCGCCTGGGCTACGTCTTTCAGAACGCCGCGCTCTATGATTCCATGACGGTGAGAGAGAATCTTGCCTTCCATTTGACGCGACACCGGCGTTTGTCGGAAGCAGAATGCGATCGCCTCGTGCGCGAAAAGCTGCGCTTTGTCGACATGGAAGCAGCGCTCGACAAATATCCCAACGAGCTCTCCGGCGGCATGCAAAAGCGCGCCGGTTTGGCGCGTGCGCTGGTGTTGTCTCCCGAAATTGTCTTGTACGACGAGCCCACCACCGGGCTCGATCCCATTACGGCTGCGGAAATCGACGATTTGATCGTCCGCTTGAAAGCAGAAACCGGTGTCACAGCGATCAGCATCACGCACAATCTCGAAAGTGCGCAGCGCACGGCGGATACCATTGCGGTATTGTTCGAAGGCCGTATTATCACTTCCGGCACCTTCGCCGAAATTCAAACGCACCGCCACCCTTTTATCAGGCAGTACTTTGCTCTCGAATCGTTGTTATGAAAAAAAATCAGTTGTTGTGGCTGGGGATCTTTGTTGCCGGCGGGTTTGTGGTGGTGGTGGCGGGCATCTTTTTTCTTGCGGGTAAAAAGAAAATCTTCGAAAACACTTTCTACCTGCAAGTGCCGTTCGACAATGTTGCCGGCCTCCGTCCCGGCGCGCCGGTGCGGCTCTCCGGCATCGATATCGGCGTCGTGGAAACCATCCGTCTGCCAGATGCGCCCGCCGGCAAAGTCTCGGTGACCATGCGCTTGGATACGGAAGCTCAGGACTTGATCAAAAGAGACGCCGTCGCGGTGATTGAAACCGAAGGCCTGGTGGGCAGCAAGATCGTCTCCATCGTCGGCGGCTCATTGGCGCAGCCCCATGTCGTCGACGGCGGCGCCATTGGCAGCCGAGGCCCGATCGATTTCGGTGCGATACTCGGCAGCTTCGACGAGACTGCGCGCTACATGCAACTGGTGACGCAAAGCCTGGACGGCATCACTCGGCAGATTACCAGCGGCCACGGTACGATCGGTAAGATGGTATACGATGACGAGTTGTACAGCAAGCTCGTCTCCATGACTGCACGCACGGATTCGGTTTTTGCTGAACTGCAACAGGAAACCCAACATCTCGGCGACATTCTGACCACGGTTTCGACCTCTACGGATTCGCTGGTGGCACAAGTACGCGCCGGCAAGGGCACATTGGGGCGCCTGATTTACCGCGACGATTTGCATGATCTGGCCATGTTCTCCATGAACGCCATGCGCGATTCCGTGAACGCTTTGCTCGCGGAGGTCCGTCACGGCCGAGGCGTTGCCGCAAAGCTGATTTCCGACACGACCCTCGCGGTGACATTGGATTCGGCGTTCATCTCCTTGGCGACCTTGCAGCAACAACTCTATGATATCGGCAGCCTGGGCCGAGCCGGGATGCTCAGCTTTACCGAAAACATGGAAGCGCTTAAGCACAACTGGTTTTTCAAAGGATACTTCGAGCGCCGCGGCTTCTGGAACCAAGCGGAGTTCGAGCAGGAATATGAAAAGCGCAGACAGGAGCTAACAGCCTATGAGAAAGAACTGAAAACACAGGAACAGATTTTGGATTTGCATTTTCGCCAAATCAAGAACATGCAAAAAATGCTGGACGAGCGGGAGAAACAACTGGAGAAATTGGGAACGAGAAGTCAGGGACAACAATGATGACAATCAACCCTCTCCCTCAGGCCTTCAGACATTATTTTCGAGCCTCTTCCAACACCCAGATCATTCTCGTTTTTGCCGGCGTCGGCGCTGCAGCAACGCTATTGACGTTTCTATACGTTTATTTCATCGGACGCCACAGCGATCGGCTTGCACTGCGTTATTTCATGTCAGTGCTGTTTTTGGCCGGTGGCATCGTCTTCTTCATCATTGCGCGCAATGCCAAGGATGGCTTCGCCGGACTGGCTTACGCGATTCTTGCATTTTTTCTTCTTTACTCAATGGTCGTCAGCCTGGTCGTGACGATCATATTGTTCGCATTCTTCCTATGAAGGAAATGTCGCCTTCCGAACAATTGCTTTTGAGCTTTTTTGTCATCATTGGGCTGGGCCTTGTTTTTGTCGCGAACGGCGCTCTTTCATTTTTTTTCACCGGTCTCCAACCCTTTGGCCTCAACCCCCTCAGCGATATCGTCGTCGGAGTTTGCTTTCTGGTCTTGAGCGCTTGGGTTCACAAAAAATCCTCGGCCGCGCTGGCTCTTGCGCTCGGGATTTTTTGGATGCAATTTGCGATGTCTGCGCTGGTACAATGGCGTGCGCGGAATTTGGGAGTGTCTTTCTTCCTGAACGTTGCTTTCGTCGCCAGCGTCACGTTGCTACTCTGGCCGAGCTTCAAAGCCATGCGCGCGTTGAGGGAGTGACAATAGACGCCCAGTCCGCGCGTTGGAGGTGAGCATGAAACCTGATTTCAAATGGCCACAGGTCGCTGGTTTTCGACTGGCACGCCACTATCTCTTTGATCGCCCGCAGAGAAAGAAAAGCTCACGCGCGGAGCTCGTTTCCGTTTGTCGCGATGTTTGCGGCATTCAAGCGCAACTCATGACGGCTGCGCAAACGGCTTTGTGGGCAAGATTGCATAATCTCAATCGAACCGACCTCATGACGGCGTTGTATCAAGACCGCACTTTGGTTAAAACTTCGTGCATGCGCCAAACACTCCATCTCATACCAGCCGTTGAATTCTTTGTATACATTAGCGCCCTCAGAAAGAGCAGATTGCAAGCGCTGTGGCGGATCATGTCCAGGTTCGGCGTTACGCCGAAGGAAGCTGAGAGCATGAGCGCAGCCGTGGTGGCTGCGCTCCGCGCCGGCCCCTTGACACAGCCAGAATTGCTGGAGCAAATCATGCCTAAAGCGGGCAGGAAGATGAGGAAGTATCTAGCGCTCGTTTGGAGTATTCAAGTATTCAGGCCGGCTCTCGTGGAAGGCTTAATTTGTTACGGTCCATTACGAAACAAAAAAGAGACGTTCGTCCTCGTGGATCAATGGTTGCCGCCGCGCCGAAGAATTCCGGAGCTGGAAGCGCAACAAATCCTGCTGCGTCGTTATCTGAGCGCATTTGGCCCTGCCACGCTTCGAGATTTCTCGAGATGGAGCGGCATGACGATGCCGGAGGTCAAAGCGGTTCACGACCTCCTCAAAGATGAACTCTCGGAAGTCTACGTTGGAGACAATAATCTTCTCATTCTACGCACTGATCGCGACCGGTTGCAGGATAGCCATCTTGCTGATCAGACCCTTCGCCTGTTGCCCGGCTTTGATCCCTTCATGCTCGGACATGTGGAGAAAAGCCACTTGGTGGATTCCGCGCATTACAAACTGGTCTATCGCAATCAAGGCTGGATCTCGCCCGTGATCTTGCTGAACGGAAGCGTCATCGGTGTCTGGTCGAATCAGCGCCGCGGCCAACATTTGTCCTTACGGATCGAGCCTTTTGAAAGGCTCTCCAAACGTATCCAATCCAAGATTGAAGCGGAAGCCGCAAGCCTGGCAAGTTTTTGGGAGGTTTCATGGGACATGCAGATTGCCGGCAGCGACACGCATTCGAAGCGATGATGCACCTCGAAAAAAGCCCGGAGAGAACAATGCATTCCGTTTTGTATGCCGGCCTAACGGTTTTGGCTCTCATACTCACCGCTTGCCAACCGCAAGAGAAGGCGGAAACGATTTACCTCAACGCCTCGATCTGGACCGGAGTGGCAGAAGCGTCGCGCGCAGAAGCCCTCGCTATTGCCAACGGCGAGATTCTCGCGGCGGGCGACGCGAGCGCCGTCGCCGAGTATAAAGGCGAAAATACGCGCGTCGTCGATCTTGGCGGCAAATTCGTTGTGCCGGGTTTCATGGATATACACACGCATTTCATGAGCGGCGGTTTTCAATTGGCGAGTGTGGACTTGCGCAATGCGGATTCACCGGTGGAATTCGCACGGCGGATCGCAGAGTTTGCAGGGAGCCTTCCTCAAGAGAGATGGATCACCGGCGGCGATTGGGATCACGAAATGTGGGGCGGTGAATTGCCGCGGCGTCAATGGATAGACGCAACGACTGCCGATCGTCCCGTCTTTGTCAATCGCCTCGACGGCCATATGGCGCTCGCCAATTCCAAGACGTTGCAGCTTGCCGGAATTGATCACCATACCCCCGACCCGGCCGGAGGCACAATCGTGCGCGACGCCAAAACCGGCGCGCCTACCGGTATTCTCAAAGATGAAGCCATGGCGTTGGTGTATCGCATCATGCCCGAACCCGGCACAGCAGCGCGCGACGAGGCCTTTGCCCGCGCTTGCGATTTTGCAGTGGCGCGCGGCGTCACGCAAGTGCACGATATGGGGAGCTGGCAGGATCTGCAAACCTATCGCCGTGCGCAGCAGCTTGCGCCTTTGAAGCTGCGCATATATGGACTCGTTCCGCTGTCGACATGGCAGGAGCTGGCCACTTATGTGGCCAGGAACGGCCGTGGTGATGATTGGCTACGCTGGGGCGGGCTCAAAGGCTTCGTCGATGGCTCCCTGGGCTCGACCACGGCCTGGTTTTACCGGCCGTATGACGATGCGCCCAACACCTCCGGCCTCATGACGACCGACACCACTGCTTTGCGCAACTGGGTTGTCTCCGCTGATTCCGCGGGCATGCACGTGGTCGTGCATGCCATCGGCGACCGTGCGAACGATTGGCTGCTCCAGGTTTATGCGGAGGCCGGCCGGAAAAACGGCCAGCGCGACCGGCGCTTTCGCATCGAGCATGCACAACATCTCTCGGCCGCCGCCATTCCTCGCTTTGCCGAATTGGGCGTGATTCCTTCGATGCAGCCCTATCACACGATTGACGACGGTCGCTGGGCCGTGAAACGCATCGGGCTGAAACGCATTAACACGACGTACGCTTTTCGTTCATTGTTGGATGCCAAAGCCCGGCTAGGGTTCGGCTCAGATTGGACCGTCGCACCCATTGACCCATTGCAGGGCATTTACGCTGCGGTGACCCGACGCACGACCGACGGCGCGAACCCCAACGGCTGGGTTCCCGCGGAAAAGATCTCCGTTGCAGAAGCGCTGCGCGCCTATACAGCCGGGGCTGCTTACGCCGGCTTTCAAGAAAATCGTTTGGGAACGTTGGAGCACGGAAAACTTGCTGATTTCGTCGTGCTTTCCGAAGACTTGTTCGCGATCGATCCGGCCCGAATTCCGGAGGTGAGAGTGTTGAGAACCGTCGTGGGAGGACGAGAGAGCTTCGTTTCGAATTAGAAGACGATCCGTGGAACAAGAAGAAGCCATAGCCTTCATTCTTCGTCTTGGCAGGGCCCTGCACACCTACGGCCATCCTGCGCATCGTTTGGAAGAAGTGATGAACGGTGCCTGCAAAAAGCTGGGATTCGAATGATATTTTAGCCGGCTTGATTGTGTTGGTGCCCGGCCTTACACTGACGACGGCGATGACGGAGCTTTCCACGCGTCATCTGGCTTCGGGCACGGCCCGTTTGAGCTCGGCCTTCGTGATTTTCCTCGAGCTCGGCTTCGGTGTGGCGCTGGGCGGAAAAATGACCAGCGCTCTTGTTGGCTTGCCACGTTTTGTCGCCTTGATTGCGCTGCCGCCTTGGACGGAAATGCTGGCGCTGGTGATTGCCCCGTGCGCATTCACCGTATTGTTGCGAGCGCATCCGCGTGACGGCCTTTGGATTGTGCTCGCTGGTGCATGTGCCGTGGGCGGCAGCCGACTTGGCGCACAATTACTGGGCGCGGAATTGGGCGTTTTTCTCGGCGCGCTGACGGTCGGAATTGCCAGTAATCTTTACAGTAGATTCTTGGACCGCCCTTCGACCATACCCCTTGTTCCCGGTATTTTGTTGCTGGTGCCCGGCAGCGTGGGTTTCCGCAGCTTGGCTGCGTTGATGGATAAAGAAGTCATTCCCGGCATTGAAACAGCGTTCAAAATGATTCTGATCGCCATCGCCTTGGCCGCGGGGATTTTGGTATCGAAAGTCGTCGCACCACCGCGCCGGATCGTGTAGGCGCAAGACCTCGCTTTGCTTAAAGTTGTTGCGCGAATCACAAAATGTGGATCAGTCATTTGATTCTTACACTCGGAACCATTTCGCTCGCATTGTCGCTGATCTTCGCCTTTGCCTATTTTCGCCAACGCCGCAAGATCGCGCCTATCCGCGTCACCATGACTTCCTCCGTTGCGCACGTCCAGGAGTTGGCAGACGCTTTCGCACAATTCACCAGCGCGAGCACGTTTCGCCAATTGGTCGAGGTCAAAGGCCGGGTCGAATCTGACGCGCCTTTGATTGCGCCGCTTTCGGAGCAGGAGTGTGTGTATTATCACGTGCGCGTCCACTGGGAATATGAAGAAATCTATTATGAAGAAAGACCGGAGGGCGGACGCATCGAGCACGGGAGCGATGGCGAGGAAGTCCTGTTTGAAGAAGAACAATGGCAGCCCTTTTGGGTGAGAGATGATACCGCCAGAATCGCCGTCCAACCAGCGGAGTGTGAGGTCATCGCTACCGCAACCTTGTCACGCCACGACGAAGACACGGGCCTGCCGGATGAGAATATTCGCTGCGGCCGTTTCGCGATCGATGCGCCCTGGAAGACGAGCGCGGAAGAACGGCGGCCTCGCCGATTTCATTTTGAGGAGGAAGCCATCACTCTTGGCCATAAGATTTACGTTCTTGCCGAAGCCACGAACTCGAGCGGCGAATTGCGCCTGCAAAAATCCTCTCAGGGAGACAGGTTCTTGATCAGTGTCAAACCTGAAGAAGCCTTGCTCCGCTCGGCGCAATTCTTGCTTTGGGGATTACTGGCAGCGGCTGTGCTGTGCGGGGTGATTGGCTTCATCTTGTTGGTTCGGCCTTGAGGCCTACCCTGTGTATCGAGTCCAAATTGTTTATTTGCGACTACCATTCGACTTTATTGATTGGCAAGGCTATTAAGTGCAAAACCATTGACCTCAAATGAAGAATTTAATAATTTGGCCCGAGGCGGAGTGCGGAATAGAGAAATCAAATTCACACGGAGTTTTGGTGAGGCGAGAAGGAGAAAGAAGGCATGTTGAGACACCTTGCAACTTTCTCGAGTATCTTATTACTCATGAGTTGCGCACCCAAGACCGAATATGACCTTGTCGTTCGCAACGGCAAGATTTATGACGGCAGCGGCGCACCTTCCTTTGTGGGTGCCGTTGCTATCAACGCGGACACTATCGCTGCCGTCGGCGAGCTGGCAAACGCGGCCGGTCGCGTTGAAATCGATGCCAAAGGCATGGCGATCGCGCCCGGGTTCATCAACATGTTAAGCTGGGCCACGGAAACCCTGCTGGTCGATGGCCGCTCGCAGAGTGATATTCGCCAGGGAGTCACGCTGGAAGTTTTCGGCGAGGGCTGGTCTCTGGGCCCGCTCAATGCGTCCATGAAAAAGGAAATCGTCGAGCAGCAGGGCGACATAAAGTATGAAATCAAATGGACGACGTTGGGTGAATATTTGAATCATCTTGTCGAAAGGGGCATTGCAACAAACGTCGCGTCATTCGTAGGTGCGACGACGGTGCGAATTCACGTGCTGGGGTATGAGAATCGCGCACCGAACGCGCAGGAAATGGAACAAATGCGCGCACTGGTGCGGCAGGCAATGGCAGAAGGCGCGCTGGGTGTGGGCGCGTCTTTGATTTATGCCCCGGCGTTTTATGCCCGAACCGAAGAGCTGGTCGAGCTCTGCAAGATCGCTGCAGGATATGGCGGCATGTACATCTCGCACGTGCGCAGCGAAGGTAACCGCTTGCTCGAAGCCGTGGACGAATTGATTCACATCGCGCGCAGGGCCAATATTCCCGCAGAAATTTATCACCTCAAAGCTGCGGGGCGGAATAATTGGGAAAAGCTCGAGGCTGTGATTCAAAAAGTTGAATCGGCGCGTGCCGAGGGCGTTCACATTACCGCCGACATGTACACGTATACCGCCGGCGCGACTGGGCTCGACGCGGCGATGCCGCCCTGGGTGCAGGAAGGGGGCTTTCAGGCCTGGAAGCAACGCTTGCGAAATCCGGCCATTCGCAAAAGGATCGAGCGGGAAATGATCACGCCGACCGATCAATGGGAGAATCTTCTCATCGCCGCCGGCGCCGAGAAGACTCTGCTCGTCGGATTCAAATCCGAAGCGCTCAAGCCGCTTACCGGCAAAACGCTGGCAGAGGTCGCGGAGATGCGAGGCAAATCGCCGGCAGAAACCGCGATGGATTTGGTGATCGAAGACGATAGCCGGGTGGAGACCGTGTATTTTCTCATGTCGGAAAACAACATCATGAAGCAAATCCGGTTGCCGTGGGTGAGTTTCTGCTCCGACGCGGAATCCATGTCGCCCGAAGGCGTGTTTCTCAAGCAAAACCCGCATCCGCGCGCCTATGGCAATTTCGCGCGCCTGCTGGGAAAATATGTACGCGAAGAAAACCTGATCTCACTGGAAGAAGCCGTGCGGCGCTTGACTTCTTTGCCGGCCGCGAACCTTGGCCTGGCCAAACGCGGCGCTCTGCAAGCGGGAAACTATGCCGACGTCGTTGTCTTCGATGCTGACAAGGTCATCGATCACGCCACTTTCGAGCAACCGCATCAGTTTTCCGCCGGTGTCGTACATGTGTTTGTGAACGGTACACAAGTGTTGAAGGACGGCGAACACACTGGTGCGCTGCCCGGAAAGGTAGTGAGAAGGGCAAGATAGTTATGAAGAGGCTTTTGATTCTCACTGCGATCTTCTGCATGGGATCGCTATTACATCGCGATATTATTTTTGCACAGCCGCAACCTCAATGGCGTGAGCTGCCGAATGCGCCGCGCACGGACAGCCGGTTCGATGACGTCTTCTTCATCAATCCTCAAATTGGTTGATTGTTACTTTTTCAGCCCCGATTCCGGTTTTGGCATGAATGTCAATCGCTTTCGTTTTCTCAACTCTCGAAAAGCCAAAAGCCTCATGATTGCCAACCTTGACCGGCTCACCAGGTTTTGCTATATTGAAATGATTAGTCTTGCCACAATGATGTTGCCGTTCGCATAATTCCTAAATCCGTAATGTCTCCATGCCTTCCCGTCACGTCATTCTCGGCACTGCCGGCCACATTGATCACGGCAAAACTTCTTTGGTGAAAGCCCTGACGGGGGTGGATACCGATCGTTTGCCGGAGGAAAAAGAGCGCGGCATGACGATTGACCTGGGTTTCGCGCATTTCGGCGATCGGGCCACGATCATCGACGTACCCGGCCACGAAAAATTCATCAAAAACATGGTCGCGGGCGTGAGCACGATAGACTTGGTGTTGTTTGTCATTGCGGCCGACGACGGCATCATGCCGCAAACCATGGAACATCTCGAAATCTGCCGGTTGTTGCAGCTCAAGCGCGGCCTCGTCGTGCTCACGAAAATGGACCTGGTCGAGGGCGACTGGCTGGAGTTGGTGCAAGAAGAGATCAGGAAACTTCTGCACGGCACATTCCTGGAAAAAGCGCCGGTCGTGCCCGTTTCGAATCTGACGGGAGCTGGCATTGAGATACTGCGCTGCCACATCGCTCGCGCCATCGCAGAATTGCCGCCGCGGCCCGATCGCGGTGTGTTTTGGATGCCGGTGGATCGCGCTTTTACCATGAAAGGCTTCGGCACCGTCGTGACCGGATCGGTCCTGTCCGGACAAATCGCGGTCGGGGAAGAATTGGAGATTTTGCCCGCTCACCACGACACGCGGGTGCGCAGTCTGCAACGCCACGGTGTGAATGTGAAGCAGGTGCAAACCGGGGATCGTGCCGCGATCAATTTGCAGGGCGTCGCCATAGGTGCCGTTTCGCGCGGCCAGGTCTTAACGTTGCCGAATTATTTTCGAGCCACGACGCGTCTGAATTGCCGTGTGCAGATCCTCAAGAGCTGCCCGGCTCCGGTGAAAGCCCGAACGCGCGTACGCGTTCATTTGGGCACGGCCGAAGTCATGGCGCGCCTGATTCCGCTCGAACCCGGAGAAATCCTGCCAGGCGCCTCAGCCTATGTGCAACTCAAGCTCGAGAAACCGGTCGCCGCGAGGCGCCTGGATGCGCTTGTGCTGCGCCGTTATTCTCCTCCGAAAACAATTGGCGGCGGCGTGGTCCTCGATGCCGAGGCGCGCCTCTTACGCCGGCATGACACCGGTCTATTGGCGAAGCTGCGCGCGCTGGAAAAAGAAGATCCGGCCGAGCTGCTCGTCACGCGATTTCTTTTGGCGGATCGATACAATGTCACCCTTGAACAACTGGCCTCGGAAACGGGCCAGAAGAAGGATGATCTGGCAGAAGAGATTGCCCGTTTACAAGAGAAAAACGCGATCTTGCCCGTGGGCAAACGCGGCTACCTGCACCGCCAGCGACTGGAAAGCTTGTGGCACCAGCTTGAATCCGTATTGGCCGCATATCATCTGGCACATCCGCTGCAACAGGGGTTGCGCAAAGCGGAAGTAGGGCCATTGCTGCCGCCCTTGACGGACGTCGCTTTGATGAATGTGCTTGTGCAGCATTACAAATCGGAAGGCAAGCTCAAGGAGACTGATGCCTGTTTGGCATTGACCGGTCACGAAATTCATTTCACGGACGCACAGCAAGAGTTGCGTCGCCGGATTCTGGCGCAGTTGTTGTCGAGCGGGTTTACACCGCCGAGTGTCGCAGAGATGGCACAGGAGACCGGCGCTCCCACATCTCAGCTTCGGGAACTTCTGGCTGCCATGCAGTCGCTGCGAGAAATTGTGCGCGTCGATCAAGACTTTTATTTGCCTTCCCAAAAAATCTTCGAAGCGGAAAAAAGATTGATTGACTATTTGCGCCAACATCACGACATTACCGTGAGTCAGTTCAAAGAGTTGATCGACAATGCCAGTCGTAAGTTTGCCGTCCCGTTGTTGCAATATTTCGACGCCACCGGTATCACCGAACGCCAGGGAGAAAAGCGAGTCACGGGTGCGGTGGCTGAGACTCGAGTAGGAACCGTTTTGCAGGAAGATCAAGCAATCCAGGAGAAAATCTTGCCATGAAAAACAAACCCCCACGCGAGCCTCATGAGCTGCAACTGCATCGTTGTGCGTGGTGCAATCGCACCATTGCGCCGGAGGACGAGTACTTTGGTTGCGGCGCGAAAACCATGCCCGGCATCGATCTGTCCGATCGTGAAGGCACGACCATCCCGATGTACTTGGCTCTTGCTCAGAAGACCGTGCCCGCCATCGTCGTGCCGACCGATTCACCCGCCAAACGGGAAGGAAATGACGTGTATTTTGTGATTTGCAGCGAAAGCTGCGGCCACGCGTTGAAGGACGCGCTCGAAAAGGATAAAGAAGCTTTTGGCAACATTTGCCTGAATTGAGATCTTCCAACAGGGGCGTTGGATTCGCGCGCATGCAAGCCGATTCACCACGTATTCTTCTTGTCAATCCCTGGATTACAGATTTTGCCGCCTACGATTTCTGGCTGAAACCGATCGGCCTGTTATACCTTGCCGCAGTTTTGCGAGCGCAGGGCTGCGCTGTGCGCCTGGTCGATTGTATGGATCGGGGCCATCCGGAATTGATGCATTGGCAAGCACTGGACCGGTTGCAAAACCGCAAATGGGGCACGGGCAAATTCGTGCGCTTGCCCATTGCCAAACCCGCTGCGTACGCACACATACCTCGGCATTACGCACGCTACGGCTTCCCCGAAGAAGTTCTGAAAAAAATCTGTTTGCAGGGGCCCGCGCCCGATGCCATTTTGGTCACGAGCGGGATGACGTATTGGTATCCCGGGGTGCAACAAACGATTGCCGTATTGCGAGAGTTGTTCCCTAAAGCGCCCCTGCTGTTAGGTGGAATCTATGCCACGCTGTGTACGGAACATGCGCGGCGGCATTCGGGCGCCGATTGGGTTTTGGGTGGAGAGGCGGATAAAAGTATCGACAAAATTGTTGCCGCAGTCGTGAGCGGCAATACAGTTGGCAGCTGCGATGATTCCGGCGTGCCGCATGAGACCGTCGATTTGGACCAACTCCCTTTCCCGGCGTTTGACCTCTATCCCAATTTGCATTACGCCGCGATTATGACCTCGCGCGGCTGCCCGCTCAAATGTACGTTTTGCGCCTCGCGTTTGGTGTCCGGACCATATCGCTGGCGTTCCCTCGCGAATGTGATGGCAGAGCTGGAATGGCTGCATCGCGGTTTGGGTCTGCGTGAATTTGTTTTTTATGACGACGCCTTATTGACCAATCGTGATCGCCACTTCAAGCCATTGTGCCAGCAGATCATCATGAAAGACCTGAACGCAACGTTTCACACCCCCAACGGCTTGCAAGTCAAATTCATCGATGCCGAAACTGCCCAACTCATGTGGCGGGCCGGATTCAAGACGATACGGCTTGCCTATGAAAGCGGCAGCGCGGATCGCCAACGCGATATGAGCAAAAAAGTGAGCAACGAAACCTTTGCCGCCGGCGTTTGTCATTTGCGTGCTGCGGGATTTGGCCCGGTGGAGCTCGATGCCTATGTCATGATGGCGTTGCCCGGCCAGCCCCTCGCAGAGGTTTTGTGGAGCATGGCGTACGTGCACAGCCTGGGCGTGGGCATTCGCCTGGCGGCATTTTCTCCGATTCCTGGCACGGTGGACTATGCCCGTGCCCTGGCCCGCGGCGATTTGCCTGCAGATGCAGATCCTTTGCTGACGAACAACTCGATTCTACCCGTGCGGCAAGACGGGATCGATCACGCTGTTTATGAACTGATTTCACGCCTGGCAAAGCAATTGAATGCTCATCTGCAGAGCACGGGGCGGCCAATGGATTCCTGCGTCGACCTTTTTGGGAAGTTGCAGCAGACCATAAATCATTTTTCGCCCTGATCATCTTCTAGCAAACTATGAAATCGACTTTGGGAACATGGTCGCTTTCTTTAATGCTAATTAATTCGTACTCGTGTACGTTGGATTGCGGGGATGGTGAGGACCTGTCTCCAGAAGAATTGATCAATTTCTGCGACTATGTTGCGACGGGTCGGTGTGTAGGTATAGATACGCTCATTAATTTGGGTCAGATAAACTATCTTGGTTTGGACAGCCCCAAAGCTGTCCTGGCTTTCGGCAAGATTTTGAAACCGAACGATGAGATGGCAAACATCATGTCAAATATGACAAATATGTATTTTCTCAAAGAGCTACGCAAAGGCAAAAGTTTCGATGAGATAATGGAAGATTTTCTCGGAAATGAGCTTTTGAGGAAACAAGCTGGTTTTGTTTCAGGCGTTCCTTTCAATACTTATAAAGCAGATACTTCAATAGCTGCATTAATCGAAAGTAAGCAAGAAGTTCTTGGAAATATGGTCAAGCAGAGACAACAAGATGGTACAGTCATCTATGGCATTGATGAACTCACGTTTTCCAGTTTTGAATACGGTATACTATGCTATTACGATAAAGAAGGATGGCCACGCACAAAGTATAGTCAGGATTATGTTGATGAACTGCGATCTACCATCAAACGGTATTATCATGAGATGTAGAAAATGCAGTCTGCCTCAAATTCAATGGAGGAGGAAAAATGCTGCGCTGCTTATTTCTATTTGCCTTGCTTCATATCATCGCAGGTTGCACGCTGCTGCAACCACCGGCCGCGCCGATTCAGCGCGAGCCGATCACCTCGCCAGACGCGCCGGCTGCGATCGGTCCATACAGCCAAGCGATCAAAATTGGCAATCAAATGTACTGCAGCGGGCAAATCGGCATCAATCCGGCGACCGGCGATCTGGTCGTCGGCGATATCAAGGAAGAAACGCGGCAAGTACTCAAGAACCTCGGTGCGGTTTTGCGCGCGGGCAGCATGGATTACAAGGACGTTGTAAAAGCCACGGTGTTCTTGGCGGACATCAACGACTACAAGCTCGTCAACGAGGTATACAGCGAGTTCTTCACTGACGTCAAGCCGGCACGTGAAGCCGTGCAAGTTGCCAGGTTGCCGCGCGATGCACGCGTGGAGATCAGTTGCATGGCGGTCAAAGTGGAAGAGGACTAGCCGCTCATGCCCTCGAACCGGGCGGCTTGCTTCTGGCAAAGTGATTGCGTATAATAGCCCATCGGCCCATGGCTCAATCTGCTCCGCAGGAGATTCCCGTTCTTCCGCCATCCAACATCATCACCTTGCTGACTGATTTTGGCAATGCTGACGGATATGTCGCGGCGATGAAGGGCGTTATCCTGAGCATCAATCCGGCTGCACAACCGGTAGACCTTAGCCATGAGATCGAGGCGCAAAACATAACTGCGGCGGAGCTGTTGTGGTCGACGCATTTCAAATATTTTCCGCGCGGCACGGTGCATGTGGCTATAGTCGATCCTGGCGTGGGCACGGCGCGGTCGGCGCTGGCGTGCGCATTTGGTGGACATTATTTTGTGGCGCCTGACAACGGTCTGCTGGATTTTTGCTCGCGCGGGAACAATGCTGCCGTCACCATCAACCGCCCGAAATACTGGCGGCCAGAAGTATCGAGCACGTTTCATGGTCGTGATATTTTTGCACCGGTGGCCGCGCATCTTACCTTGGGTGTGCCGTTATCGAGTTTGGGCGATCCTGTGGTGCTGGTCGCACGTGCGCCGCAAGGCACCTGCCGGATTGAAAATGACAAGCTCATCGGCGAAATCATTCACATCGACCGATTTGGCAATCTGATTTCCAATATTTCTTATGAGGAATTTTGGAAATTTTGCGACCGGCGAGCCTTTCGCGTCCAGGTGGCGCAGTTGACGTTTTCCCAGTTACTACCCTCATACGGGTACGTTGCTGCCGGTGCGCCGGTCGCGTTGTTCAATAGTTTCGAACGCCTGGAAATCGGTATCAACCAGGGTCGAGCGGCAGCACAACTCAACCTCTACACAGGAACAGCGGTTATCGTTGAACGAGGAGATGCGGTTCTTCATCATGCGAAATCCCGAAAATAGCATTTCTGAAGATTATGACGATCCTTTGTCATCTTCGCAGGAGCGGCCGCCAAATTCTTGGGCAGCAAAAATCTTGCGGACAGATCGACCGCGCTTGAATATCGTCTTGTTTATTTTGACTTGCCTTTCCACTTTTTTCATCGGATATACTCTCAACAACAGCATTGCTTCCGGTTTGTGGTATTCCGGCGGTATCATTTCGATCCTGTTGGCGCACGAAATGGGGCATTATTTGATGTGTGTGCGCTATCGCATCCCAGCGACGCTGCCGTTTTTCATTCCATTCCCTTCATTGCCGTTCGGCACGATGGGCGCGGTCATTCGCATGGATGCCCGCATGCCCAATCGCCGTGTGCTGTTCGACATCGGCGTCGCCGGGCCGCTTGCCGGTCTGTTGCTGACAATTCCGGCGATATACTTCGGATTGAAAATGTCAACCGTCGTGCAAATCACGGGCACTGAAGGCGTGTGGACGCTTGGCGATTCGTTGCTTTTCCGCTGGCTCTGCCGCATCACGATCGGCGAGCTGCCGGAGGGCTACGACACGCTGCTGCATCCGCTGGCGTACGCGGGCTGGGCAGGATTGTTCGTGACGGCGTTGAATCTCTTGCCCATCGGCCAGCTCGATGGCGGGCACATTCTTTATGCGCTGGTCGGCGAGCGTGGCCGCAAAATCTATTCCGTCAACATGGCGTTGTTTGCATTGTTGGGCATCGTTAAATTTAGCGGCTGGTATTTGCTCATCGTTCTGCTGTTGTGGTTCGGCTATCGCCATCCTCCGACCCACGAAAATGAACAGCCTTTGGATCGCAAGCGCCAGATGCTCGCGTATTTGACCTTTTTGATTTTTGCCCTGTCGTTCACACCGGTTCCTTTTCAAATCTAAGGCATGCCCGGCGCCGCAAAGAAATTTACCATCGCTGGCCTCGGGGAAGCGATGTGGGATTTATATGAAAAGGAAAAACATCCCGGCGGCACGCCGGCGAATATCGTCTGCCACGTTCAACAATTGGGCGATCGTGGTGTTTTGATTTCACGGGTGGGCCATGACGAGTTGGGGGAGGAGTTGGTGCGAGCCCTGCAAAAGCGCGGGTTGTCTACGGCTTTTGTGCAACGTGATCCGCGCAAAAGCACGGGCCAGGTTCACATTTCGCTCGATTCGGATGGCGTGCCGCATTACCAGGGCTACAAGGACGTCGCATTCGACCATCTCACCTATCCGCCTGGCCTTGACGAATTGGCGGCACAGGTTGACGCCGTTGTGTTCGGCACGCTGGCGCAACGAGCGGACCCTACGAGGCAAACAATTTTCCGATTCTTGCAGACGGCCACACAGGCCTTGAAAGTTTTCGATCTGGGCTATGCCCATGTCGATCCAGTCGAACTAGCGCGTATTTTGCCGGATTCGCTCGCCATGGCCGACATCGTGAAAATGAACGTTGCCGAAATGAACGCCTTGCGGCAGGTTTTGCAGCGTAACGCCGATTCTGCGCCTGAATTGATGGCATTTCTGATCGGGCAATTCAGTTTAAAGCTGGTGGCGGTAACGCTCGGGGCAAAAGGCTGCGAGTTGTTCAGCCCATACGAAACCTGTGCCTTCGCCGGGCTGCCGGTTCGCGTGGTAGACACAACCGGTGCGGGCGACGCTTTCACCGCAGGATTGATTCATAAATTTCTGCGCGGCGCAAGCCTGGATGAAATCGGTGAATTTGCCAATCTGATGGGTGCATATTTGTGCACAAAAAAAGGCGCTACTCCGATTTTTGAAGTGCAAAGCGTGCTCGAGTTCCAAAATCACCAATTGTGAATCAGGAGGAAACGTGGCTATCACTTTTCCCGAAAAAAAGCGCCTGGCGCATTTGCCCACCCCACTGGAAGCCTTGCCGCGATTGAGCCAGGCACTGGAAGGGCCTGAGATTTATATCAAGCGCGATGATCTGACCGGCATCGGCACAAGCGGTAACAAAGTGCGCAAGCTGGAGTATTTGCTTGCTGAAGCCCAACAGCAGGGCTGTGACTTGATCATCACTTGCGGCGGCGCACAATCGAACCACGCCCGGGCGACGGCAGTAGCAGCGGCCAATACCGGGGTAAAATGCCACCTGGTGCTACGCAATGCCATCAGCGGCGATTTGGACGGCAACTTGTTCTTGGATCGTCTGGTCGGTGCCGAGATTACTTTCATCACGCCGCAGGAATACGAACAAGTTGACCATATTATGGCACGCATTGCCGAAGCGCATAGCGTCAAAGGCGGCAAATCTTACCTCATTCCCGAAGGCGGTTCCAATGCTTTGGGCGCTCTGGGTTACGTCGCCGCGATGGAAGAAGTGGCAAAACAGATGAAAGCCCTACGTTTGGAATTCGATCACATGGTTTGCGCCGTCGGTTCGGGTGGCACGATGGCGGGAATGCTGCTGGGGCGCAGCGCTTTTGAAATCAAAACAGAGATTCACGGCATCAATGTCTGCAACGACGCGGCCTATTTTCAGAATCGCGTCGCCAACCTCATCAGGGACGCGAAACGTCGATTCGGTTTCAGCCTCAATTTCCAAAAAGATGACATCAGCGTGATCGACGGTTACGTTGGTAAAGGCTACGGCCTGAGCAGCCAGGAAGAGATTGATCTCATCAAACAAGTGGCGCGCCTGGAGGGCATGATTCTCGACCCGGTCTACACGGGCAAGGCCATGTACGGCGTGATGGACTTGATTCGCAAAGGCCGTTTCCAAAAAGGAGAGAGAATTTTGTTCTGGCACACGGGTGGGATTTTTGGGCTGTTCCCGAAGAAGGCGCTGTTTTTCTGATTTGGCCAAGCTAAAAGAACCGTAAGGCAAGGTCTTTACGCCCATCGGGCGCAATAGCGTGCTTGGTAGCTCTGTGGTTATTCTTAGAGTTGGTGGTGATGCTAGAAGTTAGGTACTGTATGCCTGACTAGAAGGGTACGCACCTAGGTTTCAAAGTTAACCCTAGCTAAATTAGTATTCAAGAACATCCCCTGGCATAAGAGCCCCTCAAATCGCCTCGATATCGTCCTCCTTCGGAAACTCGTCGCTTTGATCAAAACCCGACCGGTGAAACTCAAGGCAAAAACACTTCTGGCGTCCATAGCGAATGTAAAGCTTTAATGGCAAAGCTCTGCGCTGGTCTGATTTGCGTGTATAATATTCGGGGAGGAGTTTTGTTCGTCCGCTTCACGGTTGTTGCTCTTGAATTCACCTGAGAAAGTGCACAATCTCTTTCATTAGCATTTTTTGCAAAAGCGTTCAGAGAATCTTACAAAACGAAACTCGAGCAATCGCAGCTCTTGGCAACCGATCTAACGGATTCAAGCCCAGCTTGATACGAGTCCGAAATAGGTATCTACAAAACTGTAACTTCCCATTGATTGCTCGTTTAGCATACTGATCCGCGGAGACAAGTCAGGCCAGAAAAATTGTTGTATAACGAGAAAACTTATGCATTGGTCTAATAAATACAAGGTTCAACTGTCCGATTTCTTAGAGTTTCTCTTTGCGCTCATAGGTTTTACAGCTTCGCTAGTAGAACTCACTGTTTATTTTACGAGAGAAGGCTATTGCTTGTCCTGGGGGATGCCAATGTTCTTGATGGCAATCATTGCTTATGTAGCGTACAAAATCCTCAAAATCAAAAAAATAGCATCCATCGCAGCAGACAGCTTGACCACCGCAATTCAAACAATTTCTGAAGATTTGAAAAACGGAATTTACGACCTGGAAATGATGTCAAGTAAGCCAAACAACAATCAATTATTATTGCTGCAACATGCCGAACGTACCGGGCAAAATATTTGCATGACATTAGCAATGGAACTGAAGAGGTTGATTGGAGAGAAAGTAAGCATAAGTATTCTGGTGTTTAAGCCAAAACTCAAATATCAAACCGGTGATGAGCTCAAAAATGCATATCTGACGAGATTCAGCTCCGATAACAACTTCGATGCGCAAAGGCAGAAAAGTAAGAAACATAAGCTTGTCGAAAATACTTCATTTCTAGAAATCGTTACCAAAGGGCAACCTGCTTTTAAAGCTCCGGATTTGATCAAATACAACAATACCCTTAAGGACTTAGGTAGCGGTCCTTATTTGAGCACGATTGGCAATTGGCAGGAATACTATCTTTCTGAAATTGTGGTGCCTATTCGAATGGAACTGAAACACAAAGAAGCGACGGAAAGTGCATACGACTACCGAGGATTTCTTTGCGCGGATGCGAAATCTGCAAACGCCTTCAGAAATGATGAGATTGAGGGTTACGAAAAGTTGATGAGGACAATTGCAGACTACTTGTACATCTTTTTTGATAAAACCAAAATTGATGAAATTGCATAATGCCATGCGAAGGAGCACATATGCGATTATTCAAATCGACCCAACTTTCGACCTTTCGAAATACTCTAATCTTGGAGCTTTTTTTGAACTATTTGCAACATTCTTGCCGCTTATGGCAACGATGCGACAAGCAACTGCAAGAGAAGGTTGATCGGTACGATAGGCAGAAAGAGAAAAATGCTTTCGTACCGCCAATAGGGTTCGTATCAGAATATTCTTCAGAAGAGGGCTGGCGTGTTTTTCGTACCCTAGAAAAGAATGCGATTGAAGGTAAGCTCCCGAATGCCTCGGTGGAGCATGATCGCTATCTATATGGATAGCACCAATGAGGCTGATTGTTGTCGATACGAGCGCATGAATTGCTATCGTGGAGGGAGGGAACCGATACCACGAGAAGGCGCTCATCACCCACCGAAGAAAGCTGCATTCTAGAAAGCTCAACAGGTCGTGTTGCATCTTTCCAAAAGCCGTCACGGCAATATAGCCGTTGCATCATTAAGATTTTATGCTATATTTACAATAAGAAAAGCTGAGGCATGGCTGCCGACGCGTGCAGTATGGCTGTTGTATTCGTGTATCTCGGATAAGCAAAATGCTAAGCAAAGGGAGTTGTTTATGCCGAATCCGAAAACGCTAGAAGTGCAGCAAGGAATTTGGATTGACGAGAGGTGGCTTCAATCGGCTGGTTTAGGCTCTCGTTTACAAGTGTTCGTGCTGTCCGGGGAAATCCGTATAGTCACTGCTCCAGCAGAAAAGGCACCGCAAAATCCCATAGAGGAAGGGTGGGCGGTTTTTCGTTCTTTGGGCAAGAATGCCCCCTTCGGAAAACTTGCAAATGTTTCAAAGGAGCATGATCGATACTTGTATGGGAAAAAATGATGAGGCAGGTTTTTGTGGATACAAGCGCGTGGATTGCTATCGCGGATGGAGGTGACTTCAATCATGAAACGGCGCTGTCGCATAGGGATGCAATCGCCGGATCTTGCCAATTGGTAGTGAGCAACTACATTTTCGATGAGTTGTATTCCTTGATGTTAAGGAATCAAGGTTATCAAGAGACGACGCGATTCAAGGCTCAGCTTGATAAAATGATTGCAACCGGCATCCTCGAGATGGTTTGGGTCACCGAGGCGCTGGCCGCAGAGGCCTGGGCCGTGTTTGAGAAATTCAATGTCGACAAAGAGTGGTCGTTCACGGATTGTGTTTCATACGTTATTATGAAACAGCGCAATATCACTGAAGTGTTTGCTTTTGATCACCATTTTGAACAGATGGGATTTGTAAGAAAACCTTAAGTGAGGAAAGATCGGACCAACCTTTGATCCAAATGGAGCTTGCGCACATCCTTATTGAGCTTTGGGTTTTTTCGCAAGCTTCGCTCAAGCGGCCGCCGGCGGTACATAGTGCAGATACTGATTCATGAGCTCGATCTCCGCGGATTTCTCCCGGATATCCATGGACATCAGGTCGCGCAAGGAGATGATGCCGATGAGCCGGTCTCCGGCCGCGATGACCAAGTGGCGAATGCCGTGCGATTGCATGCGCGCCAGGCACGTGCTATAGCTTTCCTCCGGCCCGGCCATGATAATATTAGTCGTCATCACTTTTTCGATCGCAATGGTGCCCGGGTCAAGCTTTTTAGTGACAACGCGTTTCATTAAATCTCGTTCCGAAAAAATGCCCAGCATGCGGTCGCTTTCCATGACGGCCACCGCGCCGATGCCCTTTTCAACCATGTACTGTACCGTTTCCAGCACGGTTTGCTTGCTTTGCACGGTGTAAACTTCCCGGCCGCGCACGATGTCGCCGACTGAACTCATGGGATCCTCCTGCTAGGGCTTTTCAAGGCATAAGCTTGATAATGTGTCATCGCGGAAAATCACTCGTTCTCTTCCTGCAAGCGGGCGAGCACGGAATAATCTTCCAAAGTGGACGTATCACCCACGGTTTGTTTGCCGGCAGCGATGTCACGCAGCAGCCTGCGCATGATCTTGCCGCTGCGGGTTTTGGGCAACGCCTCGGTGAAGCGAATGTCGTCCGGCCGCGCCAATGCCCCAATTTCTTTGGCAACGTGCTCGCGTAGCTCTTTGCGCAATTCCTCCGAAGTTTTCCAGCCGCTCTCTAGCGTGACGAAGGCCGAAATGGCCTGGCCTTTCAAATCATCCGGACGCCCGACCACGGCCGCTTCAGCGACGGAGGGATGGCTCACCAATGCCGATTCCACTTCCATGGTTCCCAGGCGATGGCCTGAAACATTAATGACGTCATCGACGCGGCCCATGATCCAGAAATAACCGTCTTCATCACGGCGCGCGCCGTCGCCGGTGAAATAGGCACCCGGTACCTGGCTCCAGTATTGTTGCTTGTAGCGCTCGGCGTCGCCGTAAATCGTGCGCAGCATCGAGGGCCAGGGCTTTTTGATGATCAGATAGCCGCCATGGTTGTCTGCCACCGGTTTGCCCTCTTTGGAAACCACTTCCGGCAAGACACCGAAGAAAGGCCGTGTGCCCGAGCCCGGTTTGGTGGGCGTCGAGCCCGGCAACGGCGTGATCATTATCGCGCCGGTTTCGGTTTGCCACCAGGTGTCAACGATGGGGCAGCGCTCGCCGCCAATGATTTTGTGATACCACATCCACGCTTCGGGATTGATGGGCTCGCCCACGGAACCGAGCAAACGCAATGAAGAGAGATCGTGCTTGCGTGGCCATTGTTCGCCCCATTTGATGAACGCCCGAATCGCGGTGGGCGCTGTATAAAAAACGTTCACGCGATATTTTTCGACGATCGTCCACAAGCGATCGGGCTGGGGAAAATTTGGGGCGCCTTCGTACATCAGAGAAGTTGCACCGTTGCTCAGTGGGCCATAAACAATATACGAATGTCCAGTGACCCAGCCAATATCCGCCGTGCACCAATAGGTGTCTTGATCTTTCAAATCGAAAACCAGGCGCGAGGTGAGATGGGTACCAACCAGGTATCCGCCCGTGGTGTGCAAAATGCCTTTGGGCTTGCCCGTTGTTCCCGAAGTGTAAAGGATAAAAAGCGGATGTTCGGCATCGAGCTCCTCGGCCGGGCAATCAACGGAGGCATTCATCATCAATTCGTGATACCAGTGATCGCGGCCGGGCTCGACGTGCACGCGGTTGCCCGCACGCTGGACCATCACGACGTTCTTGACGGAGGGGGATAAGGTCAGCGCTTCGTCAACGGCTTTTTTCAATTCGATTACATTGCCGCGGCGATAGCCGCCATCTGCCGTGATCACCAAAGAGGCCTGGCAATCGTTGATGCGATCTTTCAGGGCTTCGGCACTGAATCCTCCAAAAACCACGGAATGCGTGGCGCCAATGCGCGCACACGCGAGCATCGCGATTGCGGCTTCCGGCACTTGGGGCATGTAAATGATCACGCGGTCACCGGCTGAGATGCCCAGCGTTTTGAGCACGTTCGCGAGCTTGGACACTTCGCGATGCAAGTCTTGATACGTCAGGACACGGCTATCGCCCGGCTCGCCTTCCCATATCAAGGCCGCCTTGTTCTTGCGCCAGGTGGTGAGATGGCGATCCAGGCAGTTGTAGCAGATGTTCGTCTTTGCGCCGACGAACCACTTGGCAAAGGGCTCTTTCCATTCCAGCACTTTTTCCCATTTCTTGAACCAATGCAAGTCTTGCGCTTGCTTGGCCCAGAAGCCTTCGGGATCGTCAATGGAATGACGGTAAAGCTTTTCATATTCGTTAAGGCTTTTTATATGCGCCTGATCGGAGAATTCGGCAGATGGTTTGAATAGGCGAGTTTCTTTCAAAACGGAAGTAATATCGGCGCTCATGGGCAACGACCTCCATCGGCGAGAGAGTTGAGTCTTGGTTTGAAAGGTTCCAATGATGCACAGACGCGGACGCGGCGCCCGCTCTAAGTATGTAGCGACGAAAGATCAAAGCGCGGAATCGAAGTTATGCAGAAAAAATCAATAACGGCAGCACCAAATACTGAAATGGCATCATAATCGCAGACAAGGACCTCAACTCAAATCAAAGGATTGATGACTTTTAAGAAAGTATAATCTTTGAAGTCGTCAACATTGACAGTATAAAGTCCCTCAATACCGTTGTCTTTGAGAGTTGCAGCCAAAACTGTATCAAAGACTCTCTTGCGTTTGGATACTGTGATGATTTGAGATTATGAGCATATACCAAAAGATTCGTGTCGAGCGCGAACACTATAAACCTCTTTCGGCATACAAGTCATCTCGATCAATTGTGACTTCACCGCCAAGGTCAAAAGCTTCAACTTTGAATTCTCGTCGACGTCGTCGGATTTGCTCTTTGTGCTCTTTGCTTTTGTCCAAAGGTGTTTCGTACAGGTTTGCCTCCGATCGTCCACCTATTTCACCGGACTTCCAAAGCTCGCTAAAGGAGTATTCTTTTAACCAATGCGCCAAATCCTTCTGAGAAAGTCGATTGAGTTTACTCCATCCCTCTTCCTCTTCAACAACTATTACGTCTTCGACATTATTAAGATGAGAAATTAGCTCGGTTGAATGTGTTGCCACAATAATTTGCATACGAGCGGAAGCCTCTTCCAGTACACTGGCAAGTAGGTGAATCAATTGTGGATGCAAACTCACTTCTGGGTTATCAAGGCAAAGTAAAGTAGGAGGTTCGGGATCATAAAGGGCCGCTAAGAGGCAGAGAAAATGAATTAGGCCATCAGAAAGTAAGTTGGCTGTTATCTCACGTTTGGGAAAGTTCTTGTCCTTCCATGCTAATAACGTCTTACCTTGCCCCAAATTGGTAGGAAAAACTATCTCTTCAAATGACGAAAAGGCGCGACGGAGTGTGAACAATAACGCATCACAAAAATCACGATATTGGGGTTGATTGTGCAAATGATGCAATACGTTCGAGAGATTATCACCATTACGGCTCAATCGTGTATGAGGGTGTGCACTGATCGCTTGGGCGCTGCGTATCGGCGAGTTTTGGCGACTATCAAATGAAGAGTGGACCGCGATGTTGGCTAAAATGCTCTGTAGTCTGTTAAGCACTGGATCTTGAATTGCATCTCGAATTTGATTAATGGCCAAATCAGAGCTACGAATTCGGTAGCTCTTGACACCAAACGAATCTCTTAAATCTCTATCTAAAGGGTCAGAAATAGGCTCGAGGCTGGATTCATCAACGTACATTGCATCGACGAGCTTTTCCGTATCTATTGAGTATCTTTCATTGTCAACTGCACCAGTAGGCGAACTCTTGGTGATTCCGACAAGATAGTAACCTTCTTTACGAATAGCGGAAGAGCCAATTTCAGATTCTATGTCAAGGCCACATCGAAAGCTCATTCTTTCCGCGCCATTCCAGCTCAGAATGTTATTGAGGCCGCCTCTTTTGGCAATTGCGTGTGCGAGTCCTTGTCTCCCCGCTTCGGACAGAAAGTCCCAAAAGTCGAGGAAATTTGTTTTCCCGCTGCGATTGGGGCCAATTAAGATGTTTAATGATCGCAGCGGAAAATCATCTAAGTTTTTGAAACTCTTGAACCCCTGAACGCTGATGGATGAAATCATCTCAGAACCAAAATTATTTGTTACTCTTCCCAATCAAATTCAACGCACTCCCTGCTTTGAACCACCCAATTGCCGTTTCATTATATGAATGATGCACGGAACATTGGTGTTGGGTGCCATCGCTGTGCTTAATGATCAGACCCAAAGGCTTGCCAGGTGCGAACGTGGTTAATCCGACGATGGACAGACGATCGTCTTCACGAATCAATTCATAATCCGCAGGATCGGCAAACGTGAGCGGAAGCACTCCCTGCTTTTTCAAATTGGTCTCATGAATGCGCGCAAAGCTCCTCGTGATCACCGCGCAGCAGCCCAGCCAGCGCGGTTCCATCGCGGCGTGCTCGCGCGAAGAGCCTTCGCCGTAATTTTCGTCGCCGATCGCGATCCATCCCATCAATTTGCCCGCTGACATCATGGCTTTATATTCGCGGGCGACTTCGGCAAAAGACTTGACCTCGCCCGTAAAAACGTTCTTGCCTCGGCCCGCTTCTCCGGAGAAGGCGTTGATCGCGCCGCTGAACAGATTGTTGGAAATGTTGTCGAGGTGGCCGCGATATTTCAGCCACTTGCCGGCGGGCGAGATGTGATCCGTCGTGCATTTACCTTTGGCTTTCACCAACACCGGGAGATCGAGAAGGTCCTTACCCTCCCAAGCAGGAAATGGGGTGAGCGCCTGCAAGCGATCGCTTTTCGCATCAATGAGGACTTGAACTTTTGCGCCATCAGTAGCAGGCGGGACATAACCCGAATCGCCGGGGTCGAAGCCTTTTGCGGGTAGCTCGATTCCGGTCGGCGGATCGAGCTTTACTTTTTCACCCCTGTCGTTGACCAGCGTATCGGTGAGCGGATTGAAGCTCAAGCGACCGGCGAGGGCGTAGGCGGTGACGATTTCGGGGCTCGCGACAAAAGCGAGCGTGTTCGGATTGTCATCGTTCCGCTTCGCGAAATTGCGATTGTATGAATTGATGATGGTGTTGCGCTCACCCTGTTGAATGTCGTCGCGGCTCCACATGCCGATGCAAGGGCCGCAAGCATTTGCAAGCACCTTGCCACCGACGTCGGTGAGCATTTGCAACTGGCCGTCGCGGTCGATGGTCGCACGAATTTGCTCCGACCCGGGCGTGATGGTGAATTTGGATTTGACTTTCAAACCCTTGGCCAGTGCCTGCCGGGCCACACTCGCTGCGCGCTCGATGTCTTCATAAGAAGAATTGGTGCAGCTACCGATCAATGCCACTTTGATTTCATCGGGGTAGTTATTCTGCTTGGCATCGGCGGCGAGCTGCGAAACCGGCCGCGCCAAATCCGGCGTCAATGGACCATTGACGTGCGGCTCGAGCCGGGATAGATCGATCTCTATGATCTGGTCATAAAATTTTTCCGGGGATTTCAAAACTTCGGGGTCGGGCGCGAGATGCGGTGCAATGCGATTGGCAGCTTCCGCCACTTTCGCGCGCTCGGTAGCGAGCAGATAAGTCTCCATCCGCCGGTCATAGGGAAAGATGGAAGTCGTCGCGCCGATCTCCGCGCCCATGTTGGTGATCGTGCCTTTGCCTGTCGCGCTGATTGCTGCGGTGCCTTCTCCGAAGTATTCGATGATGTTATTTGTGCCGCCCTTGACTGTAAGAATGCCCGCGACTTTGAGAATGACATCTTTCGCCGCGGTCCAACCATTCATTGTACCTTTGAGATGCACGCCGACAATGCCCGGCCATTTCAACTCCCACGGAATGCCGGCCATAACGTCCACGGCATCCGCGCCGCCCACGCCGATGGCGATCATGCCCAAGCCGCCGGCATTGGGTGTGTGCGAATCCGTGCCGATCATCAAGCCGCCGGGAAAGGCGTAGTTCTCGAGCACGACTTGATGAATGATGCCCGCGCCCGGTTTCCAAAAGCCGATGCCATATTTGTTAGAAACGCTGGCGAGGAAATCGTACACTTCTTTATTTTCGTCGCGCGCACGGGCCAAATCCGCATGTGCGCCGAGCTTGGCTTGAATGAGATGATCGCAATGAACGGTGGAGGGAACGACGGTTTGGAGTATACCCGCCGTCATGAATTGCAGCAAAGCCATTTGTGCCGTCGCGTCCTGCATGGCGACGCGATCGGGAGAGAGATTGACGTAGGTTTTTTTGCGTGTGGGCGGCGCTTTTGGTAATTCGCTAAAATGTGCACAGAGAATTTTTTCGGTGAGGGTGAGAGGGCGATTGTAGAGCTTGCGCGCCGCCTTGATTTTTTCGTCATAAGATGCATAGACGCGTTGGATCATGTCGACATCAAAAAGCATGACGAAACTCCTCGTCAAGATATTTTAGAGGATCACGCTTGACTTTGCCAGGAAGTAATCGCGACTTGACAGGCCCTCGACACACAAATCAAAATCCGAATGGCTGGCATAATCACCTCGCGCATATGAGCCATACAGAATAACGCGATAGGCCCCGTGCCCGGCAAGTACCTGTAATACTTTTCGTAGCTCTATTTCTATGGCGGCGGGCAAGCGCAATTCCTTTGTTTTGAGCGAACTCTGGATCATCGCCTTTTGCCTGCTTTTCATTTGTACCTCGTGCTACGTCAACCCGCCCGTTTTCAGCGTTTTTCCCAAAGCATACTCCACTTCCAATACGTTACCCTTCAACCGGCCGTTCAGGTCTTTGCGGTCGTCGATGGTGATATCCGTCACCACGCGCGCGGCGAATTTCTTGAGCTCCTCGTGGCATTTTTGCACCACGAACATCACTTCTTCCCATGACCCTTCCAGCAAGATTCCCATTGCGGTCAATTGATAATCCAATTCACTTTTTTCAACCAGAGCCACTGCCTTGGCCAACAATTCTTTGGTTTCTTCGCCCGTACCGATGGGCGTGAGGCGAAACTCCACAAGCATGGATTCCTTTCTCGCTCAGAGCACTCTTGGTGTAACGGGCCGCGCTATACTGATTTCCTGAATTTATCTTTTGTCTTAGACGGAGCGACACAACTGCCGGCGGCTGTTCAGCGCAATGCTTCAGCTTTCAACGGATTGCTGCATCTCGGCATCGCTGATATTCTGACCCAGCAACTTGACGCCCTCTTTGAAAACGACTTCGATTTTATTGTCGTTATGCACTTTGGTGATCACGCCCACGCCGAAAGTTTTGTGGCGAATCGCTTTCGTCAAACGAAAATCACCAGCCGTGGCATAATCCTGCACGTCCTGTTCAGTGACTTCCGAGATCAAATTGTCCCAGCTCATTTTGCCTCGCCGGCCGGTGCTGCGAGGTGTCTTGGTCGCGCGCGTTTTGCTTTGCGCAGATTTTTCGCGATAGAGCCGGTAGCTGTTGCATACCGTACACATCACGCGCGATATTTTGCCATCCTTAACGGAGGTGGCTTTATGCAGTGTATCGGCTTTGCATTTGCCGCAATAAAACTCGATTTCCTGACCAATCATGCGTTCGACTTCGGCGTCGTTCATAAACTCTCCTTGACGTAAGGTGACCCTGCCAACTAAAACAACAAAGAATAATAACACAAATTTTTTTCAAAAACAAGTCATTGATTTTGAAAAATAAAAGCGCCGTACGGCCTCGCCTTTATGATTGCTATTCTTTGGCAAAATTGTTATCATTCGTCCACTCCACGGGAAAATCAGCGCGACGTCGGCGGCAGGTGACGGCAATGCATACCCATGCGGCGAGGAGGAGAAGACTGTGTCTGAGTTGTCTCATCAGAAAACGAACAGAATAACCACTGTTACACAAAGCGATCTCGATCGCATCGTCTACGGTGATCACCCCGATCCTTTCTCAGTTCTCGGCATGCATCACGCCGCGTATGCGGGCCGGCAGGCAATTGCCGTGCGCGTCTTCGCGCCCGAGGCTGAAAGAGTTGGCCTGATCGAATTCAATGGCCATACGACGCTTCATTCTTTGGACAAGATCAACGGCTTGGGCTTCTACGAGCTGGTGCTGCCGGACCGTGCAGAGCGTTTTCGCTATCAACTCGAGCTGAGCGACCATCTTGGGCAAACGCGGCGTATGGCCGACCCATATGGTTTTGCGCGTATCTTGACGGATGAGGACCTGCAAGTATTCGCCAGCGGCAAGCACTGGCGGATTTATGAAAAGCTGGGCGCGCACGTGATGATGATCGAGGGCGTCGCCGGCGTGCATTTCGCGGTGTGGGCGCCCTCCGCGCGGCGCGTGAGCGTGATCGGAAATTTCAACCGCTGGGACGGTCGCCGCCATCCGATGCGCGCACTGTTAACCGGCGTGTGGGAAATCTTCATTCCCGATCTGGCCGCGGGAGAGATTTACAAGTTTGAGATCAAGACACGTGAAGGCCACTTACGCGTAAAGAGCGATCCGTTCGCATTTTGCTGTGAATTGCGCCCCTCCAACGCTTCCGTGGTTCATTCGTTCGATTTCTATTGGCAAGATCAGGATTGGATGTCGCGCCGTGCTGAAACGGCGTGGCTCGAGCGACCGATCTCGATTTACGAATTCCATCCTGGCTCATGGAAGCGCAAAGGGCAAGGCGAGAATGACTGGTTCGGTTATCGCGAGATGGCGGATGAGCTGGGTCCATATCTCGCGCACCTGGGCTTTACGCACGTGGAATTGCTGCCGATCATGGAACATCCGTATGATCCCTCCTGGGGGTATCAAGTCACGGGTTACTACGCCACCACCAGCCGCTACGGCAAACCCGAGGACTTCGCTTATTTCGTGGATTGCATGCATCGCCACAACCTCGGCGTCATTCTTGATTGGGTACCTGCACATTTTCCCAAGGATGATTTTGCCTTGCGCTGGTTCGACGGTACGGCGTTGTACGAGCATGCCGACCCGCGCCTGGGCGAGCATCCCGACTGGGGCACGCTCATTTTCAACTACGGTCGCAACGAAATCAGTAACTTTCTGCTCGCCAACGCGCTCTTTTGGCTGGAACGTTACCACGTGGACGGCTTGCGCGTCGATGCCGTCGCCTCGATGCTCTATCTCGACTATTCACGCAAAGCCGGGGAATGGATTCCGAATAAGTACGGGGGCCGCGAAAACTTGGAGGCCATCGATTTTCTGAAGGAAATGAACAAAATCGTGCATGGAAAATTTCCCGGCGCGGTGACGATCGCGGAGGAATCCACAGCGTGGCCGGCGGTATCGCGTCCCACTTATCTCGGCGGTCTCGGGTTCACGTTCAAATGGAACATGGGTTGGATGAACGATTTTCTGCGTTACATGGAGAAAGACCCTATTTATCGCCAGTACCATCAGAATCTCGTCACCTTTTCGATGATTTATGCCTTTTCTGAAAACTTTATTTTACCATTGTCACATGATGAAGTCGTGCATGGCAAGCGTGCCTTGCTCGACAAGATGCCGGGCGATCTCTGGCGCAAGTTTGCCAATCTCCGCCTGGCGTTGGGCTACATGTTCGGCCATCCCGGCAAGAAGCTATTGTTTATGGGCAGCGAGATCGGGCAATGGTGGGAATGGAATCACGCGGACAGCCTGCAGTGGCATTTGCTGGAACACGACTTGCACCAGAAACTGCTGGAATACGTGAAAGACCTGAACCATCTCTATCGCAGCGAGCCGGCGCTGTACGAAGTCGACTATTCTTGGGAAGGTTTTCAGTGGATCGATTTCAGTGACGCGCAATCGAGCCTGATCTCATTCCTGCGCTACGGCAAAGCCAGGGAGGAGGTGATCGTTTGCGCCTGCAACTTCACACCGCAGCCGCGTCTGGGCTATCGTCTGGGCGTGCCTATGCCGGGATTTTACCAGGAATTGCTGAACAGCGATTCCGCGCATTACGGCGGCAGCAATATCGGCAATGCCGGAGGCATTCACACGGAAGAAATAACACAGCACAATCAGCCCTATTCCATCGCCATTGAGTTTCCGCCACTGGCGGTGATTGTATTCAAGTGTCAAAAGCACGAATCAGAAAGAATGAAAAGGCCGGAGGCCCATGGTTAGATGATCGTGAAGTGTGAGTCGCAGATCGAAATGTGTAAAGCGTGAGGGATAAAACGATCATCAAGTAACGAATGGCGCACTACGCGTCCCGAAAGGAGTTCGATGAACGAAGTAATCATTGCTGTAATTCTCGGAATTGTCGAAGGTTTGACCGAATTCTTGCCCGTCAGCTCGACGGGCCATTTGATTTTAGTTGGTAATTGGCTGCAATATACTGGCGAAAAAGCAAACACTTTCGAAATCTTCATTCAATTTGGCGCCATTGTTGCCGTGCTGATATACTTTCGCCATCGCCTCGGCGCCTTGCTGCAACGGATATTGGGCCGGGAGGCGCGGTCGGGCAGCGCGGCAGGCCTGAGCGTCAGCCAGGCACGCCGCTTTGCCGCGAGCGTGATCCTGGCTTTTTTTCCCGCTGCGCTGTTAGGATTCTTTTTGCATGACATCATTGAGGAATTGTTCTTCAATCCAAAAATGGTTTCCGCCTCATTGGTCATCGGGGGGGTGGGTATTATTTTGATTGAACGTCTGCGCTTACGCCCGAACACGGAGCACATGGAAGAAATCACCTGGCTGCAAGCACTGTGGGTGGGCGTGGCCCAATGTCTTGCATTGATGCCCGGCATGTCGCGTTCGGCCTCGACCATCATGGGCGGGTTGGTCGCCGGCCTGGGCCATGCGGCGGCGGCAGAATTTTCATTTTTCCTGGCGATTCCCACGATTTCCGCGGCAACTGTATACAGCCTGCTCAAGAGGATTCATCTCTTGAATCGCGATGACGCTCTGGTTTTTGCGATTGGGTTTATCGTTTCTTTGATCACCGCCTGGGTGGTGATTGCGGCCTTCATGTCGTTCATCAAAAAGCACAGCTTTGAAGCGTTTGGCTGGTATCGCATCGCTCTGGGTTTTGTAATTCTGGGTATGCTTTGGCTGCAGTCAGGTTCGTAAATAGTAGATTGTGGATCGGAGATCGTGAATCGGAACTGCTATTGACGCCTTGCTATTCACGATCTACCATCAACTTTCTACGGCAAACACAATGGGGTGGCGATGGAATACAAGCTGCAGATCCCGAAATGGCCGGAATCCGAGCGGCCACGCGAGCGCTTATGCCAATTGGGACCGGAATATCTATCTGATGCCGAACTGCTGGCGATCATTTTGCGCGTGGGCAACAAGGGGCAATCTGCTTTCGATCTGGCCAAGGAGATTCTCATCTCCTGTC
>JBOHQX010000010.1:0-12225 GCA_050732395.1 bacterium
AACCTCATTCTGTCATGCAGAAGGCATCTTGGTAGATTCGGCACCTAGGCCTGAAATCGGCACTGTGCCCGAGTCAACCAAGATCCCTGCGGGATGACATTTCAGGGTTTTCGGACAGGCTCTTAGGCACTAAGCGCCTGACGAGTACCTTGTTACCTTAACAAGGTAATTTAAGCCTGCCGCCGCAAATGTCAAGCGTGGCTTTTACGCGCCTTGCATTTTTTCCACGTGCGCCAGATTCGCCTCGGCCTCGAATAAAACCATCACGTCGCCTTCTTGAAATCGGTAAAGCCCGAGCTTGACTTTAGCCGCAAAAGAAGTATTTTGTAGCCGATTCAGGCAGACACGACGAATCAAATCCAAAAAAATCCCGCGGGCGACGCAGCCGGAGCCGCGCACGATAAATTGTATAGATCCTCAAATTGGAGCAGTCACGATGGACAGGCTGACGATCGACGACGTGGTTCTGAAAGAGAAGAAGGTGTTGACCCGGGTCGACTTCAACGTGCCGGTGGAAAACGGTAAGGTGACGGACGACACGCGCATTCGCGCAACGCTGCCCACGCTGCAAAAGATTCTCAAAGAAAACGGCAAAGCAATTTTGATGTCACATTTCGGCCGGCCCAAGGTCAAGCCCGAAGCCAAATACTCGCTCGCGCCCACGGCCACAAAATTGTCGGAGCTGATCGGCCGCGAAGTAAAAATGGCACCGGATTGCATTGGGAGCGAAGTGGAGGCCATGGTGAGTGCCCTGCAGCCGGGCGAGATTCTATTGCTGGAAAACGTTCGTTTTCATGCGGAAGAAGAGAAGAACGACCCGGAATTTTCCAAGCAGCTTGCCGCCCTCGGCGAGGTCTACGTCAATGATGCTTTCGGCGCGGCGCATCGCGCGCATGCCTCCACGCAGGGCGTGGCGAAAATTCACAAGGACGCTGCGGTCGCGGGCTATTTGCTGAAAGCGGAATTGACCGCGCTGGGCAAATTGTTGGGGGAGCCGCCCCGGCCTTACGTCGTCATTCTCGGCGGCGCAAAAGTGTCCGACAAGATCGAAGTGATCCACAATTTGATCACGCGCATTTCACATCTGCTGATCGGCGGCGGCATGGCCTATACTTTTCTCAAAGGCCTGGGCCACGCCATTGGCAATTCCCTGGTGGAAGAAGAGAAAATCAACGTCGCGCTGAACATCATGACAGTTGCGGAGTATTCCAACCCGCGCAAACCGGTGAAGCTGGAATTGCCGGTGGATCACGTCATCGCCAGCTCCATAGAAGGAAAAGACGCGGTACCGGTGAAGGAGCGCGACGTTCCCGCGGGCATGCTCGCGGGCGACATCGGGCCCAAAACCATCGGGCATTATCGTGCGATCATTTTGCAAGCCAAAACCATTTTTTGGAACGGCCCCATGGGTGTTTTTGAAAGAGAACCATTTGCCACCGGCACGATGAAAATCGCCGAGGCGGTAGCGGAAGCCACGGGCCGTGGCGCGTTCAGCGTCGTGGGCGGCGGCGATTCGGTGGCCGCACTCGGCCGCTCCGGCTTGACCGCGAAAATATCTCATGTCTCCACCGGCGGCGGAGCTTCTCTGGAATTTCTTGGTGGCCGCGAGCTGCCGGGTGTAGAGGCGTTGACCAAAGCGCCGAAAAAGTAATTGTGGACACGCATGATTCCTTGTCGTGTAATCTTGTGTGGTTTTGTGGTCAAACCTGGCTAAATAGGGGCATTTTTCGCACATAAACTCAATAAAAAAAGCTGCTATGAAAATTCTAACCCCTTGTTTTGGTTAGGCGTGTAATTTTTACACCCTTGGCTCGAACACGGTCTTTTTGTATGGACGGATAGCTGAAAATTCGCGTTAGGCAACCTTCGCGAAATCATGTTCTTGCCATATCGCCAACCTCGGTTTTAGGGGATCGTCTTTTTTGGCATTGCTATTGCCTGCCTTTGAACGCGCGGAGAACCAATTTCCCACAGCACGGCCTTTTTCATCAATTTAAAACGTCAGCAACAATCGCGAGGATATTTTGGCGGCCCGCCCATTTTCGGGAAACATTCCCTTTGCGTCAGAATCGCATTTCGGCGGTCCGCCAAAATATACTCTGAGCATAGCCGTCGAACGGTTTGTGAGGGCAAAAAAGATGATAGACACCCGTAAGCCCACTCAAGAATGCCACGTAGGCCAATTTACTCCGGTGCGGAAGGACGAGGACTTGCCAACCATTTTTCCCATGCAGTATCGCAATGGCCGGCTTTCGTTCGTTGCGGAAACGCCGGCTCCCAGGGGCAAAAAGACTGTTTCTTCAGCGGATCACCTGGTCGAGCTCCTGGGCGGTTGGCGTATTCAGTAAGCCGGAAAAACCATCGAAACAACCAATTGAGCAATAGCTCACGCGCTGCGACTTGTCTCCATTCCCTGTTATTTGTAGGAATCTTCCCAAGAGGGCTGCACCAAAACCTAGGGAGGATGCTTACAGCATGACAGTTTGAAATCATTTTGCCATGTAATCATCTTGCCCAAAGCTTTTCAATGGTCTTGCCCATAATCGTTTTGTCTTCTTCAAAAGGCATCTTCCAAGAAACTTGGTGATTTCCGATTGACGATTTACGATCGTCGATCGATGATCGTAAATCGCAAATTAGTGAGAGTTGGTCAGTCGGATGAGCCGGGCACCATTGCCGTTACTTCAATCTCGACCAATAATTCTGGCGAAATCAAAGCGCTCACTTCCACCATCGTCGCTACGGGCTTGATGGCGCGGAAGAATTCGCCGTGCGCACGGCCGATTTCCTCCCAGCGCGAAATATCGGTGACGAACATGCGTGTCCTCACCACGTGGTGTAGCCTGGCGCCGGCCTGCTGCAGGGCCTTTTCGATTTTGGAGAAAATGAATCTCGTCTGCGCGTAAGGATCATCCGCGCCGACGACGTTGCCGTTTTCATCCACCGCTGTGGTACCGGCCACCTCGATGACGTTCCCCACCCTCACGGCGCGTGAGTAGCCGACAATGTCCTCCCATTTTGCACCCGAGGAGACGTTGATGCGTTCTGACAATTTGCCTTCCTTATCTGCAGATGTGCAGCATTGAAAGCAAAAGAACAACACAAAGGGACAAAGGGCACGAAGTTCCACGACGCCGGCAATCCAGAGTTTTTTCTGGAGGAGGAAATCATTTCAAATCGAGCGTTTACTTAGCTTTTCTTTGCGATCCTTTGCGATGCTCTGCGTGATAAATTCACTAGCCGGGCAGACCGTTGGTGATGGGCGTGATACCGGCTTTCATCTGCTGCTCACCAAAGTCGATCAAAAGTCCGGGGCGCTTGTCTGCCATGCACAGGTAGGTTAATATCTGTTTTTGTGCACAGACTTTATGTCTCACGCAAAGAATACGCAAAGATTACGTAGAGATTTTCCTTGTGAGACTTTGCGGATAATCTGACCTAGTCAAGCTAGGTAGCTCAACTAATAGTTGCCTATGATTGTTAGGGGGTCTACAATGAATTCATGAACTCATATTGTTTGCGTTCATTTCACCCGCGAGGGCATATCACATTGCGCGGCGACATACCGGGCATTCACACAATTCCCGCAAACGCGCAAATGTATAAATGCCCGTGCTGTGCCCGTCCGACCATGTAAAGCTCACGCCGTATCTGCCCACTGCCCGCATTTCTTTTGGCTTGAGGTCGGGAGCGAGGTCTTCCAAGCGAATCAGCCGCTCGCCCGTAATCTCGCTCACGCAGTGCGCGCAATTGCACGCCAGGCGCAACTGCACGGGATCATAAATGCTTTCGTGACCGTCATTCCACGTGAGGCCTAAGCGCTCGCCGTTGAATTTTGCATCGACTGGGAAAACACTTTCAGACATGGGCTGCCTGTGGAAACTTGGTGAATTGCGATGATTGTTTCATCATAAAGCACTACAACGGATTTTCAGAGAAAAATGAAAACCGAAGCCCTACGGGCGGCCCCAACGGATAGATCAAGTCCAACGGATAAAACCTTTGGCCTTTTCATCCGTGGTGATGATCTTTCGCGTTCGCGCACGGACGAAATCACCGTCAAGGGAAGATGCCCAATTCCATATAACTACGCGCGACTTTGTTGATGGCGCTGATGAAGGCGGCGGTGCGCAAATCGACCTTGTCGCCGTGTTGTTTCCTGATCTCGCGCATCTCGTTGTAGGCCGTGATCATGGTTTCTTCCAGGCCGGAATTGACCAGGTCTTCTTCATCCGCCCCGTGCGCAATTTGCTTGAAAATCTCCACTGGCACTTTTTTGCCAGTGAGCTCTTCGACGGCTTGCAAGATTCTGGTATTGACGTTTTCTTCGAAACGTTTGCCCATGCGTCCGAAGCGTACGTGCGAGAGATTCTTCAACCATTCAAAATAGGAAACCGTCACGCCGCCGGCGTTGAGAAACATGTCGGGAATAATGAGCGCGCCGCGCTGCAACAACATTTCATTGGCATCCGCGGTCAACGGACCGTTCGCGCCTTCGGCAATGATCTTGGCCTGCACGCGCGGCGCATTTTCGGCGGTGATCTGATTTTCTAAGGCTGCGGGCACGACCACGTCGCATGCCAACTCGAGCGCGGCCGCAGTCACCGGCAAGTTTGACGCTCCGGGAAAATTCAATATCGATTTCGTTTCCCGGCGATGCGCCACCACCTTGTCGAGATCCAGGCCTTTGGGATTGTAGATCGCGCCTTCATATTCCGCCAGCCCCACGATCACGGCCCCACCTTCCTGCAAAAACCTCGAAGTATAGTAACCGACGTTGCCCAGGCCTTGCACCACAGCCGTTTTTCCGGCCAGTCCCGGCGCGAGCCCGAGTTTTTTCATGTCTTCGGCATTATTACAGGCCTCGCGAATGCCGAAATAAACGCCGCGGCCTGTGGCCTCGGTCCGGCCGCGCACACCGCCCTGCGTGAGCGGCTTGCCGGTAACGCTCGCGAGCGAATCCAATTCAGAATGAATCGCGCTGTAGGTATCCATCATCCACGCCATTTCGCGCGGGCCGGTGCCGTAATCGGGCGCGGGCACGTCGACGCCCGGGCCAATGAAATTCTTTTTCACCAGCTCGTACGTATAGCGCCGCGTCAGCCGCTCCAATTCGGTGTCCGAGTAGTTTCTTTTTTCGATTTTGATCGCGCCTTTCGCGCCGCCAAAGGGGATATCCACGATGGCGCATTTGTACGTCATCAGTGCGGCCAGAGCCATCACCTCGTCTTCGCTGGCGTTGGGGCTGTAGCGCACGCCGCCCTTGACCGGCAGCTTGTGATGGCTGTGCTCCGCGCGCCAGCCATCGACGGTTTCAATAGAGCCGTCGTCCCGCTTGAGCGGGAACGTGATGTGATACACGCTGTTGCAAATCTTGATCTGCTTGAGCAGGCCGGCCGGATATTTGGTGTACGCGGCGGCTTTGTCGAAATTGCGGTTGACTTGCTCGAAGAACCTGATTTTCTCCGACATGGGCGATCCTTTCTTTTTTTACCGCCGGACGCTGGTGACATCCGGAGGGAAGTTGGGAGCAAAGCGCCGAAAAAAATGGAGAAATCTTAATAAGGAAACACTGCGAACGTGTTTACACGTTGAACCGACACAATGAAAAGGCCGCGATACAATTCACTAGGCGGACGAGCCGCAACTATACTGGTCCAAATCTCTTCTCCAACGGATTGAAAAACGACCAACGGATTCAGAATAGTGGGTCCGTTGGTCGTTTTTCATCCGTTGGAGAAGAGATTTTCAGAATTTTGTGCTGGGTTTGATGAACGAATCGCTTGGCTTCGTTGACAGGAATCATTGTCTGCCCTGCGCTCGTGCGCCAGATTTTCGCGCAAGGCACTCAGAGCCTGCTCGACGTATTCCGGCGCGATGCCGAAGACTTCGTTGATGGTGCGAGGGAGGCTGTGCTTGAGATTGACGTTGCGTTTGCCCGCGAACGAGGTGACGCGCATGAAATCTTTCAAAATGAAAATCAGCTCGTGCTCGTGCACCCGCGTCAAACAGAGCCCGTGCATGCTATTGCGATGGAAAGAAGCCTGCCAATGGCTCAGAAATTCGTCCTCGGGCGTGGCCCGGTCCTGCAAGCGATAACGCCACTTCATGTCCGCGCGCGTGAACGTGTACAAATCGTAGGCCGGCAGGCGCGGATCGCAGCGCAGCTCAACGCCATTGAGCTCAGTGTGGTACAGCCGGGGCCTGGCGGGATCGAGCGCCATGGGCCGGTGCAGCACGTAGCCGGGATCGACCAGGTACTTTATCTCATCCAGGGTCACGATCAGCGCGCAATGAACGTTGCGGCCGGCTTTCATATCGCCCATGACGATATAGCACGAGAACCCGCGATGCAAAAGAATGCATTGCAGGAAAAACGTCAACGAGAAACAAGTGCCGCCCGTGTGCAAGCGCAGATGATCCTCAATCACTTCTTCGGGCAGGCGCAAGCGCGCCAGTTGGTTCTCCTGGTACTGATTGAATTTGATGATTTTGCTCAGATTTTCATAGGGCAGATGCGAAAATGCCGCGATGATTTTTTGCAAAGCCTGCAGCGAAGGCCGTTCCGGACTCAGAGCAAAGCTGGCAAGAAAACGCTGGATGCCCGGCTGATGCTGGTGCAGATTGAAAACCTCGATGCCGGTGGTGGGCGCAATGATCATCGCTTGCTCGCCGGTTGGCTGGATTTTTCCCATGGTTGTTCTCGCACGTCGAATATAAAGCGCAAGCCGCAAAGGGGCAAACGGATTTTTGCAAACTGCATTTGCGCCCGCCAGGAATTGGCTTGCCGGAAGTAAAAATAATGTTTATCATGTGAACACAAAGTCGGGCGAAGAAATGCTAAGTAAATGCTCCATTTGTATTGATTTCCTCCCCGGAAAAAGTTCTGAATTGCCGGCTTTGTGGAACTTCGTGCCCTTCGTCACTTTGTGTTGTTCTTTCGCTTTCAATCCCACGAATCTGCGGACAATGTGACATTGCATAGTCCAGGTCATACCAATAGGCTAATGATTCTGACCGTCACACCCAACCCCATGCTCGATAAGATTCTGTGGCTCGATGAGCTGCGCTTCGGCGCAACGCATCGCGCGCAGCGCATGGGAATGATCGCCGGAGGCAAAGGCATCAATGTCGCGCGTGCCTTGACGGGCTTGGGCGAAAATACCCTGGCAACAGGTTTTCTCGGCGGCCCGACGGGCGCGGCTATTCGCGCACTTCTGGAACGCGAGAATATTCCACACGATTTCATTGAAACAGCCGCCGCCACGCGCACCGGCTTCACTCTGGTCGAAGTGGAATCCGGACGCCGTACGGCGGTCTTTGAGCCCGGGTCTCAGTTGCAAGCCGGCGAGGTGGAAGCTCTGATTCGACGAGTGGAACAACTTCTGCCAGGATGCCGGGCTTTGGCCTTGTGTGGGAGCATGCCATGCGCTGGCTTCGACCGGTTGTATGCCGATCTTCTTCGGCTGGCACACGTGTGGCGCATTCCGGTCTTTCTCGACAGTTATCTCGCGCCGCTAAAAGCGGGATTGGAAGCGCAACCGCAGTTTCTCAAGCCCAATCGTGAGGAGGCTTTGCAAACGTTCGGCCTCGATGCGCGTGCGCCGGGCGGCATGCAAAAACTTTTGCATCTGCTTTCGAGCTCAGGCGCGCAATGCATCTTTGTGACGGATGCCGCCCGCCCGCTGGGCGTAATGCTGAATGGCAAACAATACTCTACCGTGCCGCCTAAAATCGCCTCGCCGAATCCGCTCGGCGGGGGTGACGCGCTGGTCGCGGGATTTCTATATGCCTGGTTGCACGGCATACGGGAGCTCGAGCTCCTTCGCTTTGCCGTTGCGGCCGGAACGGTAAACGCCATGCACGACACTCCCGGCTATGCCGATTTGGAGGAAATCAAGGCATGCATGGAACGGGTGCAAATTGAGGCTTTAAGCTAATAGCCTATCCGGAAACCCTGAAGCGTCATCCCGTAAGGAGCTTGGTTGACTCGGGCACAGTACCCTTTCGGGCCCAGGTGCAAAATCTACCAGGATGCTTTCAGATGACAGCGATGATGATCTCGGATGGGCGGTAAGGAGATGCGAGTATGAAGTTGCTTGCCAGTATCGCGACGGCCTTGGCGATTGCCGCGACCATCGCCGCTGGGTACTTTTTTTTCCTGTTGGAGAAAATGAAAGTCGAGCTGCAAACGCAGCGCGATTACGCCACGGAACAGGAATTTAAAGTGCGCCAGCTCGAAACGCGCGCGGCCGGGCTTGCCAAACAGTTGGAGGACGAAATCGCCAAAATCTCCAAACAAAAAGAGGAGGAAATTCAGCGGCTCGCCAACACGCAGGAGCAATTGGTGAGCGAGCTGCAAACCGAGATCGATCAAAAACAGATTGAAATCAAGAAACTTGCCGATCGTTTGTCCGTGACCATGGTCGATAAGATTCTATTTCCATCGGGCGAAGCGGATCTGACGCCGGCAGGGCTGCAAGTTCTGCAGAGAGTCGGCAACATCATTAAAAACGTGGAAGACAAGATCATTCGCGTCGAGGGCCATACCGACAACGTACCCATTGCGTTGAGGCTGCAAAAGCAATTCCCCACCAACTGGGAGCTTGCCACCGCGCGCGCGACGAACGTCGTGAGATTCCTGCAGGAAACGATAGGCATACCACCCCAGCGCCTGCAAGCGGTAGGCTTGTCGGAATTTCATCCCGTCGCCAGCAATGACACGCCCGCCGGGCGCAGCAAGAACCGGCGCATTGAGATTGCTTTGCTGCCGCTGGTGGAAAGTGCTTCCCCAGCAGCGGTGCCCTGAAAACCAGCCGTGATTCCGGGCTTTCTTGTTTTCAGTTTTGAACTTACCTTTTGGGCACAGGCCAGTCCAAATCATGTAATCGCAGGGAGCGCTGAATGAATTTCCTCAATAAATTCGCCGTACTGCCGCTGATCGCTTTTTCATACCCCCTTTTCGCCCAAAATACTTCCAACCTGCACTTGTTGAAATCGATCGACCCGGTGCCCGTACCGGGTGACCCACGCCGCTATGGCGAAGTGACGGGCTGCGGCGACCTCGCCGCAATTGCCGGCTGGTATTTCGACGACAACAGCAGAAACGTATATCTTTACGACGTCAGCACGCCGCAGGCCCCCAGACAACTCGCGGTCGTGCCGAGCACAGCCGCGATTTGGGACGTCCAAATTCACGGGCGCTATCTCTACTTTGCGGTGCAGAACCAGGGATACATCGACGTCTATGATCTCATTGATCCTGTTCATCCCGTGCTCGTGAATCATTTTCAACCCGGCGATCCGTCCATCAGCCCGCACACGTTCTGGGTGACAGGCAGAGGGCTTTACATTGCGAATCATTTGGTACCGGGTGTCACCGTATTCGACCTCACAAACAAAAGGTCGTTTGTTTACATGGGACTCTTCAACAACGATTTTGGCACCGCGCATGACAACACCGTCATTCACAACAAGCTCTATACCGCTTTTATATTCTCTCCCGCCGGACTTTGGACGGCCGACGTAAGCGATCTCTCCGCGCCAAAACCCCTCGCGGGCGCGCAATATCCGGGCGCAGGAACGCACAACGCCTGGCCCACGGAGGATGAACGGTATATCCTCACCACCGATGAAATCGGCGCCACGGAACACAACCTGAAAATCTGGGACACGCAAAGCGGTGCGCTGGAGCTCGTGGCTGAATATGCCACTCAGCCCGGCGCGATCATCCACAACGTCTACGTGCGCGGCCGTTATGCCTATCTGAGTTATTATTGCGAAGGCATTCGCATCGTTGACATCAACGATCCTCGCCATCCGGTGCAGGTGGCTTCCTATGATCTCAACGGTAACACCCCGTGCTCGGGCTATTCCTCCACCTGGGGCATTTATCCATTTTCGCGATACATCTACGCCAGTGACATGAATTTGGGCTTGCATCTTTTCGATTTCGACCAACATCCGCCTGCGAATCTTACGGGGGCAGTGACGGATGCGGTCACGGGCGCTGCGATTCCTGGAGCCTATGTTTATTTTCCGGACGAATATGCCACCACGCGCACCAGTGCCAATGGCGCATATGAAATCCCCTGGTTCAAAGACGATCATGTGCGCGTGGCGGCGGATGCGCTCGGGTATCAGGCTGATACCCTGGAAACCAATACGACCGCCGATGGTAACACTGAACTCAATTTCGCTTTGCGAAAAAGCTCCACTGCGGTTGACGAAAAACCGGAGAATATGCCTCAAAAATTCGCATTGCACGCGAATTATCCCAACCCGTTCAATCCGGCAACCACGATCACGTATGATCTCCCGGGCGCTGCTCACGTGATGCTGAAAATCTATGACATGCTTGGCCAAGAAGTGCGCACATTGATCGATGCCTGGCAGGAGGCGGGCAGCACATCACTGACGTGGGATGGCCGCGACCATGCCGGGCAAATCCTGCCGAGCGGTGTGTATTTCTATCGTCTGCAGGCTGAGGGTTTTGCGCAGACGAGGAAGTTGGTGGTGATGAGGTGATCGGTGTTCAGTGTTCAGTGATCAGTAATCAGTGATCAGTTAGTAGTGAAGTAATCGATAGTGCACATTACAACTCTTGACCTTAATTTGTAGCTGGCGGTGGCGCAAGAGCTGTTTCTGACTGCTTTATTGGTCCACAAGCATGGCAGCCTTCATGCAAGTCGTTTTCTTGGGAATGTGATTCTGTGATTCTACTTACGCCGAGCCAGATGGCGACTTTGCGCGATTGGTTCGCGCCGGACCGCCCGGGACCGTTGGTGGGAATGCACGTCCTGCAGACCGGAAACGGAGCATGTTTTGTCGACCGCTGGCCGCAGCCCCGCGTCCTGCTCGCGGATTCGGCAGGTAACTATTCATTCGCCGGTGATCCGGAGACTCTGAAACCTGCTGATTTGAAAGCTCGCATTGCCGGCTTCGTGGAGGCGCCGGAACGATTTGTGCCAGTATTGCGGGCGGCGTTTCCCAGCTTGCAGACATGGGAGCGCGTGATCTTTGATCTGCAAACAAAACCGCGCTTCTCATGTCCTCCGGCTCAGGCCATTCGTCGTCTCGAGCCGGCTGACGCATTTCATCTTTGGGGGTTAAGTCCGGAAGTCAATTGGATTGTGAAAACGTGGGGCGGGCCTGCCGGACTTGCTGCGAGCGGCCGTGCGTGGGGAGCGTTTGCAAATGACCGGCTCGTTGCGGTGGCGTGCGCGTTTTATGTCGGCGAAAGATTCGAAGATCTTGGGGTCGTGACCGAGCCGGAGTTTCGCGGCATGGGACTCAGCGTTGCATGCGCAGGCGGGCTTTGCGAGGATATTCAAAGTAGAGGGCACCGGCCAAGCTGGACCACGTCTCCGGACAACACAGCCAGCATACGAGTGGCGGAGAAGCTGGGTTTCATACTGCAACGTCGTGATGTTCTCTTTGCAATCGGCGTTTCGATCCCCGATCCAGTGCGGCGGTGATAATTGGACAGGATTTACAAGATGAACAAGATGAGGCTCGATCTTGTTCATCTTGTGAATCCTGTCGAAAAGGAAGCGGCCGCGTAGCGGCTTTCTGTTTTCAGCTTAACCATAAAGCGGCATAGGCAATATGACCTGGTAAAGTTAATGTTGAGGTAGGCATTGGACACCAAGAAAATCAAACCAATCAACCGGCGCGAGGCCCTGGCGTGGCTGGGCGCGGCCGGCGCCCTGGGCTTTATTGGTTCTGGCAAGACCGGAAAAGAGCGCAGGAAAGCGGATGGCGAAACACTGAGCGCATTACGCGGTGAAAGCGAAAACGGAGAATCGACCATGAAGACCATCGGCGTTCTCGGCGGACTGGGTCCGCAAGCGACTATGGACTTTGAGGCGCGTGTGCATCACGCTGCACAACGCCTCGTTCCTCAGTTTCAAAATAGCGGCTATCCGCCCATGTTTGTCTATTACTGTCGCCATCCGCCGATCCTTTTAAATGAGGACCATTCACCACGCCTCCCCATACAGCCGGATCCGCGCCTGCTCAAGGCTGCACAGCAAGTGGGAGCTTTAGTGGATTTCATGGTCATCACCTCCAATACGCCGCACTTGGTGCTCGAGCAAATTGAACAGGCGGCCGGTCGTAAAGTGCTGAGCATGATTGAAGTAACCTTAAAGGAACTCCAACAACGGCAGTGGAACAAGGTGGGAGTTCTAGGGCTTGGAAACCCAATCGTATATACCAGGCCAC
>JBOHQX010000011.1:0-17381 GCA_050732395.1 bacterium
CTTACAGCGGTTTTCGTTTGTATGAAAAGCCATTTCCTTCCGATGTCATTCTGGAAGAATCCTTTTAAGCGCTGGGATTGCGGCTCACTTAGGCCTTGTGCCAAGCGCTCAAAAAGTTTCCTCCTGAATGACACTGTTTAGGGCACCTACTCATTCAATCGAAAAACGCTGTAATCCGTGCTGGGCTTGGACGACTGATCGCGCTCTAAAATGATGATGGGCGCTTCGGGCGGGCATCCCAAACGGAACGGCAACCAGTGGCCGACTCCGGAAGAAGTATAGAGATGGCAGTTTTCTTTGCGATAATGCCCCCACAAATATTTCTCCGGCAGCCACGCTTCGAACAGGCTCCGGCCGTGGTAGCCGATTTGCATGCCATGCGTGTGGCCGGCGAGCGTCAAATCGACGCCAAGCTCGGCGGCACGATCGAATCCGCCGGGGCGATGCGTCATCACGATTTTAAAGGCCTCCGCCGGTGCTTCTTGCAAGGCAGTGGCGACCGTTTGCTGCAAAAAATCTTCTGAATCAAAATCGCGTTGGGCGCGCGGATCGTTGGCCCCAGCGACAAAAATCGTGGTCGTCCCGCGGGTCAATGGCTGGCCGTAGTCGCACAACAAGGGCACCGGGCTCGCGGCGAAGAGCTTGCGCACGAGCTTGATGCCGCGAAAATATTCGTGATTGCCAGGCGAGGCCCAAACGCCCAATGCCGGGCGCAAGCCGTCCATCATGCGCAATACTTCCGGTAGCAGGTTCAGATCATCGGCGATATCGCCGGTAACCAGCACCAGGTCCGCGCGGGCGCTTTCCAGCTTGACAAATAGTTTTTCCATCTCGGCCAAGCCGCGATAGTAACCGAGATGCAAATCCGAAAGATGGATAATCTTCAGACCCTCCAAATCAGAGGGCAGGTGCGGATAGCGCAAGCGTACAATAGGCGTACGAATCTCTTCGAAAGATTTTGCCAGACCGGTAACGCCGCCGGAAATGGAAAACACCGGCACGGCGGCGGCGGCAGCATGCAAAAAGCGCCGTCGATTGGCGTCAAAGTTTTTCGGAAGGGTTTCGCCGGGAGTGGGTTGGGCGGCGTGCAGGCGATGTGCCAGATAATTCAACCAGCTCGCGAACGGCAAGGCGAGCAAGCTCGCGATTGCAATGATTACAACCAGCACGGCGAGCATCGCGCCGATCATCATCAGATCATGATTCTGAGTTTTCGTGCCGAGCGCCCAAACCAGAAGACCGGTGATTCCTGCCGCCGGCCACCATGAGGCAAGGCGTCGAAGAAACGGCTGCTGCCACCATTGTTGATTGAAGTTTTTCAGAACGTAACGGCACAAAAGAGAAAAAAACAAGATCGCAACGAACAAAACGGTATGGGGAAAATATGATCGCATAAAAAAACAAAAGCCTTTCCTGAAATCGTTGGCTTTAGCTCCCACGCACGGCGCGTGGGCTCCCGAGACGGCACCCTGCGTTCCAAGGGTATCGGCAAAATCAGCTTGCAAAATTTGCGCCGCATTCTCGCAAAAAACCGATTACCATTTACGAGATGAACGCTGCGGAAGTTGCTACGCTAGAGTGAGGACCACCGCGGGGCCGTAACGCTCGCTGAAATACTGCACGACGCTCTGATCCTTGGTGAAATAAAAAATCTGATGTTGCTCCGCGAGCAGACGGCAGAGCTCCAGCGCCTGATGCTGGCGTTCGTCGTCGGCATGTACCAACGGATCATCCCAGAACAAAGGAGCGGATTCGGCGCCTTGCGCGAACAGATCCACGACCGCCGCGCGCAACAAAAGATAGATTTGCTCGCGGGTGCCATGGCTCAATCTCTCCAAATCCACCGGCGCGGCGTGATCGCCGCGCTCCACGCGCATGGAGAACGTTGCCGGATCGATCAGCACGCCGGTATATCGTCCCGCCGTCAACGTCGCGAGACGGCCACTGACAAATTCCTTCAGGCGCGGTCCAAAATTGCGATGCAGGCGCTGCGCCGCCTGCGCCACCCGGTCGCGCGCCAGCTCCAGCGCTTTTTTGGCGGTTTCGTAGCGCGCCCGTTGCGCTTCTTCCAGCGCGATTTCTTCCTCGATTTCCGCGAGTGGCGGCAATCCTTGCAGGCGCACCGCGATGCGCTCCTGCAAGATCGACAGCGCTTGCTGTTGCTGGTGTATTTCACGTTGCACGTGGTCGCGCGTGGTGCGCAAAGCCGCGATCGCGCTTTCAGCAACCTCACGCTGGGGAGGCGCAGCGGCACTTGCAGGTGCAGGCAACGCCGCCCATTGCTTTTCGAGCTGCTCGATTTGGCCGGACAACGCCGCGGCCGTCTCGCCCTCCAGAATCTCATGGCTCAGCGTCTCGGCCTGCTGCCTTTGCAGGAGCAAAGTGTCGAGATACTCGCGTTTTTGATAAGCGGCAAGGAACGCCTGGAATGCTTTTTCTCCCACGGGCTCTTCCAAGCCGGAGCGCTGCAGAATCTTCTCGAGCTGCCCCGCATAGCTCTGCAGGTTTTTGCGCAGCTCCTCTTCCTGCCGGCTGATTTCCTGCAGGCGCTGGTGCAAAGACTGGTTGGAAGTGTAGAGCTGATGGCTTTCGCGCAGGTGCTTTTCCGCTTCTTGCACGGTTTCCATCGCAATATGGCCGATGCCCATTTCCGCCAGCCAGGGCTTCAAGCCCTTTTCGATCTTTTCCATTTCGGCCATGAGCTGCTGGTGCTTTGCAATCGCCGCGCCCAGCTCGACGAATTGCATACGGCGCTGCATCAGCTCATTGAGGGAATCCACGCGATATTGCAGCAACACGTCGCGCAGCTTGCGGCGTTCCGTCATAAATCGCTGCTCGGCTTCCAGCAATTCGGCGCGCAGCTCCTTGCCGGTCGCCTCGGTGCGTACTTTGACGGCGACGCAGCCCATCAAAATCGCGAAGCTCAGCAGGATCAGCATGCCGTCGCCGAAATGTGACGTGCCCGGCGCGCTCATGCCGATGTGAGCCAGCGAAGATACCATGGTCAACAGCGCAATGCCTGCCACGAAGCCGAGCACGCTACGGCGATGCGAGAATTCGCGGCCATAAGCATCGAATTCGGCGCGAACCCCGTTGGCTTCTGCTTCCGCTTCGTTGAGCTTGGCTTCCAATTCGCGATATTGCTCGAGACGCGCCGCGTCCAAACTGGCCAACACGCGGCGTTCCTCTTCGCCAATGCCGGCGTTTCTGAGATGATCTTCGGCGGCGTGACGCGCACTTTCGCTGCCGATGACTTCTTCGAACGCAGACTGCCAGCGCTGGCGCAGCGCCAGAAAGTTTTCAAAGGAGGCACTCTGCCAAAACTGGCCGGGAATGGGCACTCTGCCGCTCTTTTCCTGCAAGCCCATCAAGCGCAGCTCGATGCTGTTGCGCTCGTCTGCGAGCTGCAATTCGGTCTTTTCGAGATGCAGGAATTCATCACGGAGCTGAAAGAATTGTTCCTTGAGCGCCACTGGAAAATCTTCGAGCGCAGCCAGTTCCGCAATTTCCACGTTGAGCTTTTGGCGGTGGCTTTCATTATCCTGCCAGCGTCGCAAGCGCGCACGCAGCAATTCGAGCTGCATCGTCAGCAATTGCCGTTCCAGAGTGCCGGCTTGTGCCTCGAGCTCGTCGATCTCCAGCGCCAGCGTTTCAGCTTTTTCGACTTCATGTTGTACGGCACGCTGCATGGCCTGGCGCAGGGCGCGGTTTTCGTGTAATCCGTCCAGGCGTTGGTGGGCTTGCGCCAGCACGGTCTTTTGCGAACGCTCGCTGAACTGCTCGCGCAGGATTTTGTCCAACCGGTCGAGTGCGCGCTCGGCGGAGGTTTCGGTCGCCGCGGAATCCAACAGGCTCAAGATCGCATCGGAGATGCCCGCGGCGTCGCGCGGCTTGAAGCTGCGCAATTCTCCCTGTTGCACGAACGCGGTGTGCAGAAACACGGTGCGCGACATGCCGAGCTGCTTTTCGATGAAATCGATTTTACCGTGCCGTCCGCGCGCGTAGCGATGCGTCAAATCTTCGCCCGTGTTCGCATCGAGCAATTGCGTGGGCACGTCGTCGTTCACAAAATCGCGGTGCACCACCAGCGTGGCGCCGTCATCGAGACGATAGGTCAAACTCCCGGCGTAGCGCTCTGCGCTCCATGGCCGAAAGCGCTCGTGCATCTCCTGTTCGCGCTGCAGCGCGCGCGCATTGTCATAAAAACCGTACAACAACGCCAGGATCGCGTGCTGCAAAGTCGACTTCCCCGCTTCATTCGGCCCGGTGATGACGTTGACTTGGGGATGAAAACTGAAGACGCGGTTCGACAAGCGCCCGAAGGCTTGAAGCTTGAGCTCGAGCAGTTTCATCTTAAAAACTCTTGCCCTTGCGAAAATTCTAAGTGGCCCATTACGAACGTTTGTTAATCAGTTTTCTTTATCGCCGGCCTCAACCATATCCTGCAATTTTATCTCGTCTTGCTCGAATGCTTGCAAGCCATAATGCATGGCTTCGGTATAAAACGATTTTTGCGCCGGCTCGCGCTCGATCAACCTGATCATGTCACGCACGAACTCACCGCGTGCCGTCGGCTCTTGCCCGAGCCTGTCCAAATCCCACGCCGGCCGGGTTTGATCTTCCAGTCGCAAGTACGCAAAGTTTTTCTGCAAGCGGCCGGCGATCGCTTCCAGATCGAGGTCCAGCGTGGCTTGAGCCTGGCCACTGAGCTGCATGCGCACCAGGCCATGCATCAGTTTTTTTTCGGCTGCGATGTGCAGCATCTTGTCAATCAATTGATCACGATGCTGGCAGTCATCGACCGGGACGGTCACGGCCTCGAAATTCAGCGCGGCCAACGGCAGCAGCTCCACGTTGGGAAGCTGGCCGGGCACGAGCTGAATCCACGCCACGTCGTGGCCGCCCTCATTTTGAAAACCGAGGGGCTCGGGGCTGCCGGGATAGACGGCGATCAGTTTATCACTTCGCAAAATCCGGCTGGTGTGATAGTGCCCCAGCAGCGCCAGCGTGAAACCGGCGGCGCGGATGTCCTCCAGCGTGAGCGGCGTGTGCGCGCGCACTTCGGCCGTATGCGCAGCCAGCACGCTGGCGTGCAGCAATAAAATCGGAAACGGCCTGCTCGCGCCGGCCGGCTCCGGCACGCGAAAGCTTTCGAGAAAATTCTGGCGATCGCTCGGAGACATGTGCGCCGCGGACCACAGCGAGAACTCTTTCGACAGCCGCCATTCCGCCATCGTCGGCTTGATCGCGATATTGACGTTCTCCGGCCAACGCCCGCGTTGATACAGCGAGACCGCATCGGCGGCATCATGATTTCCCGGCGCGATGAAAACCGGGACTGGCGCAAGTTTTTCAAACTCCGCACATAAGAACGCAGCGGTATCGTGCGACAGCCGCTCGCGCTCGAACAAATCTCCGGCGATGGTCACGGCGTCCGCCTTGCGCGATGCTGCCAGCTCCAAAATGCGGCGAAACGTCTGCCGCAACTGCTCGCGACACCGCCGCGCCACTCTCGCCGGCAAATAGCTGCTGGCAAAGTTGGCGTCGAGGTGGAGATCGGAGAAATGGAGGATGGAGAATGGCAAGAGAGCTCCGTTGTTAGGCAGTGATCAGTGATCAGTAATCAGTGATCAGTAATTAGTAATCAGTAGCCCACTATTCACTGATCACTATTCACTGATCACCAAACACTACTCCCTCTCCGCCGCTGGGCAAATATCCTGAAACGCGCAATGCGGGCATACGAACGCACTGGGCTCGGGATGATAGTCGCGGCTGCGAATGCCCGCTGCGGCTTCGCGCACGTCGGCGCGCACTTTTTCCAAATAGCGTTCTTTCAGCGTTGCTTCGCCGATCACGCCGGACTCCAAAAAATGCAGGCGCCAGCCATTGACCGGCCGGGCGAAGCGTTCTTGATAAGCCCAGGCATAAATGCGCAACTGTTTGCTTTCTTTGGCGCGCGTGCTGGCCTTGTCTTGATCATCGACTTCCGAGGCTTTATAATCCGTAATATAAACCTGGCCGTCAATTTCATCCACGCGATCCCAGCGGCCGGCAATCGTCATATTCTCGAATTGAAAATGAAATCCTTCTTCGACGTAAACCGGAATGCGCTTTTCATTTTCCTGCTGCGCGAAAAAGTTTTTGAGAACCTCCTGTCCGCGTGCAAAGCGCAAATCCTCGTGCTCGCGGCTGACAAAACCGAGATTGCGCCACTTGGCTTGAAATACGCGTAACAAATCGTCGCTACTCACCGCCCGGCGTTGTTTCTTGCGCTGGTTGTATTCTTTAATGGCTGCATGAATCGCCTGGCCGTAAATGACGGAATGATGCGGATGCAGCGGCACGCGCAGCACGTGAATGTATTTGTATTTCAACGGGCAGGTGAGATAGTCATCAATCTTATGGGGATCGAGTGCGAGCGGTTGAGATTCCGGAGACACACCGGACGCAGCCGCCGTGGGGAGCGGGGCGGGAATATCGAACCGCGCCAGCGTTTCCAGCGGCGAAGTTTTGCGGTAGTCTTCGTCCGTATGCGCAGCGTCTATAGCCTCTTGCACGAAGCGGCTGACCTTGCGCGGCCGGGAGCCGCCGTGATCGCGGCTGCTGGTGAGATAGAGCTCCTGCTGCGCGCGCGTCATTGCCACGTAAAACAGCCGGCGCTCTTCTTGCAGATGGAAATCACCCTCCGGCAAGTGGTCTTTGATGACGCCCTCGGGGAGCTCGATCGTGGAGCGGCGCGCCGGGGTCGGAAATTTTTGATCGACCAGTCCCACGACGAACACGATCGGAAACTCCAGGCCCTTTGCCTTGTGCACGGTCATCACGTGCACGGCCTCGGCGTCGAGATCGGCATCCGCCATGCCGGGGTCGTCGCCGAATTCGCGCATCAAGTCCAGATGCTTCACGAAAAATGCGAGGTTCCCGCTGTCGGTAAAATGCGCATAATTCTGCACCGTCAAAAAAAACTTGGCAAGATTGCGGATTTTGGCGTCGCCTTCGAGATCACTGCCGTCGATCAAGCGCTGTAAATAACCGGATTCTTTCAGAAAACTATAAAGCAAAGCATACGCCGGCAGCTCGCGTGATTTTGCGAGGTATTTGTCATAATCCGCCAGCACTTTTGCAATCGTGGCGCGGCCTTCGAGCGAGACCGCCTCCTCCCAGCCGGAATCGTCGAAATTCCGGAACAGGCCGAGCAAAGAACGATTGGATTCGTGACTCTTCGACAAAAACTTCTGCAAGTCGGCCATGGGCATGCGATAAATATCCGATTGCGCCAAATGGTACAGGCTGATCGCATCCTCGGGATTCACCAGCACGCGCATGAAAGCAATGAGCAGGCGAATCTCTTCACGCTGAAACAAGCCGCGGTTGCCGGAAAAGCGAAACGGCACACGCGCTTCGGCCAGTGCGTGCAAATAGGGGTCGGCCGCACCGTTCGAGCGCACCAGCAGGCAATAATCCGAATAGCGCCGCACGCCGGCGCTGACCTTTTCCGCGATGCCCTGCGCGATCGTCTGCGCCTCCGTGCTCAAGGTATCAAAATGCAAATGCTCGACCGCCTTCCCTCCCGGCTTGCGCCCTGCCAGCTTTTTGTTGATGCGGCGCTTGACTTCGAGACGATCGGGGTCGTTCTGCCGGATCAAACGATACGACGCATCGAGAATGGCTTGCGTGGAACGGTAATTCTTCGTGAGCACAACGTAGTGCGCACCGGGATAGGCTTCATCGAAATTCAAAATATTGCTAAGGGCCGCGCCGCGGAATTTATAGATCGATTGATCGTCGTCGGCGACCACGGTTAGATTTTTAGCTCCCGCTGCGAGCTCCTTCACCAATTGAAATTGTGCATAGTTCGTATCCTGAAACTCATCCACAAAAATGTACTGATAGCGCTGCTGCAATTTGTCGCGCACGTCGGGATGCTCGCGTAACAGGCGCGTACACAATGCGATTTGATCGCCGAAATCGACGTAACCGCCCCTGGCCATCAGCTCTTGATAAGCTTCATAGCAGTGTGCCAGCTCAAGCTGCTTGTCGAGTGCGCGGCGCTCCGCAGGCTCGTGGCGCTCGCCGAGCAGGGATTTTTCCGAAAAGGCAAGATACTCTGCCGGGGAAATATCTTCATCCTTCAAGCGGCTGAAATGGCGGGAGAGCTCGTGCAGAAACTTGGTGGGATTGCCCAGCGGCCGATAGTTTTTCAGCGGCAGCTCGAACAGATGCTCACGCAGAAAGAGCGCCTGCTCGGCTGAGCTGAGCAGCTTGAAATCGGAATCGAGGCCGAGATCGACGGCGAATTCGCGCACCAGGCGGTCGCCGAAGGAATGAAACGTGGAAATGGTGACGTCCGTATAGCCGTACGGCACGAGCAGATCGACGCGCTCCTCCATTTCGGCGGCGGCCTTGTCCGTGAACGTGAGCGCCAGAATCTGATTGGGCTTCGTGATTTTCGCAGCGATCAAATAGGCGATGCGATAGGTAATGACGCGCGTTTTTCCCGTGCCTGCACCGGCAACGATCGCGAGGGGGCCGCCGGGATATTCCACCGCCTCGCGTTGTTCCGCATTTAGATCCGCAATTATTTTTTCAACTGAAAAATCTTGGGGTATCATCTCGAGAGAAAATCCTCGGGCCGGCCTCAGCCCCGCGTTGGTGTGGAGTTGATTGTCGCCCACTCATGCCAGGTTCAATTGCTTTCGAAAAGCTCGGTAAATATACGACAAATGCATGCGCTTGTCAAGTTTCGCGGCCACAGGCGTGCCGTTACAAATGGATATTCCTGCGCCACGCTCCTGGCCCTGGTGTTTGCTTTCGGGAAATAAAATTCATACCCTGCACTATGAATTTGAAAAAGTTCATGGCATTGCATCGCTCCCCCATTTTGTGACATTTGCCTGCGCGCATCTGGATGATCGCTCACGCGTGGCTAAACTCGCGACTGCCGGACATCCACCGTTGTTGCACTATCAAGCCGCTGCGCAAAAGATCACGGCGTGGCGCACGCCCAGTCTGGGATTGGGCATAAATCACGAAGCGGCATTCGAAGAGATCGAGATTGCGATTGCGCCCGGAGACTTGCTGTTGGCATATACGGACGGCGTGATCGAAGCGAGCAATAATGTGGCCGAGCAATTCGATGACGAACAACTGCGCGGTGTCTTGATCGCACAAAAGCACACTTCAGCCAGTGAGATCAGCACAGCCGTGATTCAGGCTGTGAAGGACTTTTCCGCGGCTGAAACCTTGCCGGACGATGCCACGGTGGTGTGCGTGCGTATAACATAAGAGATGTGATTAACCATTCAGACTCGGAATGAAATTCTAAGTAACATTATAATGTCATCCTGGAAGGATCTTTTTGATATTGAGCACGATGCTTGTGCTGAAAAAGATGCCTCCTGCATGACATGTTACTTGGAAGCTCCTGACCCCGGTGATCGGGGTTAGTACTACGAGAAACTGGCCTGAAAATCGGATATTAAAAATCAACAACATGCAGTTCAGTTTCTGAGAAGAGCAGAGAATTACAATTCATCCAACGCAAAATTCATCCCATCGGAAGCGGCAACGACTTTTGTGCCGAGCTCACGGCTCATTTGTTCGGCCAGCTCCCAGGGTTTCGCGCGCAGCATGGTCGAGCCAAAGTGCGTAAGGATGGCGACTTCGGGCTTGATCTCGGCGATAATCTCCTTCGCTTCAGGCAAACAGAGATGCTGAATGACGCGATCGTCGTCCGCCGGCTTCAAGCGCACGACGTTCATGACCAGCACACGCGCTCCTTTGTACCACTTCATCAATTGCGGCGTGAATTCGGTATCCACCAGGAACGAGATTTTGCCGAGAGAGCTCTCGAAAACAAAACCGTAGGTTTGTGCGCCGTGGCGATGCTGGCCGCTGGTGCGGAAACGCAGGCCGTTGATTTCATGGGCGGATTTCTCCTGCAGAGCCTCGATTTTCTCGATGTAGTCGCGCACGTAACGCAAGACCACCGGGTCGCTGCCTTCCAGGCAATCTTCCGGTGCGAACAGAATGCCGTTTTTCTTGAAGCCCCCTTCCGACATGGCTTCCATCATGACATTGACATCGGTGGAATGATCGACATGGCGATGTGAAAGCATGATGGCCTGCAATTCCGCGGGGTTGATTTTCGGCCGGCTTGCAGCACAGCGTGCAAGGGTTCCCGGCCCGGGATCGAGCATAATCATCTGACCATCGAGATGTACAATCGTGCCCGCCGAAGAGCGCAATTGTTGGATCATAACGAACCGTGCACCGGCCGTGCCGAGGAATTTGAGGTAGTTCGACATGGATTCATATCCTTCACTAAAAGACTATGCAGAATTTTTAGGCGAGCCGCTGAAGGGCCCTTGCGCAGGATGAAAACCAAAGCTCCTTGCGTAGCAGCTTTGAATTGAACATTGCGATTCCTCTCTGCGCCTTTGCGTCTCTGCGTGAATTTTTTGCGCTCCTGGGTGAAAAAATCTCCTATAAAGACATTTTGCCTTTCCTGCGCGAAAATGTCAAGCGCAAAGTAAAGCTTCCTCGCCAAATTCTGCTTGACAATGCTCCACCGTTTTACTACCGTTTGCTCACTCCGGTCCACGATTTATCCCGAATAAAATCCGCAAAATGAGTCAGTGTTATTATATGAAGAGGTGAACAGCGAGCTTCTGTCCTGCGACAGAGGCTTTTTATTTTGGGCTGCAACTCCAGAATGACTCATGTTTGACTCTTCGAAAGGAAAGACGAGATGAAACCGCTGCAAACTTTCCACTGGATGAGGACTGCGATGCCGATTTTGTGGCACGCCGCCGTGCTTTTCCTGCACCTGTTCTGGTTGGTTGCCGGCACGGCGCTGGCGCAAACCGCAAAGGGCAAGCCCCTCAAATTGCAAATCAACTCGCCGCGGAAGCACGTCTATGCCGGCGATAAAATTGTCATCGCGATCGTTTGCCTGGATGCCGAAAATAATGCTGCACCGGCGCCGCGCGATTACGTCGTCAAGCTGATGGTGCACATGCCTTCGGGCAAGGTTGACACGAACACCGTCATGATCGCGGCCGGTGCGACGGCTGGCAAGGACACGATCCTTGCGCGCGAAGCGGGATTATTGGAGTTGCACGCACAGCACGATCGTTTGCAGGAAGGCGGCGCATTCATACGCGTGAAGCCGGCGAGCGCCAGGCCCAAAAGCTCGGGTGCGCCGGAGAGAAGAGAAGAAGGAGCATCCGGCGGAGCCGGCGGGACGCCAACGGATCAACCGCAACCTTTGCGGCCGGGAGGCGGCGGAAGCATTGCGGCGCCCGAGAGCGCCGCTCCACTGAGCCCGGACAGGCCCACGATCACGCTACGCCATAGCCCGCAGCGCACGTTGCTGGCCGATGGCAAAGACGAGGCAACGATTCAGGCATTTCTGTTGGACGAAAACGATTCTCTGGCCCAAGCCATTAGTATTCAGCTCTTCAACACCAACGGCTCGTTAAAGCCGCAGCCCTTGATCATTCATGCGGGCGAGAGCTTTGGCACCGCAACGCTAACTTCACAAGACGTGCAAACTGTTACCGTGGAATACGTGCAATCGCGGCCCGCAACCAATATAGACGGCGACAAGACCCTGCAAATTAAATTCGGCCCGGCGATCACGCAAATCGTGCTTGATCCCAGCCCGGCAGAGATCACGCTGGTCGATCAATGTGATCTCAATATCAAGCTTTTGGACAGCGAAGGCCGCACGCTCGTGACGGACCTGCCGCGCACGGTTTCAATCGAGATCGACAGTGGCAAAGGTGAGATTGAAAACAAGGAGCTTACAATCGCACCGGGCAGTTTCCAAAGCAGAACCGTTTTTCGTCCGACGTGGCGCGGGCGAGTCGTACTGGCGGCCGCCACACCCAATTTGCCCGCGAGCAGCGCACCCATCAGAGTGTCTTTGCCGACCGTGCTCTTGGTGTTGACGGCGATCGGCGGGCTCGCCGGCGGCTTCATTGCCTATTGGCGCGAACAGAGCGCCAAATGGTGGCGCATCGCCATCGGCTTCGTCACCGGCTTTGTTTTATATTGGAGCTTTGTCTTCAATCTGCTTCCTCTCGTCCCGCGCAACGTCGCTCTGAATCCGCTGAGCGGCCTGGCGCTATCCATCATCGGCGGCTGGTTGGGCACGGAGGTGTTCAACATTATTTTGAGAAAATTGGGAATTGGCGGCGCACAGGCGAGTGATGAGAAATGAATGTGCGGGCTTTTCGTCGCTTTCGGCATTTCAGACAGCCTGCACGAACCCCAACCAAATCGGCTAAAAACGCAAAGCGTTTCAACACAGAGACACAGAGTGCACTGAGAGCCACAGAGATGGCTTTGTCCACCGAAGTTCTTAAGCTCTCTGTGATACAAACTTGCAGAACTTTGCCTTTTTAGCAAAGTTTTTGGTTGCGACTTTGCCGGCCGGAGGTCTTTGCGAATCTTTGCGAGGCTCTGCGTGAGGCTTTTTTTGTTGCGGCGACGCCGCTCTGTGGAACTCCGTGTTCTCTGTGTCTCTGTGTTAAAAAAGGCCTTAAAAGTGAGGTGAAGAATCTTGTCGTAATTCCTGTGGGAGTTCAATTCCGTAGGCAGTTTTTGAGTTTTGGCATCACCTCGCCATAGACTTTTGGAATTGTATTCTATTTTTGGTTCTCTAAGCACCTATCTAGGAGTAAAAGCTTGCGACAGATCTGGATTACGAAAGCCGGCGCTCCTGAGGTTTTGGAAGTGAGGGAGAGCGCGGATCCCCAGCCGGGTCAAGATGAAGTCGTGATTGCCGTCAAAGCGGCGGGCATCAACTTCGCGGACATCATGGCGCGCAAGGGTATATATCCCGACGCGCCCAAACTACCGGCAGTGGTAGGATATGAAGTTGCCGGGATCGTCGCCGCGGTTGGGAAAAGCATGGCCAGCCTTAAATCCGGCGACCCAGTGGTGGCCTTGACTCGTTTTGGCGGCTATTCCGAAATGGTCAAAGCGCCTGCGGAGCAGGTCTTCGCGAAACCTAAGAACTTGAGCTTTGAGGCTGCGGCGGCGATACCGGTGAATTATTTGACAGCATATCAACTGCTAGTGGTGATGGGCGCGCTGCGAGCAGGTGAGACCGTGTTGATCCAAAACGCGGGAGGTGGTGTGGGTCTGGCCGCGCTGGATATTGCCAAAAAAATAGGCGCGGTGACCATCGGAACCGCCAGTGCGGGCAAGCATGAGTTTCTGCGCGCGCGCGGGTTGCATCATGCCATCGATTATCGCACGCAAGATTGGCCAAAAGCCGTGCGCGATCTCACGCAGGGCCGCGGCGTGGAATTGGTCATTGATCCCATTGGCGGAAAAACTTGGAAGCAAAACTATAAAGTGCTGCGGCATACGGGAAGATTGGGCATGTTCGGCATTTCCACAGCCAGCACCGCCGGCCGCACCTCCAAACTCGGCTTGATCAAGATGATTATGCAAATGCCCTGGTTTAGTCCCGTAGGATTGATGAACGGCAACAAAAGCGTGTTCGGTGCGAATCTCGGGCATTTATGGCACGAAGGGGCAAAAGTCCGCGGCTGGATGCAGGATATTTTGCAGGGCGTGCAAGACGGTTGGGTACGGCCACATGTCGATCGCGCCTTTCCCTTTGAACAAGCGGGCGCTGCTCATGCCTATATGGAAGAGAGAAAGAATATTGGGAAAGTGGTGCTGGTGCCGTGAGTTTCGCTTAGGTAGAAGATCGATGATCGTAGATGGAGGATTGTTTGCACGGGGTCTCGCGGGCCGCTTCAATGTATCAGCTTCATTGTTACCGCCGCGATATGAATACCGCCACAGGCTTCCATATCGATAATCATGATAGCCCGAATTGAAGAACTACTTCCCGCACTTGGCGTGGTCGATCTTGTGCGCCAGCTCGTGCAAGCGCCGAGCCATCCCGGCTTGCCGCGCCAGGAAGAACAAGTCGTGAAGGTGCTCGCACAATATTTCGAGCAGCAAGGCGTGGAATTCACGACTGTCGAAGTTCGTTCCGGGCGGCCGAATCTGATCGCTACCGTGCGCGCTCGAGCCACTGGCCCACGCTTACTTTTGTGCGGCCATACCGATACTGTTCCCCCGAATGCGATCACCACGGCGAACCCTTTTTCTGCCGAAATTCGCGAGGGCAGAATGTATGGCCGCGGCACCGTGGATATGAAAGGCGCACTCGCGGCCATGGCCGCGACGCTCGCAGCGCTCCAAAGATTTGATCTGCTCGCGCGTGGTGAAGTGATACTCGCCGCGGTTGTTGATGAAGAAATGGAAAGCCTCGGCGCCGAAGCTTTGATACGATCGGGAATGCGAGCGGAGGGTGCGATCGTGGGCGAGCCTACGAACAATCGCATTGCGATAGGGCACAAGGGCCTCGAATGGTTGGAAATTGAGTTTCTGGGTCGGGCCACACACGGCGGAACGCCGGACAAAGGCTGCAACGCGATTTCCGCAGCCGCGCGTTTTATGCGCATGGTGGAAGAAGAGCTCGTGCCGCAATTTCAAACCCGGCGGCATGAAATCATCGGCGTTCCGACGATCAATATGGGTACGATTCATGGTGGTGACCAACCCAGCACCGTGGCCGCACACTGCACGCTCCAACTCGACCGCCGCAGGGTTCCCGCCGAAAATATTGCACTCGTTTTCAGCGAATTGGAAGAATTTTTGGCACGTGTGCGCTCTGCGATGCCAGGATTGTCTACCCGGTTGCGCAGAGTGCCGGGCGGCATGGCTACGATGGTGCACGGGCCCCTGGAAATTGCCCAGGATCATCCGCTGGTGCTGTCCGCGCAAAACGCCTACCGTGAAGTTTTCGGTGCAGAACAACCTCTCACTGCCTTTCCGGCATGGACGGACGCTGCGCTGTTGGCGCGGGAAGCCGGCATTCCCTGCCTGGTCTGTGGTCCAGGAGATTTGTCGCTGGCGCATTCGGCCGAAGAATCGGTTACTTTGCAAGAAATCGATCAAGCCGTACTGCTATACGTTACGATCACGGATGCCTTTTTTCGTCATCGAAACGGATGATCGCTCCTCCCCCGCTCGCGAACAGATGCGTGACAGCGTACTCTCCACTTGTGGAAAGCCAAGAGCCCTGGTGACAACCGCGACTGCGCCCACGGCGTCGCGAAAATCACAAAGCTCATGCTCACCAGCATTCACAACGATGGGAAGATGAGGATACTGCGAACGAATCTCCTGCATGAGCTGCCAGCTTTCGTTGCTTTTCAGTTGCATATCCCAATAGCTTTAATGCGAAGCTTCATTTTCAAAGAACGAGCCTGGTTCTAGCCTGCCGGCTTACCGGCAATTCCGTTTTTTGTCTATTCTTCAAACGCGCCTGATAGTTGCCGCCGAACGAACGCACGATTTCGGCTACGTGATTCAAATTGACTATCGCCGAGCGGTGAATGCGTACGAAATCATCCGCAGGTAGCTCCGCCTCCAATTTGTTCAAAGTTTGATCCAGCACAAAAGCCTCTTCAAACGTGTGCGCGACAACGTATTTGTCTTCCGCTTGGAGAAAGTAAATATCTTTGATCGGCAAATATCGAATGTGGTCACCGCTGCGTACTTGCAGGCGTTTAACGGAGGGTGGCTTAAACGTTGCCAGAAGTTGCTGCAATTGTTGAGGCCATGCCTTTTGCTCTTCACCCGTCAAGCGTTGCAGTTTTTCCAAGGCGCGGCGCAGGCGTTCCGGATCGACGGGTTTGAGCAAATAATCTATGGCATTCGTTTCAAAGGCCTTGAGCGCGTATTCGTCGAAAGCCGTGGAAAAAATGATCCACGGCAAATGCTGAAGTTGTTCCAACACTTCAAAGCCGTTCAGCTCCGGCATTTGTATATCCAAAAAAATCAGATCAGGCCGCTGCGCATTCACCTTGGCCACGGCAGACTCGCCGTCGGTCGCGCGGTCGATGATTTCGACCGTCTCGCAGTAGGGTTGCAGCAAACGCTCCAAACGCTGCAAAGCTAAAGACTCATCATCGATCAAAATTGTTTTATAACGCATCCCGGTTTGCTCCATTTTTGCTCAATGGCAATCGAATGACGATGCGTACACCATTCTGGTGCGTGAGCTGAAAATCGTAATCATTCCCATAATGCAACGCCAGGCGCTCGCGCACGCTGCTCAAGCCGAACCCTTCCGCGCTCTGCGATTGCTCATATCCGTTGCCGGTATCGCTAATCTCGATGCGGCATTTGTCATTTTCGCGATGACACCGAATCGCGATTTGCCCGCCAGTTCTGCTGTTGGCGAGGCCGTGCTTCACGCTGTTCTCCACCAGCGGTTGCAACAGCAGGCCAGGTACCGGCAGCCCTGCCAATTCGCTGTCGACGACAATCTCGTAGGACAGGCGCTCGCCCAGGCGTACTTTTTCGATCTCCAAATACTCGCGAATCAGGCGCAATTCATCCGACAGTCTCACCGTTTCACTATTGCTGGTGTCCAGGGTGTAACGAAAAAGATGCGACAAGCGCTGCACCATTTCTTCTGCGCGCTGCGGATCGACGGGAATCAGACTGGCGATGGAATTGAGCGCATTGAAAAGGAAATGGGGATTGATTTTCGCACGCAGTGCTTCGAGCTCGGCTTTGGTTTTCAACCGCAACAGACGCTGCTCGTTGACTTCCTTTTCCGCCAATTGCGCAATCGCTTCCTCGAATCGGCTACGCAAGACGAAGTAGCTCGTGGCCGCTGCACCAAATAGCAACGCCAGCAGGGTGTTGTCCACAAACAACCTGCCCAGACGGGTAGGGTGCTCCGTGAAGATCAAATAGTCGATGCCCAGAGCAACGAGCGTTCCGGTCCAGCCCGCCAAAATGAACAGCAACGTCAGCCCTGCGGAACGTTTCCAGAGGCTGCGTATGGATAGAATATGGCTGAAGCACATAAAATAGTAAATCGAAACGCCGATCGCCTGGGTGAAAACAAACACTCGGACGATTTCAACCAGCCATCTCGTGGATTTGATATCGACGTAGACAAAAGAAAGCAGGCCCGTAATCAGGACGTTGATAAATAACACCATGCGGAGATCTTTCCAGTCCCAGGAATCTCGCAGGCGCGCGCGCCGTGAGGGAGGGCGGCTCGGCATTTTTGCTCTTAAAACTTTCACTACTTTCCCTGCAATATTAAGTTCGAAATTGCGCTCCGAATTCTGAGTGTGTCATTCAGAAGGAAACTTGGTAAGCTCTATCTAAGCCTTGCTCAGCGCGGCCTGTTTCAGGTATCGTGGCTAGCACTGACCAAGATTCTTCTAACAAGGGCACGTTGCTCGCGCCGGCTCATCGCTGGGTATTTGGCACAAAAATAAAGGAAACAAACATAGAATAAAATTCTGAAAGTTTACACA
>JBOHQX010000012.1:0-40609 GCA_050732395.1 bacterium
ATTCCACTGCGCACACAAAATTCGTGAGATAGCGGAACGACCTTCAGGCTCATGCGTTGCGATGGTCTCCTGAATGAACTGAAGAACCTCGCTGGTAATCTCACGGCCACGCAAGCGAATCGGTTTAAAATCAGGCATATGATTTCTTTTAGGCAGAATAAATTCTGACGAAAAGATACAAAATCAAATCACCTGACGCCAGTGAAATCTCAGAAATTTTCAAAGAACAGCTTCAGACGGCTAAATTCTTACGTTTTGTGTTGTTCGGGTTATTCTGCCTGTCAAGCTGCGATGGGAATCCGGGCCAGAGCCTGAATGACAATCAAGCACTACCAACCGGAGAAACCTGGAACGGCCAGCGTGCTTTCCCGGACGACAATCCCTGGAACACGGACGTCTCCAACGCGCCGATCGATCCCAATTCTGCAGTCTTGATTGCGAGCATTGGGTTGAATACTGGTTTGCATCCAGATTTTGGCACGGTAATGCGCCCATCGAGGGCGGGCCGAACGGCAGCGGCGACCGGCATGTGATCGCCATCGACAAGGACAATTTGATGCTGTACGAGCTCTTTGCAGCATATCCGCTGAACGGCGGTACTGGGTGGCGCGCGGGTTCAGGTGCAATCTTCGATTTACGCTCCAATCACCTGCGGCCCAATGGTTGGACTTCAGCAGACGCAGCCGGTCTCCCGATTTTCCCGGGATTGGTACGCTACGAGGAAGCGGTCGAGCAGAGAGAAATCCGGCACGCGCTGCGCTTTACCTGCCCGGAGACACGGCGGGCATATGTTCCTCCGGCGCGCCATTTTGCCAGCGATCGCCGCGAGACCAAATTGCCGCCGATGGGCATGCGTGTGCGCTTGAAAGCGAATTTTGAGGTGTCGTCCTTTCCGCCGGAAGTGCAGGCCATTCTCACGGCTTTGAAAAAATATGGCATGTTCGTCGCGGATAATGGCTCGGCCTGGTATATCAGCGGTGCGCCCGACCCGCGCTGGAACGACGACAATCTGCATGCACTGCAACGCGTGCGAGGGAGTGATTTTGAAGTGGTGAAGATGGATAGTGTGATGACGGATTGAGTGTTCAGTGATTAGTATTTAGTGTTCAGTAGTCAGTAGTCACTGAATACTTTCAAGAAACTTGGTGATTTCCGATTCACGATTTACGATCGCAGTTCGATTGTCGTAAATCCCAAATCCGAAATCAATGACGCTCGCGGCTTCTTGTGGTACAAGCTCTGCAAGACCGAAACATGGCACTGAATACTGAACACTGATTACTGATTACTGAACACTGATCACTTAACACCGGCCCTTCAAACGACCATGCTCATCTACCTCAACGGACAATTCCTGCCACGCGAACAGGCCACGATCTCCGTGGACGATCGCGGCTTTTTGTTCGGGGACAGCTTGTATGAAGTGATTCGCAGTTATCGCGGGTTTCTGTTCGAGAAGGATGCGCATTTGCGGCGTCTACAGAATGGGCTGCAAGCTCTGCGGATCGAAGTTTCGCCATTCGAGCGCTTGGCTGATATTGCGATGCAGCTTTTGCGTGAAAATAAACTAGCCGAGGCAGAGGCCACTGTCTATTTTCAGATCACGCGCGGTCCAGCGCAGCCCCGCAAGCATGCTTTCCCTTCATCGCCCGTGCCGCCAACAATTTATGTTGCCGCCAATCCATTGCAGCCAAATTTAGCTTGGGCAGAACGAGGCCTCGCTGCGATCACAATGCCGGACTTGCGCTGGGGCCGCTGTGACCTCAAAACGACGAATCTTCTGCCGAACGTGCTGGCGAATCAGCAGGCGCACGAAACCGGCGCGGACGAAGCGATTTTCGTGCGTGACGGCATCATTGTCGAAGGCAGCCACAGCAATGTGTTTGCGGTGCTCGACGGCGTGGTCACCACGCATCCTCTGACTCCGATCCTGCTGCCGGGGATCACGCGCCAGGTCGTGCTGGATCTTTGCCGGACATTGGGATTACCTTACCAGGAGAGCCCCTTTACATTGAGTGAGCTCAAGAAAGCCGGTGAAGTTTTCATAACCTTTACAAGCGGCGAGGTCACGCCTGTCGTGAGCATCGATCAAAGCGAGGCTTGGAATGGCAGGCCCGGGGTTATAACGCGGCGATTGCAGGAGGCGTTTCGTGAATACGTGCAGGCGACAAAATCGTCGAGTTAAATACCACTTGACAAGTCACTAAAAAATTGCAATATCATTGAGCAATGGGTGTCGGAACTTTCGTGTTGAGTCCGTTTAAAGAAAGCGCCGGCGACAGCGGGGAGGAATATTCCACAATCATTAACAGGATGCTGAAAAACTCTTTTTGATGTCATACCCGCGAAAGCGGGTATCCAGAAAACCCAATAAAATCATGGCTTCCCGCTTTCGCGGGAATGACAGATTCGATGAATTTGAGACTTTTTCAGCATCCTGTTAAATCTCTCCAGCTTTACGTGGGTGCCAAGCTTGAGCTCTTGTTGAAGAGCGTGCGCATCAAACTATTTCACCGGAAGGGGCCGCCATGACCGGGTCTTTGTTTGAAATCTGCAAATCGGTATTCGCCGCTGCCGATATTGACAAATTGTTGCCGTTTCTCCTGGATTTGGTCATCAAGGAAACCAATGCCGAGCGTTGCCGTATTGTGCTCTATGATGCAAAGAGTGAGGTGTTATTCAACCGCGGCCGGAAAAAAGGGGCGACAGAATATGATGATTCCGATACGCACGTCAGCCGCAAGATCGCCGACCTGGTCAAGACCACCAATACGGTCTTTGTCAGCTCGAATGCGATGATCGACTCACGCCTCGCCGATACCGTCAATGACTACCAAACCATCATTCAGCAGGGCCTGTTATCGGTCGCCTGTGCGCCGTTGCAGGATCAGGGGCGGCCGTTCGGGGTCGTCTACATCGACAACCGTGACCGCGAGGCGCTCTTCAGCAAGAAGACCGGAGAATTGCTCAATGATCTGGCGGAGCTCATGTCCGAAGCGCTGCACAAATCTTTGAAACGTTCGCTGCGGCAACGGCAGGAAACCGAGCACTTGCGGCACCACATTCAGCGCTTGACGGAGGAAGTTGACCGCCTCAAAGGTTATGGGGAGATCATCGGCACCAGCCCGGCCATGAAGAAGGTCTACGAGTTCATCGATCGCGTCAAGGATCTCGACATTAATGTCCTGGTCACCGGAGAAAACGGTACGGGCAAAGAGCTGGTTGCGCGCACGTTGCATCGTAAGAGCCGCCGCGGGACAAAAAATTTTATCGCAGTGGACTGTTCTGCGATTCCAGAGAATATGCTGGAATCCGAGTTGTTTGGCCACGAGAAAGGCGCCTTCACCGGCGCGGACAAAATGAAACGCGGCCGTGTTGAAGAAGCTGATGGTGGAACGCTTTTTTTGGACGAAATCGGCAACATCAATTTGACTGTGCAGGCCAAATTACTGCGCTTTCTCGATACAAAAAAGTTCTATCGCCTGGGCGCACCTCAGGAGCGACTGGCGGACGCCCGTCTAGTGTTTGCCACGAATAAGAGCCTTCGCGACTTGATCAAAGAAGGCAAGTTTATGGAGGACCTTTATTACCGGCTGACCACCGGTGTGCAACTGCACTTGCCGGCACTGCGGGAACGCGGTGAAGACATTCTTCTGATTGCAGAAATGCTCTTGGGGCGCTACTGTGAAGAATTCAACAAATCTGCCACCGGCCTGGGCACGGAGGCATGTGCCTGCCTGCTGCGCTATTCCTATCCCGGTAATATTCGTGAACTGAAAAAAATTGTCGCGAACGCCATCATCTTTGCAGAGGGCTCGACCATTCAGCCGCACGACCTGCCGGAGGAACTTAGATGTACGGCGGCTGTATCGGACGAGGGTGGCAGCCGGATCAGTTTCAAGCTGCCTAAAACCGCTGAAAACGATTTCTACACCAAATATCTGCCGGATGATTTCAAAGATCGAAATTTCATTTGGGGGCTGAGGCCAGAACTCGAGAACATGGACCCGGCCGACGCCAACAGCCTGCACCACGCGCTGCACGATACCCTGATTCTTTCCGTGGGCAGAGCCTCCGGCGTGCCCATGACGGTCGCCGCCAAAGCCGTGTCGACGGCGTTTGAGCGCAATTTCATGATCGCCAGGCTGCTCGAAACCAAGGGAAAAGTAACGGAAGCTGCACTACGCTCGCATGTAGATAAAAAGACTTTCATTGAAAAAATGAAACTGCATGAAATTAAAAAGGAGTGGTATGTGGATTGAGCTCAAGCGGCTATTCAGATGTCTCCTTAAAGGGCAAAACAATTTGGGGCAACACTATCAAGGTCTCAATTGAGAGCAATTGTCTTGCCCCTAGATTTTGCATCAATCCTGGCTGGCAACGAAAAAGCACCGCAACGAAAAAAGAAAATTGTGAATGGCTTCCATGTTTGAACTGCCCGTTTGGGAGCTGCAGTCGTATGACCGATGCAAATAAGACTTGCTATTCTAATAGTCTTTTTTTGTTGCAATTCTCTTTTCACTGTAAAATCTGGGTACGAGTTTAATGCCGAAAAAACTCTCGTTTGGCGAATTGGTTGCCTAGTTGAGTGTCTGTCAGTATGACCGGTGGATTGCATTCCACGGCAGTGGCCGTTGCGCCACTATCGTACCTGTCTCATTGAAGTGTTCATCCTGCCAATTGAGGCCTCCATCTCATTCACTCCAATCTAACAGCACGGAATCCCAAGATTCGCGAGCGGAGAATTGCGGCCGCTTCATCTCATGAATAGTTGGTATGATTTTTGTCTCAGTTATGTGCATAAAGCTAACACGGTTTAAATACGAGCTTAGGATGAGGCCAAAATGACTAGCGCACAATTGCTCAAGAGAGGCTTGCTAAGTCTGAAACCGTTTGCAACCGGCGAAGCAAGGGGCTACCCTGGGTGAGTACACGCTGATTACCGTGTTCATCGGTTTTGCCGCCTTGGTGATTTTCAACTTGCTGCCGGCGGCGATACGTGCCTATGTCGAGGTGATTCACCTGGAAGTGTCATTGCCCCTGCCTTGACGGGACGAATCGAAAGCGAAACAGATTGTCGGCGAGTATCATATGAGCTGACGGACGAAAAGGCATTATTATTATAAACGAGAACGTATCATGCACCGAAGTCGTAGTTGTTTAACGGGGATAAAACAAAATGGACAGGCAGATCAAAATACTTTTCCTGGCCGCGAATCCTCACGATGCCAGCCCACTGAGATTGGACGAGGAAATACGAGCAGTAGATCAAGCGCTGCGCCAAGCTGATTTTCGCGACATGTTTGACATCAAGCAGTTTTGGGCAGTACGCGTCACAGATCTGCAGAACTACTTTCTCCGTTACAACCCTGACCTCGTTCATTTCAGTGGCCATGGAAGTTTATCGAGCGAGATCATCCTGGAAGATAACGATGGTAATAGCCAACCAGTACCTTGCCGTGCTTTGAGCAGATTATTCTCCATACTGAAAGACAACATTCGATGCGTATTTCTCAACGCCTGTTACTCGGAACGACAGGCACACGCCATTGCAGAGCACATTGATTGCGTCATTGGAATGTCCAACGCTATCGGTGATCGCGCCGCAATCAGTTTCACGGCGGCATTCTATCAGGCGCTTGGTTTTGGCAGGAATATCAAGACCGCATTCGATCTGGGCTGTTTGCAAATTGACTTGGAAAGAATGAACGAACAAAACACCCCCAAGTTATTGTGCCTCAATTGTCATCCAAAGGAAATAGTTTTTGCCAGTAGCGGCCTCATACAAAACAAGACCGATGCTGGCGGGGGTGTGGCCATAACAGCGAGCCTCGACGAACATTGCCGGCCTGCAACAAAAGCACAACCCCAATCTAGTACAAAGATCGAAAGAGCAAATGAGCTCAGGACGCAAAATCCTTTTTGTCCTAATGGAATCGGGTTGCTTGAATGGATTAAAAGACGCGAATTTCAAGAAAGAATGGACAAAATGAATTCTCAAACCCTGGGTTTTATAGAGATTGAAAGCGGTACACAAAAAGGGAAAAAAATTGAAATTCATCCCGGATGCAAAATTACCTTCGGGCGATCACGGAACTCGGATGTTTGCATTTCTGACAAAACGGTTTCCCGGACGCATGCTGAGCTACGGATGTATGAAGACGGCATTTTTTTCAAGAATATCGGGATAAACGGCACGCTCGTTGACAGTAGGAGAATCCATCATCATGAAATCATCCAGTTGAATAATAGTGTGCCTATTGAGATTGGCGGTTGCAAGCTAAACCTGGACATCTCCGATTTTGAAAATACGATGTTCATTAATCGAGCGATGTCCCTGGAGAACGGAAACGAGAAAGCAGGTGAAATTTCTCAGCAGAAAGTTCCGTCCGCTGAGGCAAAGCTGATCAAAAACGTCCTCTCTCAATCAAAAGCGCAAAAGGAACGTGCCGACGTTGTACCCGCGATTGCGAATATAGAACAACGCCAGCGCCATTTGGGAAGCGGTCATAAAATCATGAAGAAAATAGGAACTGTTCAGCTCATTGCGATCGCCACCTTGCTGCTCGCCGGTACGCTTCTGTTTCTCCCGATCGAGTTTCCCGTCGTGGTAAATACTTATGGAAAAATCGACTCCGCGCAAAAATGCGTTCTGGTTAGGGGGTAAGAAGGGCAGTTAATGGCCAGCGTATTCAACGGTGATGAAGTCCCCGCTTATCTATCGGTGTTCAGGAAATATTGCCTTGGTCATAAATTGATCAATACCCGGTCAGTTGGTGTTGATCGGGAAATGCTGGAGCTTTCATATCAATTTGTACTTGGATGAGGAGCAGTTCTGAGAATATCAAACCCAATTAAGGAGAAGCAGCAATGGATCGGCTTGAGGGAACCGTGCTGAGAATTTTTTTCGCCTGCTGTTTAATGCTAACTTGCTGTGGCAGCAATTCGGGTGAACAGGAATATGGCGAGGCGGGCCTACGCTTGATCTATTTAAATCGCTTCAATACCGGAGAATTCGTGTTTACGGCCCAAGAAGAGGGAAACGAGATCATCAAATTGAATGTCGGTACGCAAGAGGTCGCTGATCGCCGTGCGCTTGCCTAAATGGCGGACTACGGCACCATCGCTCGCTATCTTGTAAATAGCCCGCGGAACAAAGGACTTGAGGGCATAACCTGGAACGCGGACACGGGCTCGATTTTTTTAGTCAAGGAAGGCATTCCCGGCTTGTTAATTGAGCTATCCGCTGATTTAGCTGCAATTCATCATCACGTTTTGCTGAAGGATGAGAATGGTTTTATAGATAATGACACGGTCGGTGACAAACTCGATTTTTCCGGAATCTGCATGACCAGAATCGAAAACAATTTTGGATCGTCAGCGATAAAGGGCAGAGAATGTTTTTGTATGACTGGCAGCTAAACAGGGTTATTGAGAGCCTACCTCTGAGCTATGGTATAGATGGCAAATACCGGGAAATCGAAAAGGCTGAGGGCATTACGATTGATCAAGGCTCCAATCGACTTTTTGTCGTCAGTGACAAAGAAATACGGCTCTACGTTTTTGAGATCAAGTAAATTAGACCTTCCTCCAAGTTATTCCCTCCAAGCTTTTTCAAACCCGCTTGAAAAGTATTGACACTTAAGGAATAATTTTTTATGATTTGATAGTACTCTCAAGGTGGGATTCTCATCCGACTTCAGGAAGATTCGACGCTCATATTTCACTGCAGTGTTTGAGTTCAGAGACTGCTCATATCAGCTCATATACATCGCTTGTTTGATGCTGTTCGCTCCAAGTATGGCTAGGTAGCCATGCGCAGAGCTTCAGGGCTTTTTTCGTTAGGAACTGTGCAGTGATTTTTTCTACGCGTTATGATGAAGATCGGCAAATATGAAGTTTTAGAGGAAATTGGCCGGGGCGCCATGGGTGTGGTCTATAAGGCATACGATCCGCTGATCGGCCGCGTGGTGGCCATCAAGGTCATATCCGAGAATGCCTTGACCATGCCGGAAATCAAGGAACGCTTCCATCGCGAAGCGCTACTGGTCGGCAACCTCAATCATGAAAATATCACCATCGTGCATGATGTCGGCGAAGTGGAGGGCAAACCCTTTTTGGTCATGGAGTATTTGGCCGGGACCGACCTCAAATCGATCATACTCGAGAAAGCGCCGCTGCACCTGCTTCAAAAGCTGGAATTTTCCCGGCAAATCTGTAAAGGCCTGCAATACGCCCACGCTCACAATATTATCCATCGCGACATCAAACCGGAGAATATCAAGATTTTGCCTGATGGTAAGATCAAGATCATGGATTTCGGCATTGCCCGGCCAGCCGCCAGCGAGCTCACGACCTCGGGTATGATGTTGGGAACGCCGTGGTATATGTCGCCGGAACAGATAAGAGGTAAAACGATCGACCTCAGGAGCGACATTTTTTCCTTTGGTGTGGTCCTCTTTGAATTGCTCATGTATCAAAAGCCTTTCGGAGGCGCCGCCTCCACTGTGATCTATTCCGTTTTGCATGACGAGCCCAGTCCCGTCAGTCTCGCAGAAGGCAATCTGGTTGCTGAGGTCCAAGATTTGCTCGCCAAATGTCTCGCAAAGAATGCCGATCAGCGTTATCGTGATTGCGCCGCACTACTCCATGACCTGGATGGCATCATTGCAAAGGGGCAACATCAGGAACAAAAAATCACTGGTTTGTTGGTGCGGGCGAAGGATTTGTTCGCCGCACAAAAATTCCACGATGCCATTCCGCTGTTAGATGAGATTCTGCTGATCGATTCAACCCTTACCGAAGCCCAAACCCTGCATCAGCAATGCCTTGCGAAAACCAATACTATAGTGAGCGCTCCGGGCTTTTCTCAAAATAATGCTGGCACGACTATTTCTCGATACAGAATCATAACGCGTCTGGGTGCCGGTGGGATGGGCGTGATTTACAAAGCCGAAGATACGAGGCTCAAACGTTTGGTGGTGCTCAAATTCTTGTCGCCACACCTCACGGCCGACGCCATTGCCAAGGAACGTTTCATCCGAGAAGCCCAGGCTGCGTCCGCTCTCGACCACCCCAATATCTGTACTATTTACGAAATCGACGAAACGACCAGATCACCAAATTTGCAGTTTGAAGAAGGCGCGGGCCAGTTATTCATTTGTATGGCGTATTACGAAGGCCAGACGCTCAAAGAGAAGTTGACTTCCGGCGGCTTTCCGTTGGACACCGCCACTTCTCTCGCCATTCAAATTGCTGAGGGTCTCGCCAAGGCGCATGAAAATGGCATCGTGCATCGTGATATCAAACCAGCAAATATCATGATCACCAAGAACGGTCTCGTGAAAATCTTGGATTTTGGCTTGGCGAAGCTCACCGGTGAAACGCGGCTGACGCGTTCAGGCATGACCGCTGGGACGCTGGGCTACCTCTCGCCTGAACAGGCGCAGAATCGCGAGGTCGATCATCGCAGCGATATTTGGTCGTTGGGCGTGATGCTGTATCAGATGACAACCGGAAAGCTGCCCTTTGACGGCGATTATGAATTGGCCGTTCTTTACGCAATCGTCAATAACAACCCAATCCCGGCGTTGCAATTAAATTCCAATATTCCGGTCGAGCTTGAACAGGTGATCAATCGGACCTTGCAAAAATCGGTCGAGGCCCGTTTTGCCTCAATGCAAGAGATGCTGGAAGAGTTGAAGCACGTGCAGCGGCGCTATTACAGAAAGGAGGAGCATGAGGTCGGGGCACTATCGGGGGAGGTAGGCAGTTTGATTGCCAAAGGTAAATTTCTTCTCGAGAAGAAGGAATATCCCGAAGCCTTGTCGCGTTTCAAGGCTGCCCTCGCTCTCGATGCCAAAAACCAAGAGGTGGCGGAATTTATCGCAGTATGTGAACGCAAACAAAAAGAAGCGCAGCAAATCGCGAAATGGTTAGATACGGTCAAAAAACAGTTTGAAAAAGGTGCTTACCAGAGCTCGCTCACGACGATACAGACCGTCTTGATGCTCGAACCAGATCATGCTGAAGCTAAAAATTGGGAGAAAAAAATCAAGGAATACCTGGTACAGTCGGAGACGGTTGAAAAACTTTTTTCCGATGCGGAATTCTATCTGAGGAAAGAAAAATTTCCACAAGCGCGAGAAGCTTACCAAGAGATCTTAAAACTGGAGCCTGTCAACAAAAACGCCACCCGGGGATTGGAACGGGCAGAGAAGTCATTGCAAAGTCGCAAGCTCGAGGCCGGGCCTTCGCAAGTCACTCAACTTGGGCAGATCGATCAACCACGAGCCTTGCCCGTTGCCAAGTCGAAATCACTCAGCAAAGGTTTGTGGGTTGGATTGGCCGGCTTGGTGGTCGTCGCAGCAGCCAGCGCATGGTTTTTGTGGCTCAGGCCAGATCTCCAAACTCCATCGGAGCCGAGTAAACCTTCACTTGATTTTTCCCAAAGGGCTGCTGCCGCAAAGCAAGAGATGCTACTGGCGAAAGCGCAAGCGCAGCAGGCTGACGCCCAGCGCTGGGCGTCGAATACTTATCAACGGGCTGCTCAAAGCGAGCTCAGTGGAGAGCAGGAAGCTGCGCAGGGCATTTGGGGTTCAGCCTCGCAAGCTTATGAAGCCGCGACCAAACTTTTCAAAGAGGCCACCAAAGAAGCCACTAATAACGCGGCTGTTGCCGACCTAGATATGCTGAAAAACCGCATCAAGCAGGTGCAACAAGATATGCTGAGGGAGAAGATGCTTGCTGAAAAGGCAGGAGCCCCTACCAAAACCAAAATGCTTTTTGAGCAGACGGTACGCAAAGAACAAGAGGGAAATAGAGAATTTGATGTACACCAGCGTAGCAATTACCTTAATGCACAAAAACTATATGGGGAAGCTCGAGACGAGTATAGACAGATTAAGCAGGAAGCATTGCGGCTCACTCAAGCTGCCGAAGCGGCTCGCCAGGCCTTGCTTACAGCCAAAAACAAGATTCCAGGCGACAATACGGCAAAAAGCAGCAGCGGCTATTACGCCAAAGCGGAAACAACAGCCAACCTTGGAATGCGTCAGCTCCTTAAGGGGGACTACAGCACCGCGATTACTTCTTTTCAGCAAGCTCAGCAACTCTACACTACGGCGGAAAGTGAATTGGGCAAGACCGCACTCAAAGGCAGTGTTGACACGACGAAGGCCTCTATGTTAGAAGCGCGCGGCAAAGTGGATAAGACCCTGCGCAGCGACGCAAAGTATCTCAATGCCGAACAAAGTCGAACGGAAGGGAACAATGCTCTTATGGCGGAAGATTTCGCAGAAGCTATTGCGCGATACTCGGCTGCCAAGGATTTGTACGTAACCGTTGTCAATGAATCAAATGAAAGACTGTCGCGCAGGGCCGATCAGGAAGCAACCGCGCAGCGAGAGATCCAAGCTTTGATTGATAGATACAAAATGGGTTTGGAACAGCGCGATCTGCAGGCGCTCAAGACGATATTAGGCAAGACCTTCATGAAGGATGACGAAGGAGCATGGACCAGTTTCTTCAAAAGGGCGAGGGAAATCAAGCCCAAAATTGAGTCTAATTTCGAGTTCATTGGTAACAATGCGAAAATCTACCTTAAGATCCACCTCGATTTTTTCAACATTACAAATAATGAAGACAGTCAAAGCGAATTCGCCGAAAGCTGGCTGCTCGAGCAAATGAACGGGTCGTGGACAATTGTTGAGCGCACGCGACGATAGCATCCTTAGTCTTGGAGGAGGTGGTTGTTATTCGAATGCGGTGCTAGTGATTACGTTCGTTGTTCAAAAAGTTGTTCGAAGCGACTTATTCGGCACAGAACAACTAAATTGATCAAATAATACTGGAGGATTGCATCATGAAAAAGTTCGTTCCTTCACTCGGCTTGATTCTTGTCTTCGCTTGCGCGAACTCAGCTTTTGCGCAATTGAATACTACATTCAAGAAAGTATTTGATTATTTTTTAGATCCAACGATTGGGCTGATAAGGACAAGTAGTGGTGTGTTCCATGGCCCCCACTATCGGCCGGCCGCAAGGGACGCCGATAGCTTGTTAAAACCGGCGCTCAATAATCTAATCGCAACGAATGTCGCGTCATTTCCGCTAAGCTCAACCTCTGCCGGAGTCACCTTTGATTTTTCATCCGGGCGACCGGTCAATATTATTGAAAGTCTTGGCCCCATCTTTGCGGAAACAGGTGCAACATTAGGCAAGGGAAGATTAAATGTTGAATTCAGCTATTCTTATTTGAATTTGAACAGATTGCGAGGAATCCCTCTCGACGGTACGCGATTTACTTTCGTTCACTCCGACGAGGACCCATCAAATGAACTGGGTAATCCTCCATATGAGAACGATTACATAGACATGTTTCTGAATTTGGATGTGAACGCCAGTATCTCGGCGATGTTTGCCACTTATGGTTTAACCAACAAGTTGGATATCAGCGTGGCTGTTCCTCTTGTTCATGTGAGCCTAAGTGGCGATGCCCAGGCCAGCATTGCTGCGTTTACCTTTGGACGACTTGACCCGGCAAACCCGAATCGGGAGGGGGCCGCACATAGGTTTGGCGGCACGATATTGAATCCTAGCTTGGAGGCGGATACCGTTTACTCCGAGAGTGCAACTGGCCTAGGCGATGTCGCTCTTCGTGTTAAATACAGTTTCCTTCGAGGCGCTGATGTTGACTTGGCTGCTCTACTGGATGTCCGATTGCCAACCGGCGATACGGCGAATTTCATGGGAACCGGCGTAACCAACACCAGAATCTCCGGTATTGCCTCAAAAAAGATCGGTAGCTTCACGCCGCATCTCAATTTGAGCTATGAGCGAAGACCAGCAAAGGATGACAGCGATCAATTTGAGCTCATCGCCGGGTTTGATCAGAAAATCGCTTCGGGCGTCACTTTCGCCGCCGAGTTTTTCGGTGCTTTCGCTCTGGACAACGGTGAGACGATCCATTTTTTTCCACAGGAAACCAAAACGATATCGGATTCATTCACCAGTTCAGACAATCGAACCGGCGCTCTGGTTAGACATATCGATTTGACCAACATTCCCGATAGAAAAAATGATCAGACCTTGGACGCTTCCTTGGGATTCAGGGTAGCCTTTTCGGAACAATTCTTGATCTTAGGGAATGTCATTCTGCCCTTGAATGACGGCGGCCTACGATCTAGCGTAGCGCCGACAATTGGTGCAACCATTAACTTCTGAGCTCACGGCTTACTTCCAACCAGCGTAATATTCGCGCCCACCTGATACTTCTCCTGCGAGTCGGGGTTTTCGATCTTGCCATTGGCATAAAATCCCACGGAGCCGGAGGAGAAATGTTTGCCGGTGGCGGTCAGCACGCCCCAGACGCGGCCGTCGGGGGATTTGATTTCGACAATCAATGAAACGGGAGCGTTCGCATCTTTTTTCTTGGGTTCTGGAGGCATGATTTTTTCCTTGTCGTTGTACGTCTACAAAAGGGATCTTGTGCTTTGTACCTGCGTAGAGGCCAGAGCGATTTTGGAAACGGCAAAACTATTTGGGGGAAAACCATTCATGAATCAGTTGAAGCCGGGGTAGCGCGCAAGATCGATTCCTGACTGCAACAAGTCTTTATTTTTGCCAGCGCACGGCGCGTTTCGCCAGATAGCGATCGTGAAGCTGGCGCATTTTTTTGTTGCGGTGGCGCGCGAGCCAGCTCAGAAAGTCCGTTTCATTCTTAAAAAGAAATTTTTCCGCCGGCGCATCCAAATAGCGCGGGCATTCGGATTGCTTGTAATCCTGGCAAATCTTTGGGCGCTGTAGATACCAGCCGCAACGGCCCTCCGGCTCCAGCATTCGGCACGGGGTATTGAATTGCACGTACCACTTGTTTTCTTCGTCCACCCATACGTGAACGTTGTGATGGATGAGGTACCACGTGATATGGTCGACGTCCTTCAGGCGCGTGGGACGATCGATTTCAACGCACACGTACTCACAGCATTGCGTGCAGCCCCGGCACAAAGACCAATTCTCTTCATCACTTGGACGCTTTTTATTCAACAAATCGTGCGGCTTGAAAACCGCAATGCTTGCGAGAGTCGATGGTAATACGGTGGTGGCCATGGCTGGAAGAATTACCCGTGTGGAGTGCCCTGCTTTTTTCGCCGCACAAATCGGTTTCAGGCGCGAGTCTATTTTAGTACTGGTGAATGTTCAAAACGTTTTTTTGATTTGCAAGGAGGTTCTTTCCGGTATCAAAAAAAAACTTGCATCTCTTGCCCGTGGTCGGTATGTTTGAGCACGGTAGGCAAGTTCATCCCCGAGATAAGTAGCAACCTGTTTCGAGATCCTCAACCGAGTGGCAGGAGACGACAGTGAAAGACACCGGGTTGCGCTCCCAGAGACGACCATGGCACGGGGAGGGTGAGCAGGAAATCAAAGAATATCACGAAAAGCTACTGCTGCAGGCCCAAAACGGCTGCCAACAGGCGCGAGAATCGTTGTGCCAGTTTGTCTATGCCTCTGCAACAAAATACGCACGCACCACCGGCTTGCCGCCAGTATACGATCTGGCCGATTTTGCGCAAGACGTTGTTATCGAATTCATTGAGCAAGTCGCTGCGATTCAACGGCTGCGCACGTGGCTCGTTTCGGTTTTGGTTGGACAACGAGCGTTCGCCTATCGCCGGTTTCATGACCACTTGTTCGAGCGTTTGGAATTTGTGGGGACCAAACTCGACGCGGACAGCAAAAAACGAAGCGTGGAGGAAGAGTCTCGGCAAATTGCGCACCTGGATTTTTGCGTTCTAGTGAACCAGCTCTCGGAGCCGCAAAGAACCATTGTGATTTTGCATTGCATAGATAGTATGAGTTTTGATGACGTTTCAAGAACCGTGGGGATGAAACCCAGCACCGTGCGTATGTATTTCTCACGGTCCAAGAAGCGCCTGCAAAAATATCTAAATATTCTTCATGGGGAGGATTCGAGTCATGGAACTGACACGTGAAGAGCATCTGCAGTTGCAACATGCCCTCCAAGGTGATTGGGAAATACCGGGCCATCTCGTCGAACGGTTTGAACAGCATCTCGGCCATTGCCGGGATTGCCAAGGTCTCTTGAAGACTTCGGGGCAACTCCGGGAAAAAATCAAAGAAGATTTCAAAGCCTCGGTACATTTGTCCCAAGAGCAATTGCTGTATTATTTGACCGCCCAGGTCGATGGCACAAGTCTGTCAACGGGTGATCGCGCCATGCTGGCACGACACCGGAAGCACATCCAAGACTGTCCTTTGTGTCGTTTGCGCGAGCAATACTTGCAAAAGGAGCTCGCCCACTGTGAAGAGATTGTTTTTGCAGAAGCACAAGCTTTTTCGGTCTCAATTCCCCCCGCGCCGATAAAACCCGTGTTTAAATCCGAACCCGTGCCGGCCGGCAAATCCGCCTTCAGGATCAGTAAGTTGTCTTTTGCCTTGTGCGGTGTCGTCGCTTCCTGCTTGCTCGTTTTTGTTTTGAATGTGTACCTCCAGCCCGAATTTTACCCTTGTATCAACCCCTACCTGGACTCATACTCTAGCGGTCTGATCTCATTGCGCGGCAGGCCTGAAAGTGCCGCTACTCCCTCAAACGAGTCACCGACGCATCAGATACTGATAAACGCTCATGAGGCAGTGCGTTCAGGCAATGCCCGTCAAGCGCTGACCTATCTCGCCGGCTTGCAGGGTCGCAGCCTGGAGGGTGAAGACTTGCTGCGTTTTCGACTCTATGAAATGATGGCCACCCTCCAGGATGCGCACAAGGACTATTTCCGGCTTTTTCCCCATTTTGAAATTACGCGCGTGTCGAGTGCGCTGGAAAAAATGAAAGAGGTTCTGCCGGAAGACCTCGCACGAGCCAAATCATTGAACCCTGTCTATGCCGGTCCGGCGTATTACTATGCCGCCAAGGCATGCCTGGTTTTGGAGCGCCGTGAAGACGCCCGGAAGTATCTCGAGCGCAGCACGGCTTTGATGAACCACCGGCGCCACGAGCAAGCCGAGGAGCTCTTGGTAAATCTGGACCGTCTGTGAACGGCTCAATCTTCCTTATTTCCCTGCGCCCATGATCGTTGCTTCCCGGGTATCCACCGAAGATTATGGCGTCCAAAGGTGAAACCCCCAGAACACGCCTGCGTATGAAGGCAGCGTACACATCTTGACGGCCGCTTGAGGTCCGCCCCACGTCAAGCGCGCAACCATCTTGACCACGGTCAATCCCCAAAAACCCCTTTTCGCGGAGGTCGCCTATGCGAGGGCTACGCTTTCTTGCTGCGCTGCCGTTTCTGTTTGCCGCTTCAGGATTTTCGCAGTATCAACCGGGAGTGAATAACAATCTAACCCTGCTCGGCCATCTGCACCAATATCAAGAGTACTCCAACATTTGGGGATACACCGATCCCCAGGGCCGTGAATATGCGCTGCTCGGTGTGGATATCGGGCTCGCGATCATCGATATAACGGATCCGCGCCATCCCGTCGAGGTCGCTTTGGTACCGGGTCCCGGGCCAACCGCATGGCGTGAGATCAAAACGTATCAAAATGTCGCCTACGTCGTCAGCGAAGCCACCGCTCCCAACGCGTACAGCGGTGTTCAGGTCGTGGATCTTTCCAGTTTGCCTGATGCGGTCGGCTTTTATTATTCGGTGCTATGGCCGGGCGTGACCCAAGCCAATGCGAGAGCCCATACCGTCAGTGTGGATGAGGCCGGCTATCTCTACATTCAGGGGGGCACTGCAACCGCTGGAACCGGCGGCGTAAATGGCGGCATCCGTGTTTTTACACTCACAGATCCACTCCTGCCACAGCCGGTGGCATATTACAACCCACGCTATGTGCACGACGCGTTCATCTACAAAAACCTGCTCTTCGACAGCAATATCAATGATGGTGGCCATGTAGATATTCTCGATATTTCCGACCGGAGCCAGCCGAGATTGCTCACCCAGCTCGTCTATCCGCGCGGCTTCTCGCACAATGCCGGGGTAACGGAAGACGACAACTATCTCATCACCACCGATGAAGTCCCAGGCTACACGGTCAAATTTTGGGATATTCGCGTGCTTTGGGATAGCGACCCCGCCAACGACGGCAATATCGAATTGGTGGCGGAATATATCGGCAATTCCGAGCAAATCGCGCACAACGTGCACGTTCGCGGGCAGTACGCCTATCTTTCACACTACGTCGAAGGTGTGAAGGTTTTGGACATTTCCGATCCGCGCGATCCCGTAGAAGTCGCCTATTACGATACTTACCCCGATCCGGGCGAAGGCTTCGCCGGCGACTGGGGGGTGTATCCATACTTTCCCTCGGGATCGATTGTGGTCTCCGACATGCAAACCGGCCTTTATGTATTCAAGTTTGATACCGTCAAAGCCGGCGGCGTGCAGGGAAAAGTCTCCAATCAAGAAACCGCAGCAGCGTTGCCGAATGTTACGCTGCATTTTGCGGAAGCCAACAAGAACGTGTTGTCGAACGCGGCCGGAGAATATCTGCTCCGCACCAACCAAGGCCGGCATACGATCATTGCCTCTTCGCTGGGCTACTTTCCGGATACGCTTCAGGTCGACGTCCCCGCCGGCGCCGGGAACGTCCAGTTAGATATTTCCTTGCGACCTGAAAATGCCTTTCTCGCAATCGACATTGACAGCGTGGAGGCTGAGCTATCCGCTAATTCCACTGCAACCCAAGATTTTTCTATAATGAATACCGGTCCGGGCACGCTGCGTTTTTCCGTTCGCGACATTAATGGGCCTGGCCACATGGCTTCTTCTGCATTGGCTCCGCCTGCGCTCGGCCGCCGGCTTGCGCAACTTTTGCAGAACAATCCTCCCGCCGTTAGCGCTTATTCCACCGGTTTGTTCGCCAAGCGCATACAGCAATTGGAGACCATCATTGTCGATCCCAGCGGCGACCAGTTTGGCGGACCGCGTCCCGACTTCATCGGTGTGCAGGCGGAAAGAGCTCCAGACGCCATTACGATCAAGATGAAGTTTGCGCATCCAGTCGATCTCGACAGCCTGGTCGCCAGCCTATCATTGGACACCGATCAGAATCGCGAGACCGGCGGGCAGTCTATCGGTATTTTCTTCAACGATCTGGGTCCGGAGTTCGACGTTGTTCTGACGGTTCCGGCGTTGCCTGCTGTTGGACTGCCAGCAGCTTCCGTCGCGATTTTTAATAATGTTTCCGGAGGGCAGTTGGTGGTTCGCCCGAATTCCGTTCTGGTCGGGGCGGACAGCTCGATCATGGCCACGATTTCATTGAGCGACCTCGGCAACGATGACGGGAACATCAACGTTGTGGCCGGCGCCTTTCATTTTGCCGGAGGCATAAACGCCACTCCCTCGAGTTTTGACGTTGCACCGAACGCAGGCCATGGCACGATCGGCATTGACCCCAACGCCGATGCGATCTGGCTGAGCGCGACGCCGGCTTCCGGCACGATTACCGGCGTGGGCAGCGCAACCATCACGCTCACGTTCAATTCCAGCGGCTTGCAAGACGGCCCCTACTCGGCGTTGCTCCTCATCAACACCAATGATCCGAACAATGCGGAGCGCTTGATACCGGTCAGGTTGCAAGTCACGCCTCCGGTCAGTGTCGCAGAAGAGCACAAGCTCCCGCTGGAGTTTGCGCTGCGACAAAATCAACCCAATCCTTTTCGTGCGGAAACGCACATCGAATATGATCTGCCACGGGGGTCGGCTGTCGAGCTGAAAATTTATAATCTGCAGGGGCAATTGATTAACACGCTGTTTGCTGGCGCGCAAGCGCCGGGCAGCCATGCCGTGCGCTGGAATGGCCGCGATCAACGCGGCGCACTGGTGGCGAACGGTGTTTATTTTTACGTGTTGAAATCAGGCGGTCAGCACCTCACGCGCAAATTGCTCATTGCCAGATAAACGACTTGGTTCTGGCAAAATAAAATGGTATACTCCCTAGAGACCTTCCGGGTTGATCAAAACTTGGAAGGTCTTGTTGTTACGCCGCTACAAAAATAATCCGAGAAGCATAATGCATGAAATCGTTTCAGAGCCAACCTCATGAGGAAGGATATATAACGCCATGCGAAGCGCTTCCGATCTAGGCCAGCGGGACTTTCGGCTGCCGAATTTTGAAAAGAAATGGCTTTATCTCGGCAGCGGCGGCCTGCTGGTTCTGTGGTTTCTGTTTTCATCCTTTTACACCATCGATGCCGATGAGGTGGGCGTGATTCAACGCTTCGGCAAATATGCCGGCACCACGGAACCGGGATTGCATTTGCGCATTCCCTTCGGAGTGGAAACCGTACAAAAGGTGAAAGTGCAGCGCGTGTTCAAAGAGGAATTCGGCTTTCGCACCGCGGATGCGGGCGTGCGCTCAACTTTTGCCGGAGGTGATTTTTCCGGGGAATCCTTGATGCTCACCGGCGATTTGAATTCCGCGGTGGTGGAATGGATCGTGCAGTATCGCATCAAGGATCCGGCGAAATTCCTCTTTAACGTGCGCAACCCGGAGATGACTATCCGGCACGTCTCCGAGTCTGCCATGCGTGAAGTGGTGGGCGACCACAGCGTCGATGAGGTGATCATCGCCAGCCGGCAGGATATTGCGCTGAAAGCGCGGGATTTGATCCAGGAGATGATGGATCGTTACGAAACCGGCGTCGATATTGTCACCGTCAATTTGCAGGACGTCAATCCGCCGCCGCCCGTGCAACCCGCCTTTAATTCCGTCAATGAAGCCAAGCAGGAAAAAGAGCGAATCATCAACCAGGCGCTGGAAGCTTATAACAAAGTCATTCCGCAGGCCGAGGGCCAGGCGCAGCAAATCATCAGCGAGGCAGAAGGCTATGCCATCAACCGCACCAACCGCGCCAGCGGTGATGCGCAGAAGTTTCTCGCCATCTGGCAGGAATACAATCGCGCCCGCGACGTGACCCGGCGGCGCATGTATCTCGAAACCATGCTGGAGATCATGCCGAAAGTCAAAGAGTTGTACATTATTGACGAAAAACAGCAGAATCTCATCCCGCTATTGCAAATGGCCTCACCCACCCGGGCAGTTGAACCCGAAGGTGCCTTACGGCCGGGGAAAGGAGAGCAAAAATGAATGGCACGAGATTGCGTTTCGCCATTTTGGCTCTTGCGCTACTTCTGGTTTCTAGCAATTCCTTTTATACGTTGAATGAAACCGAGCAGGCGATTATCACGCAATTCGGCGAGCCGGTGGGCCAGCCCGTCCGCACGGCGGGCCTGCACTTGAAAGTCCCTTTGATTCAGAAAGTCACTGTTTTTGAGAAACGCTTGATCGAATGGGAAGGAGACCCGAATCAGATTCCCACGGAAGACAAGAAGTACATTTGGGTCAGCACGTTCGCGCGCTGGCGCATCAAAGACCCGTTGAAGTTTTTCCAGTCCGTCAACAATGAGCGCAACGCGCAAAGCCGGTTGGATGACATCATCGACGGCGTCACGCGCGACCTCATCACCAAGAATCCGCTGATCGAGCTGGTGCGCGACACCAATCGCGAGATGGTGACCATCGAAGAAGGCGCGCGTGAAGGCGCCGTGGAAACCATCGGCATCCAGGACGTCGAAAAAATCACCAAGGGCCGGCGCGCGATCACGATCCAGATTATGGAGCGCGCGCGCGAAACCATGCCGCAGTACGGCATCGAGCTGGCCGACCTGCGCATCAATCACATCGAATACATCGAGGAAGTGCGCAAGAAAGTTTACGAAAGAATGATTTCAGAACGCAATCGCATCGCAGAGCGATACCGCTCCGAGGGGCAAGGTGAGCGCGCGAAAATCGAAGGCCAGCGCGAGAAGGAGTTGCAGCGCATCACCTCCGAGGCTTACAAAAAGGCGCAGCAGCTCAAAGGCGAATCTGACGCCAAAGCGGCAAAAATTTATGCCGAAGCCTACAACCGCGATCCGGAATTCTATTCTTTTCTGCAGACACTTGAAACCTATCGCAGCACGTTATCCAACAATAGCACTTTGTTTTTGAAGACGGATGCGGATTTTCTGAAATACTTGCGGGAGAGCTCGGGGAGGTGAAGCTCGTTGCTTCTTGATCGTCTTGCCCCAAATTGTTTTGCGATTTGGAAGGTCAGAATTTTATTCCACGATGCGTGGGCTGAGCGCCTATCCTGACGCGCCCTAGGTGGCCCTCTAATGGCCGGAAGCGGTAAGACAAAATAATGGACGACAAAATTATTTTGTCGTCCATTATTTTGTCTGTTAAGTTTTGTGCAATTATTGCTACAAGAGAGCTATTCCTACTCCAATCAAAAAATTGCCCATCAGATGGAAAAACGATCGCCGGAAAACCAGATCCGGTGGTCGTTTTTTCATCTGTTGGGCAAGAAAGCACTGCTGAGATTCTTTCCCAACTTCTTCGGCCTCATGTGCTGCCTCAATTTTCAGGCAGGCTGAGCCTTGATGATTCTTCCCCTATTTTGCCCTTTCTTTCTGGCGTGGCTGCGATTGCGTGAGCCAAAAACTGCTTGCAGGTTTCACCAAGAGTTTTAAGTTGATTTGAAAGAACTCGCGAAGCCGGACTTGGGCAACAATGATAGTCGATCAATCCCAGGGCGCCGCGCTCAAATCCAGCTTCGCCGCTCGTGCAGGGAAGGAGAGATGGATGCGTAACCGTACTGCCGTGCTCACCTCTTCGATTGGCAGCAAGGTGATCATGGCGCTGACCGGCATTGGTCTGGTGTTGTTTGTGATCGTCCATATGGCCGGCAATTTGCAAATGTTCGTCGGCCGAGACGCCATGAATGCTTATGGCGTAACGCTGCGCAAAGTTCCGCTGCTGCTGTGGCTGGTGCGCCTCGGCCTGATCGCGATCGCCATCGTGCATGTGGTCATGTCGCTCCGCCTCAAGCTGCAAAACCGCGCCGCACGACCGGTACCGTATGTGTCCAAAAACACCGTGAGCGCCACTCTTGCCTCCCGCACGATGGTGGTCACCGGTTTGATCATTCTCACCTTTGCCGTCTATCATCTTTTGCACTTCACCTTTGGCATGACGGACCCCAAGAATTTCCACCTTACCGATCACCAGGGCCGGCACGACGTTTATAACATGGTGGTGTATGGCTTTCAGAATGCTTTTGTCTCCGGTTTTTATATTCTTGCGGTGGTGCTCTTGTTTTCGCACTTGAGCCACGGCGTCTCCAGTTTTTTTCAATCGCTGGGATGGAATCACCCGCGCTGGAACGCCTTTATCAATAAATTTGGCGCGGTAGTCGCATGGCTGGTGTGTTTGGGATTTGTTGCGATACCGATTGCCGTACTATTGGGCTTGCTCAAACCCGTGGGAGACATGTAATCGTGAAGCTGGACGTGAAAGTTCCCTCCGGACCGCTCGAGCAGAAATGGGACAAGCACCGCTTCGAAATGAGGCTGGTGAATCCCGCGAATAAAAGAAAATTCGAGGTGATTGTCGTGGGCTCGGGTTTGGCCGGCGGCTCGGCGGCCGCGACGCTTGCGGAGCTGGGCTACAACGTGCGCTGCTTTTGCTTTCAAGACAGCCCTCGGCGCGCGCACAGCATCGCCGCACAGGGTGGCATCAATGCGGCCAAAAACTATCAAAACGACGGCGACAGCGTTTATCGTTTGTTTTACGACACCATCAAAGGCGGAGATTTTCGCGCGCGGGAAGCGAATGTGTATCGTCTCGCGCAAGTGAGCGCGAATATCATCGACCAATGCGTGGCGCAGGGGGTGCCGTTCGCGAGAGAATACGGCGGCCAGCTTGCCAACCGTTCTTTCGGAGGAGCGCAGGTTTCGCGTACGTTCTATGCACGCGGCCAGACCGGCCAGCAGCTCCTGTTGGGATGCTACGCTGCCCTCAGCCGGCAAATCGGTGCGGGCCGGGTAACGATGTTTCCGCGCACGGAGATGCTCGATTTGGTGGTGATTGATGGCGAGGCGCGTGGCATCGTTACGCGCAGCCTAGTGTCCGGGAGAATTGAATCGCATGTTGGCGATGCCGTTGTGCTCGGCACGGGCGGCTATAGCCCGGTATTCTTTTTGTCCACGAATGCGATGGGCTGCAACACCTCTGCAATCTGGCGGGCACACAAACGCGGGGCGGCTTTCGCGAATCCTTGCTACACGCAGATCCATCCTACCTGCATTCCGGTGAGCGGTGATTATCAATCCAAGCTCACGTTGATGTCGGAATCGTTGCGCAACGACGGCCGCATTTGGGTGCCGAAGAAAAAGGGTGACAGCCGGCCGCCAGGAGATATTCAGGAGAACGAGCGGGACTATTATCTCGAGCGCAAATATCCGGCCTTCGGCAATCTCGCGCCGCGCGACATCGCCTCGCGCGCGGCCAAAGAAGCCTGTGACGACGGCCGCGGCGTGGGCGAAAGCAAGCGCGGCGTGTATCTTGATTTTTCCGATGCCATCAAGCGTCTCGGCGAAAATGTGATTCGCGAGCGTTACGGCAATCTTTTCGATATGTACGAAGAGATCACCAATGAGAATCCCTACCAAGCGCCCATGCGCATTTATCCCGCGCCCCATTACACCATGGGCGGCTTGTGGGTCGATTATAATTTGATGAGCACAATTCCTGGCTTGTTCGTGATCGGCGAGGCGAATTTTTCCGACCATGGTGCAAACCGCCTCGGAGCCAGCGCATTGATGCAGGGGTTGGCCGACGGTTATTTTGTTCTGCCTTACACCATCGGGCATTATTTCGCGAGCCAGAAGCCCCAGAAAGTCTCTCGGGAGCGCGCGGAGTTCAAACAAGCCGAAGCTGAGGTCGCGGCGCGCATCAAGCGGCTGCTCGAGATCAAGGGCAAACGCACCGTGGATTCATTCCATCGCGAGCTGGGCAACCTGATGTGGGAACGCTGTGGCATGGCGCGCACCGCAGCAGGCTTGAAGAAGAATCTGCAAGACATTCCGGCGCTGCGCGAAGAGTATTGGAAGAACGTTACGGTGGTGGGCATAAATGAAGAATTCAATATGGCATTGGAAAAAGCCTTGCGCGTGGCGGATTTCTTCGAGCTCGCCGAGTTGATGTGTTACGACGCACTCGAACGTAACGAATCCTGCGGCGGCCATTTTCGTGAAGAATATCAAACGCCGGAGGGCGAGGCCAGACGCGATGACGCCAATTATTGCCACGTGAGCGCATGGGAATATGCCGGCGAAGGCCAAAAGCCGATCATGCATAAAGAGACGCTGAATTTCGAGTTCGTTCATCTGGCCGAGAGGAGTTACAAATAATGAAAGTGACCTTGCATGTTTGGCGCCAGCCGAACGCTCAATCATCAGGTAGGATGGTGCAATATCAGTCGCCGGAAATCAATGCCGACATGTCCTTCTTGGAAATGCTGGACGTGCTGAATGAAGAATTGGTGATGCAGGGCGAGGATCCGGTCGCATTCGACCACGATTGCCGCGAGGGCATTTGCGGCACCTGCTCGCTCATGATCAACGGTATCGCGCATGGGCCGGGTGGCGGCAAGACGACGTGCCAGCTTTACATGCGTCATTTTAAAGATGGCGATCACATTTACATTGAGCCGTGGCGCGCCAGGCCGTTTCCGGTGATCAAAGACCTGGTGGTGGACCGTAGCGCGTTCGACCGCATCATCACAGCGGGCGGATTCATCTCTGTCAACACCGGCGGCGCGCCCGATGCGAATGCTTTGCCCGTGGCAAAAGACAACGCCGAAACCGCGATGGATGCAGCGGCATGCATCGGTTGCGGCGCGTGTGTGGCTTCTTGCAAGAACGCTTCGGCCATGCTCTTTGTCGCCGCGAAAGTATTGCATCTCGCGTTTCTGCCGCAAGGGCAACCCGAGCGCGAACAGCGCGTGCGCAGCATGGTTATGCAGATGGACCAAGAAGGTTTTGGCAACTGCACGAATCAGTACGAATGCGAGGCAGTTTGTCCCAAGGAAATCAGCGTGAAGTTCATTGCCGAGCTGAATCGGGAGTACATGAAGGCCAGCCTGTTTGCGACCATTTGATGCGCCGCCTCACGCAAAGACTGCGCAGAGATTACGCAAAGGATGGAAGAGCGACCAACGGATTTTGTTTTCCGTTGGTCGTTTTTGCATCCGTTGGCCTTCACATATCCGTTGGTGACAAAAAAGTTGGAATTCTATTCTGAGCTTGCTTGACTAATCGCCTACTTCAGCATCTGCAACCTGCCGTGATGAATTTTCCCACCGATCTCGAGGCGATAAAAATAAACTCCGCTCGCCACGAGTTGCCCGTTACGATCTCTGCCATTCCAGCGCCGTTCATGCACGCCCGCAGTCATTTCTTGATCGACCAGGGTGCGAATCAGCTCGCCGCGGACGCTAAAAATCCGCAAGCGCACGTTGTCGGCGTCTTTCATGCGAAAACGAATCGTCGTCGCCGGGTTGAAGGGATTCGGATAAGCGCCAACTTCAGGGCCGTTATCCGAGGCCTCAGTCAGCGCGGAGATATTTTCACCACTCTGCTTGGCCAGACCGAGATCGAGCTGTTTGTACCATACGTCGTTGGCCGTCGTGTTGGTGCCGCAAAGCATCAGGCCCTCGGTTTCATAGGTGACGTGGCTCGGAGCGGTGAGCTCTTCAAAAATGTCGCTGTTGTGTTGCAGCAATACCGTCGCGGTTTGCGCTTGCAAAGTTGATTCGCTACCGAAGCTGCATGATTTGAATTCAGCATAATTTGGCGCAGTGGTGCGAATCCCAACGACGTACAGCCGATCATGAGTTTCATCAATGGCCACGATCGGACTTTTCCAGGCCGTACCGATATTCACCTTGTACTTGTTCCAAACACCGCCGCTCGTGCGGGTATAGAGCGTGTTCTGCGTGGCATTCGCAGCACCGGTCTTGCTGTTACGCGTTACCAAGAATAAACGCCCGTCTTTTGCCGCTTGTGCATGGAGTAGGTTGTTGCCTCTTTCGTTGGCAAAGAATGTCAAGCTCGCACTTTCGTCCGTCCATGTCGAATTCGCGTCTCCATCGAGATGGTGCAGAAAGCCATACGCCACGCCACCAGTACCGGAAGCCATCCCGTAAAATACGCCGACCCGATTGCCGTTGGCGGTAAACGTCAAGCCATCGGTGTTGCCGCCATTGCCGGTTATACCCGATTTCAGGACGATTGTAGCCGACCAGGTCTGGCCATTGTCCGAGGAAACCTTGGCTTCTAGCGCTGTGCCGTTGACGCGGAACAACCACAATTGCCCGTTTTGCCCGCGCGCCATGCTGACGGCATTGGCGCCACTGCCTTGGCCGAATCCGGCAACAGATACCAACGCCATTTCCTGTATCCATCCGGTGCCGTTGTAAAGCAAGCGGCCGACCTGGGTCGCATTTATGTGCGAGCTGACGTAGTATAAGCGGCCGTTGGTGGAGTCGAGCACGGCGTCAATGCGCACTGCAACGCGGGTTTCGACCTGCAGGCCACGTGTCCAGGCTCCACTCGAGTACTTCCACAAATGCCAATCCTGTTTTCCTGCATCAAATGCAATGAGCCACCATTTGTTCCCGAAGTGGAATGCCTTGCTTTGATTGGATTTTTCCAAATTGGCGTCCGTCGCGGCGGCCACACTGGACCCGTTGGGGTTGGAAGGCGGTGCGGCAGCATTGATAGTGTAATTCGGCGAATTCACGTTCGCCGGTTCGGCGCTTGTGTGCGCCTGCACGGCATAGTCCCCGGCTGTGGACGGATTAGTGAGGCCAGTGCCGCTGCTAAAGAGCAATGTCACATTTGCATTATTGGCGAGATTGGCAGGCACCGTGACGATCGCCTGCCGGGCAGCCGGTACGGTGGAAACGATGGCTGCGGCACTACCATTGACGGTGACCTGGGTATTACTGATACTGCCCGGTATTTGCGTGTTGAACGGCCAGGTTACGGTGATCGTGCCGCTACCGCCGGTAAGTGCGCCTGTGCTGCCCAAAACAATCGGAATATTGTAGCTCGCAATACGATTGACGGTGTCTGGAGCCACTCCGATGTTGCCGACGGTTAAGGACGAGCCCCCGGGCACAGTGATCGTGTAGCTCGGGGAATTTGCATTCACCGGCTGTGCAGTAGTTTGAACTTGCAAGGTGTAGTTGCCGGCGGTGGTAGGATTCATGATGCTCGCGCCCGCCGCGAACTCCAGTGAGACGCTGGCATTGTTGATGAGATTACTCGGCACCGTGACAACCGCTTGCTGCAGTCCCGTATTGGTTGTTACGCCTGCCGCGTCGTTCCCATTAATCGTAACATTTGCGGTCGCGATACTGGCGGGGATATTGGTATCACCCGGCCACTTCACCGTGATCGTGCTGCTCCCGCCCGTTAAAGCACCGGTGCTGCCCAATGTAATAGGAATTGTATATGCTGCCACTTGCGACGGGGTATTCGGCAGTACCGTGATGTTGCTTACGGTTACGGGGGTGGTCGCTTGCAAGTTGTAGTTCGGCGAATTCACGTCCGTTGGCTGCGCGCTGGTTTGCACCTGCAAGCTGTAAGTACCAACACTGGGATTGATGATACTCGCACTTGCGCTGAACGCGAGCGTCACACTGGCGCTGTTGGCCAGGTTGCCGGGCACGGTGACAACTGCGCGCCGGGTGGCCGGAGTGGTGGTCACGCCGGCGGCATTGCTGCCATTGACCGTCACGGCTGTGGTTGACATGGAGGGCGGAATGATCGTTCCGGCTGGCCATGTTACCGTAATCGTTCCGCTGCCGGCGCTGAGACCACCCTGCGATCCTAGGGTCAGTCCAATGGTATAGGCCCCATTCAAACCCGCGGTGTTGGGAGATACTACGGCGCTATTCACCACCAGTGGTGTCGGTGAAGAGCCGCCGCCCAGATTCAAAAGGTTGTACCAGATTTGTTCGCCAACGTCGTCCTCAACCGTCACCATCATCCCGCTGGCCGCGGTGTGGTTGTTTTGCGCCACGGAGAGGTTGACGAAGCTATTGCTGCCGCCTTGGAATACGGTCAATTGCGTGGCATTCTCAAGCAGGCTTTCGCTGCCCAAAGCGACTCTTTTCAAGTAACCTAATTTGTCAGTGCCCTCGGGCGTGCCGAAAGCATAGATTTGACTGCTGCTTTGATCGATGCCGAGCGCGGGCCGCGTCCAGCCGCCGCCGCGATTGACGGCGAATAATTGCCAGGTTCCGCCGGTAGAGCGTTTATAAAGACCGTTGTCGACAATCGTATTGCCGCCGCCGTCCGTTTTGGTGATCAGATAAACCGTGCCGTCATTGGCGACTGCCATGTTGATGTGATCGTCTGATTGCGTTCCGCTGTAGGGCGGCAACAGAGAGGTCTCGTCCGTCCATGAGGATTGGCTCGCGCCATCCTGGTGGCGAAGAAATCCCACGAGCGAATTAGCCGTGGAATTCTCCGAATAGCACACGCCCATGAAGTCGCCGCTGCCCGTAGAAAACGCGTGGCAGTCTGCGACGGCCTCATTGTTCGTCCCGCTCTTCACCGTGATGACGCCCGACCAGGCCTGTCCTTCGTTGACGGAAACAATGCCTTCAACTTGGGCGCCCGAAGCACGAAATGCCCAAAGCTCGCCGTTCTTCGCCCGCGAGAAGCTGATGGAGTACTCGCCGGAATGGGTGAAACTCGGCACATTGGCGGGATAGCCCGCATCCATGCTCCACGCGCCGGCGCTGTAACTCAAACGCAGAAAGGTGGATTGCGAATTATGTGAGACAAAGATGTAAAGCTTGTTGTTCGCATTGTCGACGAAGCAATCCGGGCGCGAGGCTCTGGTGCTTGCGACTTGCAGTTGCTCGATCCAGCTCGTACCGTTGAACTTCCAGAGCTTCCAGGTGTTGTCACTCTTCTTGAGTGCAGTGAGCCACCACTGGCTGTCGTGATAAAATACCCGGCTTTGATGCGGTTTGTCAAAGTCGGCGCCGGTACCGGTAACCAGCGCGGCGTCACCGGGGGGAGGTGCACCGCTGCCTTGGATCGAGTAGACGTTCGAAACGACCTGCGTGGCTTCAACGCTCGTGGCGTTCATAAGTGTATAATAGCCGCTGGTTGCAGGGTTTGTGATCGCAGTTGAAGGGAGACTGACGGTAACCGCTGCACTATTGCCAAGGTTCACCGACGCAGGCACCGTGAGTGTAGCCGTTTTGCTGGCACTATTGCCGGTCGCGGTCGCATTGACGCCGTTGATTTGTGCGCCGCTGATGCTGCCGTTGGCCACCGCCGTGGCACTATTGAAAGTAACAGTGATCGTGCTGCTGCCCGCAACCAGGCGCCCGTGCGCACCAAGATTGAATGCAACGTTATAGGCGGCGGCGCTGTTGGTGGTGTTGGGATTGGGCGTGACCGTGGCGACCGATACGGTCGTGAGCGCGGGGCCAATTGCATACGTCGGCGAGGCAATATGCGTGACCTCGGCGCTGCTCCATGCTTGCAGAGAATAATTGCCGGCAAGGGAAGGATTCAACAATCCAGCCCCTGTGTTGAACACCAAGCTTACACTGGCACCGCCGGCCAGATTGCCGGGCACGGTCACAGTAACTTCGCGTGTAGCGCTGTTGGCGGAAACGTTGTTTGCCGCAACGCCATTGACCGTTATTTGATTCGTAGCGATGCTGCCGGGAACGAAGGTGTTATCCGGAAATTGGATGGTGAGCGTGCCGCTGCCCGCATTCAAAGCGCCGCTGCTCCCCAGGGTCAAGGGAATCGTGTAGCTGGCGTTGCTATTGGCTTCGTGTGTTGAGAGAGAAACTGTTCCTACCGTGAAGAAGATCAACGGCGAAATGGAATAAGCATTGGAAGTCACCGGCGCCGTCTCGACACTCGTGGCAACGGTCAGCGTGTAATTGCCCGCCGTGGCGGGATTGGTGATCGCAGCCGCAGGCAGCAAAACCGTGACCGCGGCGCTGTTGCCGAGATTCAATGCGGCTGGCACCGTAAGCGTGACGGTTTTGTTGACGCTACTGCCGCTCGCGACGGCATTGGTACCGTTGACCTGCGCGCCGCTGATACTCCCGTTGCTGACGACGGTCGAGCTATTGAAAGTGATGATGACTGTGCTGCTGCCTGCAATCAAGCGGCCGTGCGCACCGAGATTGAATGAAATGGTATGTGCAGAGGCCTGGCTTGTGGTATTCGGATTGGGTGTGACATTGGCGGCCGTCACCGTTGTCGTCGCCGCATTAATTGCATACAGTGGTGAAGCGACATGCGTAGGCTCGGCGCTGCTCCACGCCTGCAAAGAATAATTTCCGGCAGCGGAAGGATTCAACAGAGCGGCCGCGGCGTTGAAAACCAAGCTCACATTGGCGCCTCCCGCCAGGTTGGCGGGCACCGTTACGGTTACTTCGCGGGTGCTGCTGTTCGCCGTTACGACGCTCGCCGCAACGCCTCCGACGGTGACTTGATTTGGAGCAATCACGCCCGGCACAAAGGTATTGTTGGGAAACTGAACGCCAATCGTGCCGCTGCCCGCGCTCAAAGCACCGCTCGTACCCAATGACAATGGAATGGTGTAGCTCGCGTTGGTGTTGGCTTCGTTGCTGGAAAGCGTGATCGCCCCGATGGTCAAAGAAGCGCTGCTCGAGATGACATATGACGTGGAGGTTGTTGGCGTGGTCTCGACGCTGGTTGCGACCGTGAGTGTGTAACTGCCCGCGATAGCAGGGTTGGCAATCGCCGTAGAGGGGAGACTGATCGTTGTTGCTGCGCCATTGCCAAGACTCAAGGATGCCGGAACGGTGAGTATGACCGTCTTCGCCGCACTGTTGCCGGACGCGCTCGCATTGACGCCATTGATCTGTGCGCCGGTAATGCTGCCATTGCTCACGGTGGTAGCATTATTGAAAGTAATCGTGATCGTGCTGCTGCCGGCGATCAAACGGCCACGCGCGCCGAGGTTGAAGCCGAGGGTATAGGTCGCGGCCGCGTTTATCAAGTTCGGGCTCGGGGTGACCGTGGCAGCCGACACAGTCGTGGTCGCCGGTGCAATGGCATAATTCGGCGAAGTGACGTGTGCCAGTTCCGTGCTCGTCCATACCGACAATGTTTTGTTGCCGGATAGCGAAGGATTCAACAACCCGGCGCCCAGGGTCAGCACGATTGAGACATTCGCGCTGTTCCCCAGAGTCACGGGCGTCGTGATTGTCAATTCCCGCGTGGCGCTATTGGCAATGACAGTCGTTGCCGCCGTGCCATTGATCGTGACGGCGCTGGCGCTGATGCTGTTTGGAACAAAAGTGTTGTCGGGGAACTGGATCGAAATCGTGCCGGTTCCTGCGGCCAATGCGCCAGCGCTACCCAGCGTGATCGGAATCGTATAGGCGGCGGTGGCATTCGCTTCGTTCGGCGAAGCCGTAATGGTACCCACGATGAGAGGAGTAGAACCGCCGCCGAATGCAATGCGATGATACCAGATATGTTCGTCATCCTGGTTGGCTGCACAAACCATCAGCTCCGCGACTGCGCCCAGGTTGCCCCGTGAGGGCACGCTCAAATCGGTGAATTCATTCGAAGAAGTTCCATTGGTAAACAGGGTCGTAGGCGAAGCAGTCGCCAAATTTGCTTCTTGGCCGAGGGCGCAGCTTTTATATTCAGCCTGGCCATTCGCGGTGTTGATGCCCATGACGTACAAAACGTTATGGCCGTTGTCCACGGCTAATGCAGGATTTGTCCACGTCGCCGCGGTGTTGACCGCAAGGCCTTGCCACGTTCCGGCCGGGCTGCGCTTGTATAAAGTATTGCGCGGAGCAGAGCCGGTGGCATTGGCATTTTGCGTCAGGAGGTAAACATTGTTTCCGTTGTCAGCAGTCACTGAGAGCTCATTGGTAGCGCGCTCGCCCGCAGCAAAAGTCAAGGAGCTCGTTTCATCCGCCCAGACGTTGTCTGCCTCGCTATCGCGATGTACCAGAAATCCGAATCGGCTGCCCGCAACGTTCGTTTCTGCATAAGCCACACCCACGCAATTCTCCGAAGAGGAATTGGTGAAAGCAACGCCGTCCGCGGTGCCGGTTGCAGTGGTCAAGCCGGTTTTCACCGTGATGATACCTGTCCACGTGCTGCCATTGTTCGAGGATTTTTTCGCCTGGAGCGTGTTGCCCGTCATGCGAAAGATCCAAAGGTTGCCGTTCTTCGCTTGCACCAGGCTAATGGGATCCGAGCTGCCGCTGTCGGGAAAATCGCTCAAGCTCACCGGAAAACCGGAATCCAAAACCCAGGTGCCGCCGCTGTAAGAATAGCGGTTGATTTCGGATTTGGAGCTGTTGGATAGGAAAACGTAAAGACGATTGTTGGCAGCATCGAGCACGGCATCCGGGCGTCGCGAAGAAGAAGTATGCACCAGAACGGTGGAATTCCACAGTCCTGCGTTCGCGTCGAATTGCCAAATATACCAGTCGGAGGCACCGCTCAAGACCGCGATCGCCCACCATTTGCCGTCGTGATAAAACACTTTGCTCTGGTTGGATTTGCTGAAATCCGATTCGGTGTTTGTTGAGAGAACGGTGCCCACGGCTTGTGCCTGGACCATCGATGCACTCAAGCATAAAATGACAGCCAGAACGCACAGTCTGCAGACCATCGACCGTATTGCCTCAACAATGCCCCTTTGCCGGTCAGTGCGCCGCGGGGAGCGGGAATTTGATGCGATATCGTGGCTGATTTTCGGGGTGAAGGCGGGAAATCCTACTGCGGAAATGTCAGATTGCGTCACGTGACTACCCTTTCAGATAACTGAGTGCCTCGTCCTTGCCGCCCTTTGTTTCCCTGAAGCGGCGATCATTCGCGCTTAATTGAGTTTTAGAAGATGAACGAGGTGGAATGATTCGTCCGTGAAGGCGTTGAAATACTCAGGCGGGAAAAGCGCCTTGCCGAAAGCACCCCTGCCCGGCAATTGTGCAAAGATGGAAAAAAAAATACATTGAAATTGTACTGTTACATGGGCGCGTTTGCAGAACGGCAATGATGATTGTTGATAGAAATATCAGGAGGTCAAAAAACGAAGAATGGCTGGTGCGCTGAACACAATTGTCAAGGGCAATGCCTTAGCATGATGACGGCACGTTGCGCGGCTCCACCGTTGCGGGATTGCAAGCAGTGTGCCTTCGGCACCACCTATCCGCGCGGTTGCCACTCAGGCTTTCTTCGACTTGACTTTCCTGAAAAGGTTTTGCAATTTTGCCACGTATGCGGCAGTGGTGGTGCAACGAAACGCATGTACAATCGTCCTAACAAGGATAAGGTCTGTACGCTGGGAGTGAGCTGTTTGTCCCAAAGAAGAATTGAGGTCAAGTGAATGGAGTGTGGCAAAATGTATCGTATCATCGCTTTCATCTTGTTTTTGTATCTCGGTGAGGAAGTTGACCATGCCCGGGCTTCGGATTGGCCGAGCTGGCGCGGTCCGCAGCAAACCGGGGTATCGAAGGAAACCGGATTGGTTTCGACGTGGTCGGTCGATGGTGAGAATCTGATTTGGAGAGCCGATTTCATTGGCCGTTCGACACCGGTGGTTATGAACGGCCGGGTTTATGTGATCGGCCGTGCGGGCGAAGGTTTGACGCGGCAGGAGGTGGTGGCTTGTTTCGACGCGGCGATAGGCAAGCAGCTTTGGGAGCATCGCTTTAATGTGTTTCTCACGACCGTTCCTTTCAATCGCGTGGGATGGAGTTGTTTGGCAGGCGACCCGGAAACGGGGAACGTGTATGCCTACGGCGTCGGCGGCATGCTTTATGGTTACAATCGTGACGGCAAGATTTTGTGGTCGCGCTCTTTGACGGAAGAATTCGGCCGTTTCTCCGGCTATGGCGGTCGCACGCAAACGCCACTGGTTGATGAGAATCTTGTCATCATCAGTTTCCTCAACACGGGCTGGGGCAATCAAACCGCAATGGGGCATCGCTTCTTCGCATTCGATAAACGTACAGGGGAGTTGATTTGGGAATCCGAGCCTGGTAGCAGGCCGCTTGATACCAATTATTCGACCCCTGTTGTCGCGGTGATCAACGGCGAACGCCTGGTCATTGCCGGCGGCGGCGACGGTGCGATTCTCGCGATGAAAGCGCGCACCGGCGAAAAAGCCTGGGAATTCAAATTGTCGAAAGCAGCGATCAATTCTTCCGTCGTGGTCGAGGGCAATCGCGTGTATGCGATGCACAGCGAGGAAAATCTCGATAACACCGCAATGGGCCGGGTCGTGTGCATCGATGGCACGGGCAAAGGCGACGTCACCAAAACGCATGAAATTTGGCGTTACGACAATTGTGAAGTGGGCTATCCTTCGCCCATGCTGCACGACGGCCGTCTGTACTTGGTGGACAATTCCGGCAATCTGATTTGCTTGGATGCGAACGACGGCAAGCGCCACTGGCAATACAATCTTGGCACGGTTGGCAAAGGCTCGCCAGTGTGGGCGGACGGCAAAATCTACGCGACCGAAGTGAATGGTTGGTTTCATATTCTCAAGCCGGAAGCGGACCAATGCGAATCTCTGGACGCTGAAAAAATCACCGTGAAAGACGGCCGCTACGCAGAAATGTACGGCTCTCCTGCGATCGCTTATCAACGCGTATACTTCACTTCGGAAAGCGGAATTTATTGTCTGGGCGACAAGAGCGCGCCGTTCAAAATGAGTCCACCCGCTCCAATGGTGTTGCATGAGCCCGCAACAAACCACGCTGCGCCTGCTCATCTTCAAATTGTGCCAGCGGAAGTTCTCATAGCCCCTGGCCAAAAAGTCAAGTTCCGCGCGCGTGCGTTTGATGAACATGGCCGGTTTCTGCGCGAAGTGAATGCAGGATGGACGACGGAGATGGCAGCGTTGGCTGGCAAAAATGGCGAATTCACTTTCGATAAAGCCAAAGGCATGCAAGCGGGAGCCGTGACGGCGGCTTTTGAGAATCTTAAAGGCACTGCACGCGTGCGTGTGATCGCCGATATGGCCTGGCAGGAAGATTTTGAATCTACCGAAGAAGGGAAAGTACCGGCATATTTTGTCGGCGCCGCCAATAAATTTTCCGTGCAAACGAAGAACGGCAACAAAGTCCTGGTAAAGCCGCCCGCCGCTGCCGGATTGAATCGTTCGGATATTTTTCTCGGCCCTGAAGGGATGAAAGGCTATGCCATCCAGATTGATTTGTTGGGCACGAAGAAACGCCAACTGCCAGATATCGGATTGAACGCCTATCGCTATACGCTCGACTTGATGGGCGTATCGCAGCGCCTGCAAATTCGCACGTGGGGCGCGGAATTGTTGGAGTCCAAAAATGTCGAATTCAAATGGGATCCGGAAGTTTGGTACACGATGAAGCTGCAAGTTGATTTAGCCGGGAAGAAAGCGACAATCAAAGGCAAGGTTTGGCCGAAAGCAGAGCGGGAACCTGAGGCCTGGACCATCACGTTGGAAGATGATTTGCCCAATTACGAAGGCAGCCCGGGCTTGTACGGTTACTCGCCGTCCGACATTTATTATGACAATATCAAGATCATGAGGAGCAAATAATGTTCAGCCAGAATACCTGCCGTGCGAAAATGATCAAATACACCCGCTTGATCATCGCTGCGCTCACGCTGTGCACGATCGGTTTTTACTCCGCGGAATCGGCAATGTGGGGTGGCACGACCGAGCGCAACATGATCTCCGGCGAAAAAAATCTACCCGCGCAATGGGATCCAAGCTCGGGTTTGAATATCAAATGGACCGCCACTTTGGGCTCGCAAACGTATGGCAATCCCATTATCAGCGGCGGCAAGATTTTTGTCGGCACAAATAACGAGGGCCGCCGCAATCCCAGGCTCGGTGGCGATCGGGGTGTGGTCATGTGTTTTCGCGAATCCGATGGCAAGTTTTTGTGGCAGGCGACTTCTACCAAGCTCGCGGCTGGCCGCGTGAATGACTGGCCGATGCAAGGCGTGTGCTCCAGCCCGTTTGTCGAAGGCGACCGGCTCTATTATGTGTCCAATCGCGCCGAAGTGGTCTGTTTGGACGCCGAAGGTTTTCTCGACGGCGAAAATGACGGTACCTTCAAGAGTGAAACCGACACCAGTGCGATCGATGCGGATGTGATTTGGAAATACGACATGATCGGCGAGTTGGACGTGTTTCCGCACAATCTTGCGGTGTGCTCGCCCATAGCCGTTGGAGATTTGCTTTTCATCGTCACCGCCAACGGTGTCGACGAAGGCCATATCCATATACCTTCGCCCGAGGCGCCCAGCTTCATCGCTGTGAACAAAAACACCGGCAAGCTGGTGTGGCAGGATAATTCTCCGGGCACGAACATCATGCACGGCCAGTGGTCGAATCCCGCGTACAGCGTGATCAATGGCGTGCCTCAAGTTGTGTTTCCGGGTGGCGATGGCGTGCTGTATTCATTGGAGCCCACCACCGGCAAGCTCATTTGGAAATTCACCTGTAACCCCCCGGAAGCATTTTATGAGCTGGGCGGCTCCGGCACGAAGAGCGATTTCATCGCGACACCGGTGATTTACGACAATAAAGTTTTTGTCGGCCTCGGCCAGGATCCGGAACACGGCGAGGGTATCAGCCACTTGTACGCGATCGATGCGACGCAAAAGGGCGACGTCACCAAGACCGCAGTCGTCTGGCATCGCGGCTATAAAGATTTCAATCGCACGATGTCCACAGTCGCGATAGTGGACGGCCTGCTGTACACGGCCGATCTCAGCGGCTTTGTTTATTGCTTCGATGCCAAGACCGGCGAGCAGTATTGGAAGTATGACACCTTTGCCGCGATTTGGGGCTCACCCATGGTGGCCGACGGCAAGGTCTACATCGGTGATGAAGACGGCGACGTTGCCGTGCTCAAAACCGGCAAGCAAATGGAATTGTTGCACGAAGTCAACATGGGCAGCGCGGTTTACACCACGCCGGTGGCACACAACGGCGTGCTGTATGTGACCAATCGAGCGAACCTGTTTGCGCTGCAAACGAAGTGAGTGTTTGTTGAGTCTTGCTGAAACAAAAAGAGCCTGTCATTCAGGAGGAATCTTGTTCAGCGCTGTTGCAGGCGCTAAATGACTTCACGCAAAAGCGCAGAGGCGCAAAGGAAACGCAGAGTTTTCTTTGCGCTTTTTCGTTTCCGTATATACTTTTCTATCTGGCTGCGGTTTGTCCGCAGGGGAAATCTCTCCTTCGAACCTCGTTAGGACATGCAAATAAACATTTTGTATTTTTCGCCTCGCCAGCCAATAATCTCTTGAAAGTGAAGATTTCACCTCGCATATTTCCGCTGTCAGGTTAAGTTTGGGAGCGCGGTGATGAATGAACCAGTTCTGGAAGTAGAAAGCCGGGTTGCCAGGGAGGAGGAGTTGTTCTACCTCAAACTGGCGCGCGAGGAGTTTGCCGCCAGCCTCGGACGCATCGAAGACACGGCGAGATATTTGATCGGCGCCATCGGCGCGGTTGCCGGTTTGGTGCTGGCCGGCTGGCAAGTCAAGCTCGCAGTGAAGCCAGAGCTGGCGGGTTCGCTCTTGACCCAACCCTTCCTGTTGTGGGGTGCGAGCGCATTTTTCGCAATTTTGGTGTTTTTCCCGCTGCCGTATCGCCACACCCAGCGGTCGGCGCAGGCCATCCGTCGCAAGTTTGAAATCGCGCGCCGGGTGAAATGGACCTTATTGCTGCTGGCGGCACTGGCCTTTGGCACGGGTTTGTTGCTGGCAGCCAATCAATTCTGATTCCCAGCGAATCTCACGGGCTGTTTTTAGCAACGTTTCCATTGTTTTGAACGTAGATGACGCAGATTTTTTATTCAGCGTCATCTGCGTCATCTGTGTTCAAAAAAGCCAAACAAATTGCGCCGAAAGAATCGTTGCCCTCGCAGAAATGACAGGATGATAAAGTTTTTCGACACTCTCCTAATCGTACAGAGTCGGGGTTGAAAATGGCCTCTTCCGAATCCAAGAAAGTCGTTTTGCAAACCACCTGCGCACAATGCCGCATGTCGTTTCATCTCAGCGCCACGCCCAAATCTGAAAAAGAAGGCGAGGAAGAAATCGTGGTCACTTGCCCGGAGTGCGGTACTCCACTGGTGGTGACAGTGCCGCGCCGCTTATTGGCCGGTGAGTACATACTTCGTGGTGCCAGAATTCCCAGCGTGACCAGCCGGAAACAATAACTTTGGGGAAATGCAGGATGCCCGTCGATCTTCTCATTCGGCCTTCCATACCTTCTCAGAATGAGAAAGTTCTTTACCGCCTTGCCGCGGAGTTTGATCATCGCCTCGAAAATCGTGAGCCGGTTTCTGCCCAGCAGCTCCTCGCGCTCGGCACGCATCTCTGGGAAGCGTTGGTGGCCGGCGTCGATGGTGGAATGGAAACGCTTCTCGCGCTGCGCGAGCAGGCCCTGGCCGCCGGCACTCATGTGCGTTTGCAAATACTTGCGGCGCAGGCCAATTTGCAGGCGCTGCCTTGGGAGCTTGCCTTTCACGCTGACCCCCGCCTGTGCTTTCTCAGCCGCAATGCAAATTTCACCCTGCTACGGCGATGGCAATTGCCCGAACAAACGGCGCCTGCCGCCACCAGCCTGCCGCTGCGGCTGTTGCTTTTCATTTCCTCGCCCGAAGATTTGGATCCGGAACAATCCCGGCTCGATTTTGAAACCGAGCAAAATTTCCTGTTCGAGCAGCTTGACGATGCGCTATGCCGCGGTTGGGTAAAAATTGACGTGGCCGAGGACGGCACGCTCGAAACCCTGCAAAAATGGTTGGAGCAGAACGAATATCACGCCGTGCATTTGAGCATGCACGGGCTCTTGCCCGAACGTGGTGAGCCTCTTTTGCTGTTTGAGCAGGCGCAAACCGGTCGCGGCCGTCCCGTCACTCCCGGCGAACTGCTGAGTGAGGCCCTGAAAAAAAGTGTGCACGCGCCGCCTCTGGTGTTTCTTTCTGCCTGCCAAACCGCGCAACCCGACACTCAGCGCGCACTGCCAGGATTTGCGCAGGCGTTGCTCCAAGAGGGTGTACCCCACGTCGTTGGCATGCGCCGCTCGGTTGCCGATCGTGCGGCCACTAACTTTGCCGGACACTTTTATCATGCCCTGGCCACGGGAAAAGACATTGATCGCGCGCTGCTGGAAGCGCGACAGACTCTGCCGCAAGAGGATACGTCGGTGCAATGGAGTGTGCCGGTCTTGTATTCACGCAAGCCAGCTTTTGCCCTTGTCGATCGCGGCTTGCAGATCCAAGCGCAACCGGTCGAGCATGTGGAAAAAATTCAGATCGGCGGGCTGTTGGTAACGCGCGCAGGTTTTGTCGGTCGGCGCGCGGCCATGCGGCGCTACTTTCGCGATTGGGCCACGGGCAAGACCAGGCACTTGTGGTTCAGCGGCCTGGGCGGCGTGGGCAAGACGGCGCTCGTTGGCCATTTTGCCTTGCGTTTGCGCCACCAAATGCCCGACTTGCAGCTCTTCGCTTTTGTTGCGCCGTTCCGGCCGGAGATTGTGGAAGAACAGCTCTGGCCGGCATTTGACCAAGCAGCCAAACGAAAAGATTTGGCAAAGCATCAAGCCCTGGTTGAGCCGCATCGTCGCCTGCCGTTCATGCTCAATATCATTGCCCATCACCAACCTTGCCTGCTCATTTTTGATAACCTCGAAACTTGCCTGGAACTTTCCCCCGAGGGATCTCGGCACCGCTTTTTGCCGGAGTATTCCACGACCGAGCAGCTTTTAGCAGCTCTAATCGCAGCCGGACACGGGGTATGGTCGCTGTTCACCTGCCGGTATCCCGTGCACAGCGATACGCTGCATCAGGTTGCCTTTGCCGATTTACCCGATGCGAGTCCTGGCGATATGCTACGCTTCATGCAGAACTGGTCCTGGCCAAGCAATCTTACCAGCGAGGATAAGAAGCAAATCTACCGCACGTTTGGCGGTAACTTTCGCAGCGTGGAATGGCTCGCCGGTTTGCTGACGGCGCCGGAGCAAACTTGGCCCGAAATGCAGCGTAAAGTTCAGGGGCTGCGGCCGCCAACGAATCTCTACGGCGCGGAACGCGAGTTGATGATTGAAGCCATGCGCCGCAACCTGCTGTTTGACGAGTTGCTCGTACAACTACGGTCAGCGGAAAAAAAACTGCTGCAGCATCTCGGCTTGGAAACCCTGCCAGTGTTCGTTGATGCTCTGCATCTGTTGTGGCAGGAAGAAGAGGCACTGGCCCAGACTCTTGACCGGTTGGCCGGTTTTAGCCTGTTGGAAACCGCAGACTCGGCGGACTTGCCTCTGCCCACTTACCGTGTGCCACCGTTAGTGGTCGAGCTGCTAAAGGTCGATAACTTACCGCAAAAAGAGCGGCAGCACGCGCATGTACAACTGGGGAAATATTGGCGCCACGCCGGCAGCCATTTAACACAATTGCTAAGTGATGACTGGAATGCGATTGCGCATTTTGACGCGGCGGAATCGTGGCAAGAGGCTGACGCCTTACGTTCCGAGCTGAGCGGACATTATTACGGGCGCCAAAACTTCCGCAAAGTGGAGGCCTTGCTAAGTGCCCTGCCTCGTAAATTCGGTGACGTATTCTACATTTGGAATACATGTGATCTCTTTTGTAACTGATCTTCTGCTTCTTAATCCCGAAGGGATGACATGATTATAGCTTGATGTTAAGAC
>JBOHQX010000013.1:0-4940 GCA_050732395.1 bacterium
AAACTGGATTGGCATATGCATCCTGCGGGCCAGCAATTACTGATCACTCAGGGTGTCGGCTATTATCAGGAAAGAGGTAAGGCCGTGCAAATTGTGCGCAAAGGGGAGGTGATCAAATGCCTTCCCGGGGTAGAGCATTGGCATGCCGCCGCATCTAATAGCGATTTTGCCTATTTGGGCATCACTGGGAATCAACCAACCAAATGGTTAGAACGGGTAACTGGTGAAGCGTACAATAGCATAAATCCACCTGCAACAAGTAGCACGAATGTAGAACAGCAGATCATTGATCTTTCCAGAGAGAAGTGGCAATGGATGTCGGATAAAAAAGTGGACACACTAGCGGCTCTCTTCCATGAAAAATCTGTTTTCGTTCATATGGGAGGAAGTTGGGGGAAAGAACAAGAACTCAATATCATTGCGTCTGGGGGTATTCATTATAAGAAAGCGGATATCCATGAAGTGTCAGTGAATATCACTGGTAATACTGCCATCCTTTTAAACAGAATCACTTTGTTAGCCGTTGTTGGCGGCAATGAGGTCACCAATCCATTCATGGTCACAGAGGTGTATGTGCAGCAAAGCGGTACTTGGAAGTTAGGCTCGCTGTCGTTCACCAGGCTGCTTGGCCCGTAACAGCACCATAAACGGCAAGAGGCAAATTCTATGAGCAGCAAGCATCGGAAGTCTTTCATCGAGCTCTGGCTGATCGCAGCCTCCCTTTTTACTTCAGCAAGCGCACAAGAAACCAAAAAGAGCGGGCAAGAGCCGCTGATGATCCAGGAGCAAGGCAGCTTCGCAGTCGGCGGGTCAGTCACCACCGCTCCCGGCACTTTCGACCCCATCAAGCAGGGAGCGTACAACCCCGCCGGCACCGATCCCGCCGGGCAGACGTTGCACGGCGATCACGCTTACGTCTTCTATCAGGTCCCGGCAAACGCCCGGAAACTTCCGCTCGTCTTCTGGCACGGCCACGGGCAGTCCGCGAAGACGTGGGAGACCACCCCGGACGGGCGCGAGGGGTTCCAGAACATCTTCCTGCGCCGCCGCTTCCCGGTCTACCTAATCGACCAGCCGCGGCGCGGCCGTGCGGCGCGCGCCACGCAGCCAATCGCCATCACGGCCACGCCCGATGAGCAGCTCTGGTTCGGCATCTTCCGGATTGGCGCCTGGCCGGACTTTTATCCGGGCGTGCAGTTCTCGCGCGACCAAGAGGCGCTCAATCAGTTCTTCCGGCAGATGATCCCCAACACCGGCCCGTACGACGCCCAAGTGAATGCAGACGCAGTCTCGGCCCTATTTGACAAGATCGGGCCGGGCATCCTTGTTACCCACTCGCAGAGCGGCGGTCTGGGCTGGCGCACGGCCATCAAGAACAGAAATGTCCGGGCCATCGCCTCTTACGAGCCGGGCTTCGACTTTCCTTTTCCCGAGGGGGAAGCGCCGCCGGGTATGAACCTCGGCGGTAGAGAGTTGAAGCCACTCGTCGTGCCCGTGTCGGACTTCATGGTGTTCACGAAGATACCGATCGTCATCTATTACGGCGACAACATCCCTGAGAAGCCGAGCGCAAACCCGGGACAGGAGCAGTGGCGTATTTTTTTCGAAATGGCGAAGAGATGGCGGGACGCCGTGAACAGCCGGGGCGGTAACGTCACCCTCGTGCACTTGCCCGCGATAGGGATTCGCGGCAACACTCACTTTCCGATGTCGGATCTGAACAACATCGAAATCGCAGATCTTCTGTCCAAATTTCTTAAGGAGAAGGGGTTGGATTGACTGGTCATCCGTTTCTTAAATAAGCGTACCGGTTTGCGTGGCTGGGCAAGTATAGCCAAATAAAAAGGCAATCAGGAAGTGAAACCCTACAACATCCGGACGACGATCATCTCGCCGGGCGCGGTCGCCAAGGAACTGGCGGACAGCATCACCGAGTCGGACATCTCCGAGAGCATCCACAAGTTCTACGAGAAGTTGGCAATCCCTGCCGATTCATTTGCGCGGACAGTCGCCTTCGCCATGAGCCAGCCGGAGGAGAGGTGGACGTGAACAAGATTCTGTTCCGGGCCACGCGCCAGGAGCTGTAAAAACTATTTTATGGAAAGACCTGTTTCAGATGTTACTGAGGTAATGGTGCAGGCTATGCACTTTGCAAGTGCAAAAGGAAAGGTTTTGAAGTTTATAACAGATAAGCTATGGACGCTCCGTCCCGCCAAGGCGGGATTGGCCAAAGGACATATCGAAGGCGATAGATTTATTCCTCACGCCGTCGAAGGAGCAAAATGGAAGGCAAGCGGATTCGTGTTAATAAAGAAGCCGTTATCGAAATCCTACTCGAAGCGGCGTGGGAGCAATAACGCAATCAGCGAGCAAAGGTGAATGGAAATCTGGCGAATTGAGGCTTTTCATAGAAACAGTATCTTCTCTTCTATCCGTCCCTTGATTTCCTCCAGTTTTCGCGCAATGGCATAATCCCAACGTCCATAACTTCCATCGGCATTTACAGCATTCACCCATCGTTGCGCGGCTTGCGCCTTGACTTCAGCCAGTTCATCATAGCCTTTCGTTTCAAGAACCAAATAGCGTGGAGATTCTCCGTTGAGCCGAATGATAAAATCTGGCACATAATCATGCATTTCTCCATTGTGTAAATACTGAATAGCAAAACCCAATCCAGCGTTCTTCACAAAAGCTGCAACGGCGGGATGGTTGTCAATTATGTACGCGGCGGATTGCTCCCATTGCTTGGTATCGGCGACGACGTAATTCAAGTGGCTATGAACAACTTCACGCACATCTCGGCTCGTCCAGAAATTCACTTCTGCTGTTGTGCCAGGTCCACGATTTTTTTCATAATTTGGCAGTTCCGGCGCTTCGCCTTGTGAGGTATCAGGGTGGATTTCGTTTTTCAATCGTTCAATAATCCAGCCATAGTAGGGTGAAAGAAATACATCTATCAATTGCCCCGGAGACACAACCTTCACCTTTTCGCTCACATAGCGCTCAACAATTTTGACAAGCTGCGGGAAAAGCACATGCGCTGGTACTTCGCTGCGGCCTTGCGAGCAATAGTCGCGCGTTAAATCTCCGGCCAGCTCGAACACAAGTTCTTGTAAACGCCGGCCAGAACGATAGGGGTTGAGATCAACGTTCTCCAATTTCCCTGGGCCAGTGAGAGAAGGCCGGCCTTGATTGTTGGGAATCGCCGCCTTCATCTGTACTTCAGGCGGAATTTTGAGAGGATCAAGCACCAATGGCGCAACAGTTTCCCAATTTATCGTCACGCGATTGCGAATAGCTTGACGGTAGCCCGTCACGCGCGGAAACTGAATTTCAAATTGCGCTTTTTCGGGAATCGCATGAATATGATGACGCTTGGGAGGTGGTGTGGCTTTGCCGGTTGCATTTGCTTTGAAGGGAATGATTTCAAACGGCACACCAAAAATCTTAGCCACTTCTTCGCCGAGCTTGCCGTCTTCGCCAACCTCGTAGCTCGTTCTTCTCAATCCGCGCCCCACGACTTGCTCACAAAGCAACTGTGACATGAAGGGCCGCAAGCCGACAATGTGTGTGACGGTGTTACAATCCCAACCTTCCGTCAACATACCGACGCTGACGATGCAGCGCACGTCACGTCCTGGTGGGTGAAATGAACGGTTGAGTTTCTTGGCAAGCTCTTCAAAACTTTCAGGAAAAATAGTTCTACCTTGCCGATCACGTGGCCAGTCCGTTTTGCCCACCGTGTCAAGCGTCAATCGCATCCACTTGGCTTCATCACTTTTGGCTTCGCCGGTATCGGTCTCGTTAATAACTTTCGAATCCACACGAATGGTCACGACTTTGCCATTCTGATTACGGAAGCCTTCGATGCCGATCTTGGGAATGCCTTCCGGCCTTTTGTCTTCTGCAAGCCATTCGTACATCACCTTCGCAATTTTGGTGTTTTTGCAAACCAAAATGAAAACCGGCGGACGCGGATCATTGCGACGCTGTTCCCACGCTTTACGCAACTGTTCCCAAAGCCCGCCCAGCATCGCGATGGGAGTATTCGCATATTTTAAAATGGCCTCCGGTTTCGGACTGCTCTTTTTTGCACCGCGTTCAGCGGAAGTCAGCTTGGGCAGAATCCAATGCCAGATGTTGAAGTATCCCGGTATCTCTGCGCCAGTGGTATCGCGTACCGCCAATTGCGGAATCTTCACCAAACCGGACTCGATCGCATCTGTCAAACCGAAATCACTCACCACCCACGGAAAGGTGCGATTGGTGTCTTGCCCCACGCGCCCGAGAAAATAAGGTGTCGCTGAGAGGTCGACACAAAAATTGATGCGCCTGAGTTTGTGAATTTTGTCCAATCCCTCCACCCAAACCGTGGCTTCTTTGAAAAACTCTTCGCGTTCTTCCTCTTCGCCGAAAACATCGTCTTCCTCTTCTTCCGCTTCGGGACGACGGATGCGATAGGCATGATGCGCTTCGTCGTTGAAGACAAGTATATTCTGTTTATTGCCAACTTCACGACTTAATACGCGATTGACCAACGCATGATCGCTTTCGATGTAGCGAAAAGACTCTACCTGCACGCGCTTCAAATTGCCTTGCTTATCGCGCTCTTCATCCAGCACCGTAAGCAAGCCGGCATCGATCTGCCGCTGCAATTCTTCAGGTGTAAGATAGCGCTGACCACGCGCCGTGGTCGTTTTGCTGCCAATTCGTATAAACTCTTTTTTCTGTATCTGAATGCCGGCTTTGTTCACTCTTGCGCTGACGCCGCCGGCTTGCGGTGATTGCGGCTCGAAGACGTGCCAATTGGTGACGACGACTCGGCCTTTGTTGAGATCGGGCATGAGATGCAAGGGCACCAAATCGCGCGTACGATAGAGACTGGCTTCACCATGCGCCGGATCAAGCTCTTGCAGGCGATTGCGAATCGTCACGCTCGG
>JBOHQX010000014.1:0-11234 GCA_050732395.1 bacterium
AGAGCCTGTCCGAAAACCCTGAAATGTCATCCCGCAGGGATCTTGGTTGACTCGGGCACAGTGCCGATTTCAGGCCTAGGTGCCGAATCTACCAAGATGCCTTCTGCATGACAGAATGAGGTTTCCGGATAGACTCTTAGGCGCTTGGGTTTCTGTTGAGGAAGAAAAAAATTCCGCCGGCAATGACCATGACCGCTCCCCACCAGATGTTGGGATGCAGCTCTGCGAACACGGTGTCAGTCTTCACGTCAAAGAAGAGCAGATACAGGCCCGTCAAAAATATCACGGATCCCATGCCTAACAGTATCAGTCCGACAAAATACCAGATGGGCTTCATGTGCACGATTTTGCCGTTCATTTTGTTTCTCCAAACCATTGATTTACGGTTACTATTCAGCTCCTATTTCTTGTAAGCGGATTGAACGGATAAAGCGGATTTCAAAATCTGTTTTTCAGAATCACCTTCCGTTCAATCCGCTTAATCCGCTTACACTTCTTTTTTGAGCTGAATAGTCACGATTTACGATTGACACTACCAAAAGTAGACGTTGAGAACAATCACCGCCACCAAGGAGAGTAGCGCGTAAAACTCAGGAGTTTTAAACAATGGCACATTTTCCACGGCTGCTTCTTTCGTCAGTCCCTTCACCAGGCCGACCAGCTCTTGATCCGGCTTGCGCACGGTCACGAAGCTGACGACGACGGTCACAACGAAACAGATGAGCCACGCCCACCATGCACGCCAAAAGTTCGCCGCCATGTCGCTCGCTACATTGGACAGCGTGACAAGGCTCTTGTCGATCCAGTTGAATTTCACCGCCAAAAAAAGAACGAAAGATGAACCCATGCCAGCCAGCAATCCCCAGAAGGCCCCGTTCGGCGTAATCCACCGTACGAACATTCCCAGCAACATCGTTGCGAACAAGGGCGCATTTACCCAGGAAAATATCGCTTGCATGTAGTCCATGATGCTGGGAAAGCTCTTCGCCCAATATGCCGTCGCCACGCTAATGAAGACCCCGGCAATGGTGGCTACGCGCCCCATCCACATCAGATGTTCGCTCGAGGCTTCCTTTTTGAATAGCGATTGATAAATATCGTACGTCCAGACGGTGTTAAAAGCGCTGACGTTGCCGGCCTGTCCTGCCATGAAACCGGCGAGCAGCGCGGTGATTCCCAGGCCAACGAGCCCAATGGGATAGTATCGCACCACGAGCAGCGGAAGAGCGGAATCATAGTTCACGACGCCGCCGTCCTGCAAAAGTTTAAAGCCGCTTGCGGGATCATGCGAAAGAATGTAGGCAATCAATCCCGGCACGATCACCAGAAAAGGAATGGCCATTTTGAAGAAAGAGGCAAGTATCGGCGTTTGCCGCGCGGCGCGCAGGTCTTTGGCGACCATCGCGCGCTGGACCACGAGAAAATCCGTGGTCCAATATCCGAAAGACAAAACAAAACCCAGGCCGAGCACGACACCGCCCCACGTGACGAGCATGCCGTTATCGGCAGCATTTGCGGAGGTCGACCAGAGCGCTGAAAAAGAGGTGGGAACACGGGCAAAAACTTCCTGAATGCCGCCGGCTTCGAGAATGCCGAGAACCGCCACGAGAAACAAGCCAAACCAGATCAGAAAAAACTGAATGATCTCCGTAAAGATTGCCGAAAGCAAGCCGCTCATGGTGATATACGCAGCGACGGTCGCAGCCGAAACCCACATGCTCACGTCCCAATTCCATCCCAGAAACGTGCGCAACACCAACGCCATCGCATACAGGTTGATGCCCGAAACCAGCAGGGTCATCACGGCAAAAGCGATGGCGTTCAGCACGCGCGTTTTTTCATCGAACCGGAGCTTCAAATAGCCGGGAACGGATTTGATTCTGCTGCTGTAATAGAAGGGCATCATGTAAATGCCGAGAAACACCATGGCAGGAATGGCGCCGATCCAATAAAAGTGCGCGACGTACATGCCGTACTGCAGCGTGTTTCCCGTCATGCCTAAAAGCTCGAGCGCTCCGAGGTTGGCGGAAAGAAACGCAATCCCCGAGACCCAGGTGCTGTTCCTTCGTCCTGCGAGAAAGAAGTCACTCTCGTCTTTAGTATATCTCTTGAGATAAACGCCGATTCCGAGGATAGCGAGAAAATACATCGCAATGATGAGCCAGTCTGGAAATGCCAGTTGGATGGACTGCATAGATTCTCCTTTGGGGGATCGTTGAGATTGCCGCCGTTATTTCGCGAGCAATCCGGCAGAGGCTGACTTCAATCCTTCCGAAGAGGCGGTTAGAGAAATGCTTCCAGCTTTTCCGCTCGACTGCAAAACCACCAGACACATGCCATTGAACGCCTTCCGATAATTCGCCTTAAACGGTTCATGGCTGGCCTGGTATCCGTTGTCGACTCCGATGATCTTGCCTTCTCCTATTATTTCAAAATTGATCAGGTTGTCCGCGCGCGGCGCCAATGTTCCTGCGGCATCGACGACCTTCACGGTGATAAATGAAAGATCGAGGCCGTCTGCTTTGATGCGGTCGCGGTCAGGCTCCAAAATGATGCGCTCCGGCTTCCCGGCAGTTTTAATTTCACGCGTGAGGGATTGTTTGCCCCGTGCGCGGCCGATGGCCTTAAGGTTGCCGGCTGTAAAAGGCACGCGCCACACCAACTGGCAAACGTCATTGGTTTTTTGTTTTGCACTGTAGGAGGTTTCGTTTACAAACAATTCCACTTCTTCATAGTTCGTATAAGCCCAAACGTCGATGGTATCGCCGGTGCTCCAATTCCAATGGGGAAAAATGTGCAGAACGGGCTTGTCCGTCCATTCGCTTTGATACAAGTAATAGGAATCTTTCGGAAAACCGGCCAAATCGATGACTCCGAAATAGGAGCTGCGCGCCGGCCAACTGTACGGCGTAGGCTCACCAAGGTAGTCAAATCCGGTCCAAATGAACATACCGGAAAGAAAGTCGTGCTTCTTGATGATGGGCCAGGTTTCCTGGTGTGTTGATCCCCATGGCGCGCTGCAATTGTCATAGGCGGAACAGGTGTAGTCCGGGTTGCCGTCCAACAAGGGCAAATCCCATCGCGGCGGCCAGCGGCGAATTTTATCTGAAGGCATGTCATAAGATCCTCGCGTCGCCAGTGCCGAGCTGGTTTCGGTTCCGATGAATTTTTGACCCGGGAACGTCTTGGGGAAATTCGCGAACACCTCATGGTGATAGTTGATGCCGACAAGATCGAGTGCGCCGGACTTGATTAGACTGTTGCCCGGCCAGGGATGGTCGCAGCCGGCCGTGATCGGGCGAGTCGCATCCAGGTTTCTCACGATCGCGGCCAAAGCTCTAACCAGCGTGGAAGCGGTACTGTCGCCTTGCTCTCGCACTTCGTTGCCGATGCTCCAAATGAAAACGCTGGGATGGTTGCGATCGCGCAGGACCAGATCTTCCAAGTCGCGCTGGTGCCACTCGTCCCAATGCAGATGATAGTCAAAAGGAATCTTTTGCTTTTTCCACATGTCGAAGGCTTCGTCCATCACGATAAATCCCATCTTGTCGCAAAGGTCGAGCAATTCAGGCGCGGGAGGATTGTGGGCGGTGCGAATGCCATTGCAGCCCATGGCTTTCAAGATTTCCAACTGGCGTTCCAGCGCACGGGTGTTGAGGGCGGCGCCCAGACAACCCAAATCATGATGACTGCACACGCCCTTGATCTTCACCGGTTTGTCGTTCAGGATGAAACCTTTCTCCAAGTCGAAAGTGAAGGTGCGGATTCCAAAGGCCGTCTCATACACATCGCTGAGCTTGCCACGGCACTCTACTTGCGAAACCGCGCGATAAAGAGTGGGGCTTTCTATCGACCATAAGCCGGGATTATTGACCGTGAGATTCTGACTGAATTCAAAAACTGCCTGCTTCGGCACAACTTGCTCGGAGGATGCAACCTCAATTCTTTTTCCGGATGGATCAAAGACGGCCGTTGTCAATCTCACGGCCTGATCCTGTGGCGAGGTATTCCGCACTTTGGTTCGAATAGAGACCTGGGCTGATTGTGCACTCACGGAAGGCGTGGTCACGAAAGTGCCCCAGTGCTCTAGGTGAATATTGCCGGTCGTCACCAGCCATACGTTCCGATAGATTCCCGAGCCGGAGTACCAGCGGGAATTGGGCTGCTGAGAATTGTCGACCTTGACAGCCAAAACGTTTTTTTCGCTCCCATACTTCAAATATGGCGTCAGCTCGTATCGAAAGGAGCTGTAGCCATAAGGGCGTTTGCCCAGGTACTGGCCGTTGATCCAAACCTCGCCGTTGCAATATACGCCGTCAAAATCGATGAAGACCAGTCGCTCTCGTTGTGACTCCGGAATGGCAAACGTCTTCCGATACCACCCGATGCCTCCCGGCAGTGCGCCGCCGCTGGGCGTGGCAGGATGGTCTTTGCTGAATTCACCTTCGATGCTCCAGTCGTGCGGGAGATCGAGCAGTCGCCATTTGGCGTCGTCCAGGCCGGGCGCTTGTCCGTTTGCAACGTCGCCCATGTGGAATTTCCAGCCCTTACAGAAATTCTCCGTGCTCCTGGCTTTTATCTCGGCGCTTCCGCTTTGATGATGAAGCGAGAACATCAAGACCAGGATGAAGCAATGTTTGTTGGTGCTCATGCGTGTGACCTTCAGGTGATTCGTTCTTGGAACCGTCGTTTTGTGGGAATCATACCTAGGGCTAGCTTGGCAATGTTAAGTTACCCCTCAAAGCCGCTGTTGGCTGCCATGCTGTAAGCATCCTCCCAAAAGGGCTGCACCAAGATCTAGGGAAGATGCTTACAGCATGACAGTTTGAGATGACGCGGATTTAACTTAACATTGTCAAGCTAGGATTCATCATTCATCCTCGAAAGCCTGCAAAGACTCCAGCGCCTCGCCGTTGAAATCGAAAAGCGCCACGTTTTCCCAATGTGAACCGAGACCGGCCACGGAAATCCATTCCGGCTCCCAGTAAAATAAGCCCTTTCCTTTTTGATTTGGAACTTCTTTAATGATGCGAAACAAGTCTTGGAGAAAGGCTTTCTGCCCGGCAACGCTCGCGGAGTAGCCGGGATGGAGATCACTCTGCCGGCCGAAGATATTGCGGTCGCGATCGAAACCTCCTCTTTGGGTCCACTCCAGGGTCCAGGGGTATCCGGTTTCAACGATTACGAGGTCGTGCGGATAGCGGGAGGCGAGGTCGTGCAAATTGCGCTTCAGGTCGTCGAAGGTGCCGTGCCATTTTGGATAGAAGGACAATCCGATAACGTCGAATTGCACGCCATGCGCTAGCAGATGGTCAAAAAACCAGCGCGTGCCCTGGTTATCGCCGCCGCGATCGAGGTGAATCATGATTTGCACGTTCTCGCTCGAGTCGAGGCTGCTCCGCACGCCGGAAATGCCGCTCTCGATCAGCTTGGAGAGCTTGTGCCACTGCTCTGCGGTGTCGAACTCGCCTCCCACTTTGCCGTCATCCCAAAGCATGCCGGGCGTGATTTCATTCCCGATCTGCACCATGTCGGGAAGCACGCGATGGCGCTTGAGCGTCGTGATCACGCGCCGGGTGTAAAGCGCCACGCTGTCTTGCAAAACCTCGAACGAAAGATTTTTCCAGGCCGCAGGCTTTGTTTGCTTCTGCGGATCCGCCCACCAGTCGGAATAATGGAAATTGAGCAGAAAGCGAAAGCCCTTGGCTTTTGCTCGTTGCGCGGTCCGCAGAACTTTTTCCAAATTGTTGTAGTTTTTGCGCGGCGTATGCCAAATCTTCAAGCGCACGTAGTTGAAACCATGGGCTTTGAAGAGGTCGAGCACGTCTTTGTCGACGCCCTTTTCGTAAAACTTGCCGCCCATGTCTTCGATTTCGGCCAGGAACGACACGTCCGCGCCCTGCATGAACGCTGGCGGGTTGTCCTGCGCGGAGGAGGTGGCGAGGGTGAGAATGAAGATAGCGAGAATCACCAGCGGCTTTTGTTTCATTGCGGCTTCGTCTCCTCAGGATGCGTCCGATGGCAAATTATCTGGCTAGAGCGCTGTTACCTTAGTTTTTATGAGCACCTCAGGATGTCATTCAGAAAGAATCTTGTGAAGCATAAGCACAGTGGTCATTTTTACCAAGATTCTTTCAGAATGACACGGTGGAGAGTATAATTTTCGCAGTAACAGTTCACTAGTTTTGCACATGAGCGCACAAGGGCGCTTTAGCGCCCTTCCACCTCCTAGCCCCACGATTCATCGTGGGGCGGTGGGGCGAATTATTTCAACAAAATCGCCTTGCGCGTTTGCATCCCCTGATTGGTTTCCAGCCGGATGAAGTATATTCCCGAGGGCGCAGGCGTCCCATCTTCCTGCTGTCCGTTCCATCCCACGGAATGGCTGCCAGCCGGCTGAGGCCGTTGCGCTAAAATTGCAGTCAACCGGCCATGAACGTCATATACTTTCAAGCGGACAAAAGAGCTGGTGTTGATCAGATAGTTGATTCTGGTTTGGCTCTTAAATGGATTGGGATAATTTTGATTGAGGTGAAAAATGAGTGGAATGCTTTCACCATCGTCCACTCGAGTTGGAGTTGCTTCTTCATCGAAGTAAACCCAGTGAATAGTGGTGTCACGGCGGCTTTCAACCCAGGAGCGCGTAAACGTCAGGCTACGATTTGCGACGCTATTCTCCCAGCCATTTTCGCGATCGTTTTCGATGAAAAACTTATACTCTAGCGCGATCCCCGCCAGTGCCGCGCTCTTTGGAATATAACAGACACCGGACCAAAAAGACCCGTCGCGCACACTAAATTCTTCCCGTCGCAGGTGCACTCTCGAGACGTTCCAGTCAAGACTTCCGCCCGAAGCTTCAGCTTCGCCTCGAACCGTCACCGGGCCATTAACGTTCGGATCAAACCGTCCCGACGCAACTGCTCTCGCCATATTGACGCGAAAGTAAATTGCAACGGAGTCCGCTTTGGAGGCAAATGGCTGCCAATATTGCGCTTTGGATTCGCCGGTGGAGTTGTAGTACTGAACGCTCAAAATTGTATCCCTTTGCCCGGCGACGAGAACGCGCCTATTGCCTGTAAAATTGCCCGCAGGAGAAATCGGCCCTTCCCAACCGAGGCGCTGAAACGTGCCTTGCATTGGATTGAAGCCAGTCCAGAATTTATAGGAAAGCACGTCGCCAGGGTACATCTGAAAAATCGTTTCCCAGTAATCGCCGCCGGCATTTTGCAGGATCAATTCGGAATCGGAATCCCACGTGATCCCTTTGCCATCGGGCAGCGTGTTGGTCGAGATCCCGCTCACTTCGCCGCGAATCTGCGTGAAGTGGTACGCTTGCAACGTGTCCATGAGCGTGGAGGTATTCAACCTGATCGTCACCTGGATGGGAGTGAGAGCAGGAGGTTCTTCACGAAATGCTTTCATCGAAGCCAGCGCGTTGCCGGAGAAATCAAACAGGGCGTTGTTTTCCCACGGCGAGCCGAGGGGTTGCACGGAAATATATTCCGGCGCCCAATAGAATATCCCTTTGCCTTTTTGATTTCTAACGTTGCGCACAATCTTCAGCAGCTCACGAAGAAAAGCGGCCTGGCCCTCGACTGTGGCGGGATAGCCCGCGTGCAGCTGATTCGCGCTGCCGACGATATTGCCGATACCATCTGCCCATTGCAGCGTCCAGGGATACGCGGTTTCGGCAATGATAAGGTCTTTGCCGTAACGGAGCGCCAGGTCGTCGAGATTGGCGCGCACCGCGTTCAGCGTGCCGTGCCACCAGGGATAATAAGAAAGGCCGATGACGTCGAACGTGACGTTTTGGGAAATGAGATTGTCAAAGTACCACCGGCACGCGGCATTGTCACCGCCGCGATCGAGATGAATCATGATGCGCACCGAATCTCCCGCCTCACAGCTTTCGCGCACGCCGCGGATGCCGGCTTTGAGCAATTCTCCAAGATTGCCCCACTGCTGGGGCGTGTCAAAATTCCCGCCTACGCGGCCGTCATTCCACAACATGCCGGGCGTGATTTCATTTCCGATCTGCACCATCTCCGGCACCGTCTGTTGCGCGCACAACGCCTGCATCACGTTTTTGGTGTAGTTATAAACGCTGTCCCGCAGAGTGGCAAAAGGCACTCCCACCCACGCCGCCGGCTTGCGTTGCCTGCCGGGATCGGCCCAGGTGTCGGAGTAATGAAAATTCAGCAGGAATTTGAGGTCACGGGCCTTGATGCGCCTGGCCATGTACAGGATCTTTTCAAGATTATCATAATTCTGCGCCGGCGTGTGCCAGAGTTTAAGGCGGATGAAATTGAAACCATGATCCTTGAATATTTTCAGAGGGTCCTGAGGAATATTGTTGACCTTGTATACACCGCCCAAGTCTCCAATGCGCGGAATGAAAGAAACATCGGCGCCTGTGATGAACGCCGTGGAATCGGTTTGAGCATTGGCCGTTGAAAAGAGCAGTACGAGAACGATGTAGAATACGCGTACGAATTTCATGGCTTTCCTGAAGAGAGCACTTTGTAATGGGTTCGTAACTACTAAGCGCCTATCCGAAAACCCTGAAATGTCATCCCGTCAGGGATCTTGGTTGACTCAAGCATCGTGCCTATTTCAGGCCTGTATTCCGAATCTACCAAGCCGTAACGCTCTTGCGGGATGCTTTCAGCATGACAGCATGAGGTTTTCAGATAGGCTTTAAGCTCTTGCTAGCGAATGAGCGCCATCTTCCGCAATTGCTCAAACGATCCGGCCACCATCTTAATAAATACATTCCGGTGGGTGCGATGTTGCCTTTGAGGTCCGTTCCATTCCACGAAATGGAATACGATCCTTGCGGCCGCGGTTCATTCACCAGCGTCGTCACCAATTGTCCCATCAAGTTATAAACCTCGATCCGTACGTGAGACTTTTCAGCCATCTGGTAACGAATCGTGGTTTCCGGGTTGAAAGGGTTGGGATAATTCTGGAACAACGCAAAAGTTCTGATGGCAGCGCCATCTTCAGGCTGGTCGACGCTCGTCGGCGTAAATAAATCCGGCGGAGCTTCCACGCTCAAGTCGCTGTCCATCCACGGCAGAGTCGGAAACGAAAATGCCGGGGGCCATTCAATCGAGCCATCGCCGTTGACCCTTGTCGGACGAACGTATTGATAATAGCTGCGCCCGCTGGTAAAGCCGCCGCCGTTTTGAATAATGACGCCGGCACCGGCCGAATAGTTGACTCTGTAGCCCACGTCATAAGGCGCGGGGGGCGTCACATTCATCGAGCCGGTATAAACCAGATCGCCATCCGGATCTTCCAGCTGCAGAGGCGTATTCGTGTAAAGCCCATCACCCTGGGTCAGCGGCAACAAACATCCGTAGAATTGTACCCACACCGTATCGATGCCCGGGCGGAACAAGGGATTTGCGGGATTTGTTGCCACGTTTGTCGCAGGCGTCATGTCGATTCTGAAAGTGAGGGTAATTGGCGATTCGATCACGCCTTCTTCGGGAAGGCTATTGAAGAATTGATAATCGAATCCCCAATCTCCGGGAATCAATTGCTGCGTCTGAGTGCCATACGTATAGTTTCGATTTCCCGTTCCGGTCGCCGCAGGCTCTTCCCAATACTGCAGCGGAACCGCCAAGTCCAATCCCGGGATAAAATTCGGACTCGTCGGATCGACTCGCGTTGAGTCCCAGAGCAGCACCGTTTTATATTCGAGCGCGGCGCCCGGGGCTTTAATGAAAGGCGACTGTCCCACCCATAGGCCGAGCAAAGGCACGTAGTCCAACGGAATGGCGTTGGCCACGTCCCACGCCTTGGCTCCATCGACCACGAGCCGGTCGCCGATGCTGCGATCGAACAGTCCCAGCTTCTCCAGACCATCGGTATTCATCTGCCAGGTCAAAGTCGCCGCGACGACGTTGCCGCCGGTCGGTTTTTGATTATTGAAGTAGGTCCAAAGAATCGTCGTGTCCTTCGCCGCCAAATAAGTGAAGAAGCGGTTCGGTGTGCTTTCCCAGGAGAGACTCGTGCCTTTGACATAGATGAATTTGAATTCCTGTGCGACGTTGCCGGCCGCGACGGCACTGTTCGCAATGTATGCCGGCCCGGAGAAGAAAGCGCCGTTGTCGGCACTGCCTGCTTCTCTCGTGAGCGGGATGTCCAAACTCCAGGCGTTGGACGGATCAAACGGTGGAGAGCCGCGCACAATAACCCGGTCGCCCGCGTCCGGGTCGAAATCTTGCGTCTCCAAAAATGCTCCCATATTGACCCTCAAATAAACGGCGAAGGAATCCGTCTTTGTTGCATATGGCCGCCAATACTGCTCGCGTTGCGTATCGATCCCGTGATAGTACTGCACCGCCAATGTCGTATCACGAGTGCCGGCAATGAAGTAGCGATTATCACCGCTATTAACTGCATTGCCCGGAATGATGGGGCCTTCCCAGCCCTCCCAGAAAAATGTGCCGGTCGTCGCAGTGAAGCCGGTCCAGAACTTGTATCTCAACGCGGCCCCGGCTTGTATTTGAAAGGTTGTTTCCCAATAGTCGCCGCTTTTGTTTTGCAAGATGATGCCGGTATTTTGATCCCAAGTAATCGCCGGAACGACCGTTCCCGTCGCTTCACCGCGAACCTGCACGACGTGATTTGGCCGGAGCGTATCGCGGTTGGTGGCGGTATTCAACCGCAGGGTCACATTGATGGTTTGAGCAAAGGTTGATGAACAAAAAAAGATAGCCATGAGGAACAGGGCTATCCCGCACATGACAGTAGACAAGCGCTTCATTTCTCAATCCTCCGCTGCGTGGGTGAGTTTGAAACTTTTGGTTTGGATACTTCCAAATCTTAGCGATGGGGCCTCGTTTCATCTCCTTTCTCAGAAATGTCATCCTGTAAGGATCTTCCCCGGCGCTCGGCACAACCTCGAAAATAAGAGCTGGTTCCAGCACTAGGGAGGATTTTTACAGAATGACAAGCTTAGTGCTCTGCCTCGTAAATTCGGTAACGTATTTTGTATTGCTCAACTCGCCCCACCCTTTTTCTGTTCATCTCCAGGCTCTTAATCCCGAAGGGATGCAATGATTATAGCTCGATTCCACGAAACCAGTATCAATAACCCCGAAGGGCATAGGTGTCAAGCTAAGCGAACATCGATTCGAGCAAAGGCAAGGGATAGACTCTTTTTTTGCTTTTGCCTTTGAGGCAACGTTTCGCTATAAATTTCATGGCACTGGTCAACTGTT
>JBOHQX010000015.1:0-16564 GCA_050732395.1 bacterium
AAAAAAATCGCCAACGGATGGAAGAGCGACCAACGGATAGATCAAGTCCAACGGATAAAACCTCTGGTCTTTCCATCCGTTGGACTTGATCTATCCGTTGGCGATAAAAAAAGTTAGAATTTTATTCTGAGTTTGAATGGCTAAGCGCCTATTTCGGATTCCAGGCCAGCAGAAACCCGAAGCCCTGCGGGCAGCTTTAGACTAAGAAATTGCCCAACGGATCAAAGAACGACCAACGGATCCTGTTTTCCGTTGGTCGCTTTTCCATCCGTTGGAAACAAAAACTCTTAGAATTTTGTGATGAGCTAATCGCATAAAATCTTGAATGTGAGCTCGTGCACTGTTACCTTAGTTTTTGTGAGCACTTCATACTGTCATCTCAGGAGGAATCTTGTAACGCATAAGCACAGTGATCAATTCTACCAGGATTTTTTCAGAATGACATTGCTGAGGATATAGAGCTACCTCATCAAAATCATCTTTTTCACATCCGTAAATTGATCCGTCATCAATTTGTAAAAATATACCCCGCTCGGCACGCTCTGCAAGTGACGAGTGGCGGAAAAAGTCACCTCGTACCTGCCCGGGTTTCTTACTTCATCTACCAGCACTTCAATCTCTCTTCCCAAAACATCGAGCACCGTGAGCTTGACGTGGGTTTTTTCCTGTACCGAGAAATGGATCTTCGTGGCGGGATTGAATGGGTTCGGATAGTTCTGTTGCAGTGCGGATCGCTGCGGTAGCGACACGAGAGCGGCGTCTTTCTCTCTCACCGCCGTGGCGGTTCCACCGGCATTGAAATAGGGCAGATAAGCCGCTTTCAGCAGCGGCGTCACCGGCTTTTCTGTTACCCGATCCATGTGCAAAACCCCCATGCTTTGGAAGCCCTCGGTCATGCGATACCAATCAAAAGCACACCACCATGTCATCCCCATCAAGTAACCGCAACAATCCACGTTGCCCAGGCTATCCATAGTCGCACGTTGCTTTAAAGCGCGAAAAGTGTCATTGAAGATTTCTACTTGCATCCCTGCGGTCGAGCCGTTTTCGGAAGACCAGTATCCGAATTCCGTGTTGAGGATGGGTTTATTGGGATAGGCAAGATTGGCATCAACCAGGAAGTATTTTGTTCCCGTGTAGGCGGTGTTGCCGTGGAAAACGCCGAAATACATCGTCCAGCCGGCGAAATCACTGTCTGCCTGTGAGGGATCTTCCGGGCCGGGCCGGTCGGCTGCGGCCGACTGACCAACCAGCCTGCCATCCGGATATAGTCTGTCCAATTCCTGGTGGACGCGTTGAATAAAAGTCCTTCTGTTGTCGACATCCGAACATTCATTGCTGGTGCTCCAGAGCACGATCGACGGCCGGTTATAATCTCTGAACACCATTTCCTTGAACATCTGCTCGTGGATATGGCGCACCAGGTTTTGAATCGCCCAGGCCGAAGGGAGATCAAACTGCCATACGGGAATTTCTTCCATCACCACGAAGCCCAGTCGATCCGCTGCGAGGTACGTGAAGGGATGATTCGGGTAGTGGGCGGTCCGCAGCCAGTTGGCATTGAGGTTTTTGATCTTCACCAGGTCATCATAAATCGCCTCGATGGGCAGGCTGCGTCCATAGAGTGGATGATCTTCGTGACGGGCGACGCCGACGAAGAAAGCGGTTTTCTCGTTCAGCAAAAACTTGTTTCCTGCAGTTTTTGTCGTGCGAACGCCGAACTGCGTGTGGAATTCGTCAACCACCTGGCCGGATTTGGATAAGGCGACGCGCAAAACATAAAGATTCGGGTTTTTTGGCGACCAGGCCTTGGGATCTTGCACCGTCAAAATCGGCTGCCACGACCTGGTTGCTTGCGCGGGTACCGCCAATGAATTCTCAGTCTGTCCGGAAACCGAGGCGACACCACCGATCACTTCGGAAGCTTTTTCCGAGAGGATGTTTTGCTCGTCGATGCTCGCTTCATAGACTTCCACTCGGATTTCGACATCGTGATCTGTCGATGAAACATTGAATAGCGTTATCGTCGCTTGAATGGTGCCGTTGATGTCCTTGGGTATCACATCGGCGCGCACCACTGAAACCGGATCGGAAAATTCCAAATAAACGTCGTGGATGATGCCGGTGTAATTGAACCAATCCACCCTCGAGTAAGGAACGATGTCGGTTCGCGTTCCCCAAGGCGGATTATCCACGCGCACGGCCAAGACATTCACGGTATCGTACCTGACCGCGTGCGAGACGTCGAAGGCAAAGGAAGTGTAGCCGCCTTCGTGATAGCCGAGGTAGGCGCCGTTCAGCCACACGTCGGCAACGTAGTTGACGGCATAAAACATGAGCTTGACGAATTTGCCGCGCAGCGAATCTGGAACCGCAAAAGCACGCCGGTACCACACGCCATCCTGATAATATTCCGGCCGCCGCTCATAGGTGTTGATGGTATTTTCCACACCGGGTATCTGATGATTGGGCCAGTTGCTGTCGTCATAGCCGGGCTGGAAGCGATCGGCGGCTTCTGAAATCAACTCCGCATAACCGGCTGCATCTCTCCTTTTCAGCGTCAGATTGTGATCGGCCACAAAGCGCTGCTTGCGCCATTGGCCGCTGAGACTGATGGTCGTGCGTTTCTGCTTTTCAAAGGAAGGAATGGGAATGCCATTCTGATAAGGCAGCGTGATCCCGTCCACGGTGCGCAGCTGCAGCGTTGCTTCGAGCGTGGCGATTTGTCCCACGGCGCATTTGGATGACACCAAAGACAGACACACAAACGCAATTCCGAAGAGGAATCTGGGCCGTTCACCTTTGATCATACCGTCGTCCTTGAGTACGTAAGGCGTGAGAACGTGGTTCGTAATCCGTAATGCATAAACACCACGTTTTAAGCATTACGGATTACGCATCACGCTTTACGATCCACGCTTCATTTCAGCAAGACCAGTTTTCTAGCTGGTAAACTCATCCTGCCGACGAGGGTGTAGAAATAGACTCCGGAGTGCAACGGTTTTCCTGAGGTGTCAACCGCCTCCCAAGAAAACTCATTTTTGCCGGCCGATTGTATGCCGAGGTCTTTTTGGTAAATGATATTGCCGAGAAGATCGAACACTTGAAATTGAATTCTATCCTCGTAGGCGAGATCATATTGAATCGTCGTGGCGGCATTGAAGGGATTTGGATAGTTCTGGGCCAGATTAAACTGGTGCGGGCTGTAGTCGAGATCTCGGACACTAGTAGCGTTCGAGGCTTCGACGATAAGGCCATTCAACAAGGGCTGATCCTTCACCGCGGAAAAATGCAAGTCGAGAACGCCGTCGGTTATGGTCACGGGATTCACAGTTTTTGCATAAGCGGTATGCGCGGTGATTTCGCGAAAGAGGTCGAGATTGCTAACCACCATTTTGTCTTCGATAAAAACGTCGAATACTCTTCTGCCGGCAGCGGCAAAGTTATTTTCGGCCATCATCAAGATCACGCGATAATCGCCATTGGGAACACGAACCTTGTAGCTTACCAATCCCCAACGCTCCGTTCGGTAGATCTCATCATCTTCGGTGTTGCCGATGGGGATGTTGCCCGGCCATTGTCTGGTGCTGCCGTCCATGAAACCGTATTCTACCCTCTCGCTCCACGGTTGATCGGCCAGGAAATCACGCACTTGCGCGCCGCCGGCGTTGATCTTCAGGGGCAACGTCACCGGCGCTTCTTTAAGCAAAGTCACAGCACGCGGGGTGATTGTATTCTGACTCGCGGATCGATCTCTGACGCTGAATACCACCAGACTATGAGTCGCGGCCGGGTCGAGCCCAGCCGTTTCGAGAAGAACACTCCTCTGATCTTGAAGCAAGCGCGCGCCGGAAACGGCAACATTTGGGATGACGTAGTTTGAGGGTCTCTCCGCGGTGGTTTTGTCTATTTCTTCAGAAAACATCACGGTCACGTTGATTCCCGAGACGCGCGCCCACTTGACCACTGGGGGATTCCGGTCAACATAACCCAAATTGTTGGGATCCGTGAGACAGAGAACCATCAATCCGTTCTGAAACACGACGTTTTCAGTTACAAAATCACAATTGTTGCCATTGAAGGTATGCGTCGCCTTATCCCAGCGCGTTTGGTCCCAAAAATCAAATTCATCCTTCCATTGATGAGTAAAATTATTGTTCGTGCCGGCGTTCCCTGCTCCGGGTGTGTAGGAAGCATAACTGACCCAATCGTAATATACAAATGCCGGCAGAGCGTCGTCACTCCAATTCCCGACCCAATTCGCGAACGCCGGATTCCAGACATTCATCATGATCTTCTGCGGCTTGTTCAGCGTGGCCGTGTGCTCACCGGTTTGGCGATAAGCTTCCATGCCGTCCATGAACCAGGCAACATACTCGGGCGTCCATTCCATGGCATAGGTATGAAAATCCAGATGCGGATTGAACGAAGCGGCCTGATGGCGGACGTGATTGACCTGGCCCGGAGTGATGGTGTTGAATTGAATATCGCCGGTGTATCGACCCAGAATCTCGAAGTCGATCTCGTTCCAGTTCGCCGTGCCAACGCCGTCGTGGTAAGTAAAGAACGACGCCAGCATTCCTTCGCGTTGCGCCGATTTCAAGCGCACTTCAAAACGACCGTACGTGTACGAAATCTTGGTACGTAATTCGGCGCCCTTATAATTCTTGGCGGCCACAAGAAGAGGGGAAAACAGCGCCGTGAAGAGAAAAATTTTCTGGTCCATTCGCATTTGCAATCCTGCCCGGGACGGGTGGGAGTGATCAGTGATCAGTAATCAGTTGGTACTAAACTGACTACTGAACACTGAATACTGAATACTGGTTACTGAATACTGAACACTGGTCATTTCATCAACAACATCTTCCTGGTTTGCTTGAATTCGCCGGCGTTGATGCGATAGAAGTATACGCCGGACGGCAGGGTCTCTGCTTGAAGTTCGATGGTATATTTCCCTGCGGCTTTGAATTCATCGGCCAGGGTGCGCACCCTCTGGCCGAGCGCGTTGAAAAGCTCGACTTTCACCGCGCCCGACTTGGGAAGGGTGTACACGATCTTGGTCGTCGGGTTGAACGGATTGGGATAATTCTGGCTTAAACTGTACACGGTCGGGAGGTTGCTCGGAGCCTCTTCCACCGCGGTGGGCGATTCCTGGTCGCCAATCCAGGTGTGGGTCCAGTTGCGCGGCGACTGCCAGGAATTGTCATTGTTGATCGGCGACAAGGTCAAAATGCCGTCGCGCACGTTGGCGCCGTCGGAATCGTGAATGGAGAAGTCGAGCGGAATTCTTGTGCCATTGACCGGTACAAACAAAGGATCATCGCCGAACTGGATGTCGCTCAGCCTGACTTTGGTTTCGATGACATAATCCGAGCCGAAGCCTTCAAAGTAATAACTCGTGGAATCCCGATTATAAATCACCCGATTGCCGTCGTCTGCGAGCACCAGGCCGTCGTAGCGGAATTGCAGCGCATAATCCGGTTGGGCGCCGCGCAGCCTGGCGGTATGCGGCGGGCCGGGGCGGCCATCATAGAGGCCAAAAAACATTTCGATGGCATCGTCTTCCCACCAGTTGCCCGCGGGATCGAAAGAGTGAGTGTTGTCAATGGCGTCTACGGCAAAGTAGAGATACTCGGCGTCTATGGCCATGTACATCGTTATCGTCAGATCGTCGTCATTTTCGAAAGTGCCGAGACCGACATGTGAAGCCGATTGTTTGAATTCAAACGGACTGATACCGCTGTTCTGCCACTCACTCAAATCGCCGTCAATGGTCACGTTGGCCGGCACGTTGAGCGCGATGGTGGCAATTCCCTTGGCGGTGTTGCTTACGCCCGCAGAGGTCACGCCCGGCGCGCTGGTGTTACCGACCCTGTCGACGGCGGTGACGGCATAGTGGTAAGTCACGGCTTTATCTTGGAGTGGGTTGTACAAATAATGCACGAAGGTTTGGACGTTTTCCGCTACGCCCTCGGCTATGACTTCGACGCGGGGTGCGCTCACGTCCACAATCGGTTGTTGGCTGGCATACACGATATATTTCTCACCTTGTTCGCCGGGCACATCCTGCCAGATCACCAGGTTGAAACGCAGCGTGGCTTCCGGCACCGCGGCCACGCCTTGTGGCGCGACTGGCGGCTCAAAGTCCGTTTGGCGCTTGCCGTACAGCTCGAGATTATCAAACAAAATCCCGCCGGTCGAAACCGTTCCTTGCTGCGCCGCCGAGAAGACGAGCTCATATTTTCTCACTTTATCCCAATCAAGCTTGCTATTGCCCGGAACGCCTGCCCAACCCGGATTCGAGAAACCTTCTTGATTTGGGAAAGCGCCCATGCCGCGGTCTTCGAGCGGAATAAGCAGCTTCTTCCAGCCGGCTGGCCCGTCAAGAATAGTGCTCTCCTGATAAATCCATACTTCCTCTGAGTTGTCGCCCTCACTATACTCATGCAGCTGCATGCGAAAGACCACATTGCCTGGAACGCTGGAAGCCAGGAAATTGTTATAGCGCAGCGTCATGTGCGTATGGCCTCGCATATCCGTCAAAAAGTTGGTGTTGTCACCGTACATCAGACTTGCAAAGCCGCCCCACGACTGGTCGGCATCAACCTTCCAATCGTACTGTGCGGAGGCAGTTTCAAGGAAGTCCTGCGTATTATCCGTCACGCTGATGGCGCTGGTGCCGGTGCCGGCAAAAACTACATTGGCGGCAGTGGAGGTGGTATCGAAGTAATTGATCACCGGATAAGCATGGCCGGTAAGCTGCAGGTGATCGAAATAGATCGTTCCGGCGGAGATTCCGGAGGACTGTGGGTTGGCGGCATTGTAGACCGAGGCATCGATCGACCATTCGAATTTATACGCCTTAATTGCGGTCAAATCGAGCTGGCTATTGCCGGCTTGACCTGCCCAACCCGGCAGCCATACGCCTTGATCGGACTGCTGGCCCACGTCTTGCAACGGTAACACCAGCTCATTCCATCCCGGTTGTGCGTCCAGAATGAAGAAGTGAGAATACCAGAACTCCGCCTGCCCAATGTTCGACATGAGGCGGTTGTCTACGGCAACATTGCTCATGTCTTTCAAGAGTACACGAATGTGCGTGGTACCGGGCAAGGTTTGAGGAGAGAAATTGTAATACCAGACTTTCAGGTGGGTGTAAGGTGAGAAATCGAAAACCTCGGTTTCGGGAGCACCGTGCATGAAGTTCGAATAACCGCCATAGCTCTCCGTGCCCTGGACTGCCCAATCGACTCTGAGGGAACCGGACCCTTGCTTGACGAGATCGCTCCCATAAGTCTGATTCGTGAAGGTTTGTGTGGAGCTGAAGACTTGCTCGAAAGCCCAATAGTCGGAATCAGGAGCGGCATCGAAGGTATCCAGCACTTCCTGACCCATTGCCAGACCGGGTACGAGCAGAAACCATCGTAACAATTTGAGATGCTGCATGACCAACCTCCTCCACTTAAGCGTTGTTGAATCAAGACCTCTCACAATTTGAACGATAGATGGATTCCCGACATCACCTCCTTAATCCATAATAGCTGAAATCTGTGGTTTTTTACAAAAAAACTCAAAATCCAAAGCACAAAATTCAAAGCTACGTTTGGGTTTTGGTTTTTGGGTTTTGGGTTTCCGCCTTACCCGGGTTATGCGATTAGCTTTTCAAGCTCAGAATAACTTGACATTGTTGAGTTGCTTTGAGAATACTTTTGTTGATTGTCATTCCTTATAGGAATCTTCCCCAAATGCTGCACAAGAACTAGGGAAGATGCCTGCAGCTTGACAATTTGACGGGGGCGGTCTCAACTTAACATTGCCAAGATGAAATTCTAGCTTTTTTTATCGCCAAACTTTATGATTGCAAAGTCAAATTCGAGTGTAAAAAAAGGCCTCAAAAGGTCGCGGCTACAACGGCTGCCTGCCGTTGTCCGACACTGGCACGCAAAATAGAGAGTAGAAACGGGGTCTTCATGTCAGCATCCGCAAGAAGGTTGCTGTGATCGGTTAAATCGCACATTGAGGCAGGATGGGTATTTCTATTCTGTCATATTAGAAATCTTTATAGAAAAAGCAAGAATTTGTTACACCTCATGTTTTTTTTCGCGTTTGACAGGCTGGTGAAAAACTCTTTTTGAGGTCATTCCCTCGCAAGGGGGTATCAAGAAAATCCAATAAAATCATTGATTCCCGTTTTCGCGGGAGTGCCAAATCCGACCAATTTGAGGCTTTTTAGGCATCCTGATAAACAAAGGTCTGAAAATCGGGTTCACGGAAAAAACCTAACGAAACGTAAACAATCTGCTGAGTAGCAGATCAGTCGCGCTGCGGTATGAAATTCACAAAAACTACGCCAAACGGAGATTAGCAATCACCACCTAAAAATACAAGAAACTGGTGAGTCAAAAGAACGAGGGCGTCACAGTATTTATCAGATTGATAACGGCGAATTATTGATTTGATAATGACAGAATTCATGTTGTTCATTTTATCCCGTGCAGCTGCTGCAGAAAAATCCTCGCCGGCTGGAAGCCCGGATCTTCTTGCAATAACCCGATCAATATTCTTTTGGTCATTTCGAAATTCTTCACATCCGCGTAAAATCCCGCCAGATAAAAACGCGCGTTCTGCCTCTCGGTGCGGTTCAAATCGGGATAATTCAAAGCGTTCGTCATGGACTGGCAGGCCTCCGCCAGCTTCTGCTGCTGCCATTGCGCCATGGCGATTTGATAGAGCATCATGCCTTTTTGATCGGTGAGGAGCAAGGTCTTTTTCAAAAAAATTTCGCGTTTGCCCCACGCTTGTTCGAGTTCATACGTCTTCGCCACTTGCTGATAAGGATACGGATCCTCCGGAACGAAAACGCTGACCGCGAGATATTCTCTGCGCGCGCGCTCGAAATCCTTTCTCCTCAAGTATTCTTCCGCCAGCTTGTAGTGGGCGCGCGACCAAACATTGTTCACGAACAAATACTCCTTCGCCATGGCAGCCGTGAGTGAATCGCCGTACGGTCGATACTGCGCCAATGTGACGGGCTTCTCTGCAAAAGGCCAGCGATGGGTCATCTCAAATATTTTGAGCAGGCCGATGTCCCAGTCCAATTCGGTCACATAATAAGGCGTCGTCGCTGGTGTGAAATTTTCATCCGGGTGCCGTAAAAGTCCGGAAGTCCTGATGGCAGCGTAGAAAGTCCGGGCCATGAGATAATAACCGTTGGGATCGGGATGCAGGTGATCGACCATGAGGTTGTTGCCGATCAGCCCTTGCGGCGAACGCTGCACAAAGGCTTTTTGCAGATCGACAAAATGTGCTCGATGTTTTTGCGCGATTTCCCGGATGATGCCGTTGGTTTCTTCGCTGGCGCGGAAGCGAATTAAATCGCGATCTTTCGCGCCATTGAAATAACGCAGCGCTGTGAGCGTATCGTGCAGGGCGTCAAAAACGCGCCCAAGCTTGAACCATAATCGCGCGGCGCTTGAGTCCTGCGCCAAGGCTTCGCGATAAGCGGTTTGGCTATTCACATACAGCCGTTGATCGAATAGGCGGTCGCCGCGCGCAACAGCTTCATCAAACTGGTCTTGCAAATGTTGATGGGCGAGCTTGGGGTTTTCACTCGCAAAAGGCGGAAGATCACGAATGTTGGAGACCAGATTGCCAAGGATAACGGGAACCCTTTTCTCGGCGCACTGCGTCAAAATAAGGTCCAGATTATTAGAGAAGTTCTGCAATGTGCGGCGATATTTATCAGAGGCGTAGGGAATCGATTGATCTTGAATCACCTCCGCCATGAGCGATTTGTCGTTGCGCTGCAGCGGCCGCGCCGACGAGATCCACGCCGTGAATCGCTTCAGCATTTGCACAAGATGTAGCTTTTGCAGCTTCAAATAAAAACGAATGAAGCGATCATTCTGCCCGATAAAAATCGTCGAAGCGCTGCCATAAGCGCCGTAAAACTCATTGTGTCCCATGTATATGACCATCAAATCCGGTTCTTGTGCGAGCAGCTCGGGCAGAAGGTCGAGGACCGTGAAACTATTGATCGCGGAGATACCGCTATTGATTACTTCAAAATGATATTCGGGATAGGCTTGCGTGAGTACACAACGGAGTTGCGCCGGGAAGGGCACCTGGCAATCAAAAGGGAATCCCGCTGTGGTAGATTCGCCCAAACAAAAAATGCGAAACGTTTTTTCGTCTTTGTGCCTGGCAAATGTTTCCGGTTGTAAACCTGGAACCGTCACACGCTGATGGTCAAAATATCTTTTCGCCACCCATGGATTGAATTGATAATATTCTCTGCCGCTTTTTTGTGTGGTGAGGATCAATGGCTCCGGCCTGAAGAGTCCCAACAGGCGCAGACTCAGCTCGAGCAGTGCGATAAGGGCGAGAGGCAACAGAAGCAGCAAAATAGAAAAGACTATTCTGCGCGTTCTTTTGATTTGAGACAAACGGCTTTTTTGAGGCGACGAGTTTGCCATTTACCTGATCGATTTCATCACACGTATCATAGGATTGTCGACCTTTTGGTTGCCTTTTCGGAGGTAGCTGGCAATGCGGGAACAGGCATGATACGCATCGAATGGTCGCTGATCCTCAGGCCTCGGCTCCGCTGACAAACCCCCTGAGCGTGACAATCGGTGCTGACGCCGCCACTCGTCGCGCGTCCGCCGCTGAGCTGAATGATTGATGGGCAATTTCGCACGCATCGATCTTGATCTCGAACGTCCGCCCACCGAACGGATCGGGAATTATGATCAGGGACGTTCCCATAAGGCGCATGGAGTAACCACAACTATCGGAGTCCACCTCCGACCAATTGTTGCAGAAGGTGAGTGAGGCGAGATCGCCAGCACGCACGAAAGCGTAGTCACGAAGAAGCTCCTCGAGCGAAACGGACCCGGCTGTGCGAAGATGCGCATCGCGAGCGGACATCACATGGGTGAAGAATGCGCTCCACTCCGGGTGCTCGGTGTAGCGTCGATAGACATGCAGCCGATGCTGTGCCACAAGCGCCGCCGCGTACGGGTCGGAGGCGAGACGTTCGATGCCGCGCAACGACGTGTCACGCTTCAGCGCATCAGAGATCTCCATGAAATCAAGCAGCTGACCTGTTGCCTCGTCTACGACAAGCGCCTCATCGATTTCGGTGTATCCATGGTCGTGTTGTGCGATGGCATTGAGGATCGACGCCTTCCGCGGTGACTCAGGAAAGTGGTCGGGCTGCCAATGGCGCATGATGCGTGCCGCCAGTGCGGCATGCTGGAGCTGCGAGATCAGTTGAAGTGATGAGGCGAAATGTCGAATGATCATGGACAAAGTTCCAATAGCGCTTCATTTTCACGCATCGCAACCGGCGCCGAAGCGCGCGACATGGGAGTCACCGGGCCTGCGCCAACCAAGCCGCACGCCATTCACCCCGACGTAAGTAGAAATACGCCGCCATGCACCAATCGTACGTCGCACAAAAAGAGCCGTATGCCAAGGGAATCTCTGTTGCTTGCTGAGCGCCAAATAAGTTGACCCCGGCATGAGCATGCATCTCATGCAGAACGTCCCAAATGCCATGCATGAAGTATGCAATGATGAGTACAAATGACACTCGAACACCCAGGAGGCCCAGGACTGCGAAGGCAATCACGCCTGCGGTTTCGAATCGCCACGCACCTTCATCGCCAAAATATGCAGCGAACGCCAAATAGAATCCCGCAATTGCAATGAGGAACAGAGCGAAGAAGATCTGCTCTGCCTTGGCCGAGAATAGTTTCCTTGCAATAAACACCGATCCGGCCGCCGACATCAACCCAATACACACATAGAGGATGATGATCACTGACAACGCCATATCTTCTGCCTCCGTTCAGAGTTTGACCGTTACCCCGGGATACTACCCCCACGATACCCTAGCGTATACAGCGCACGCCCATTGCGTCGAATCTGCTCGGCCGAAGGTATTTCGAAGCCGAATGCATCTGCCAGCCGGTCCATTACGTTAAACAGAAAGCAAACATAGATGGCTTCGTGAATCGCTCGATCACTCAGGCCTGCAGCCCGCATTCCCTCGATGTCCGCTGGCTCGACGGCAGCGGGGGACAAGGTTAATTTCTCCAAAAACCCCAATGTGCTCCGCACCTTTTCCGTCACCGGCGCCGTGCGCCAATCGGCCAAGACCGCTGCCACCAATTGCTCATCGCCTAGACCTAACCCCGCAACTGCGGAGTGGTCACCAGTTCAATATTCACATTCATTGAGGCGCGACACAAAGGCGGCAAAGAGTTCGACTTCCCCTACGGACCACTCGCGCGCTTGACGCATCCCCTCGCGAAAACACGTGGCCAGATGCTGGCCAAACAGCTCCCGACGATAAGACATGAATAGGACTGGCCCAGCTACATGTCCCCCGGAAATGACTCGAATCAGGCCCAAGATGAGCCGTTGCAGGGGTCGGTGCCCGTACTTAAGAATCTGCAGGCGCACGTTGTCCTCCTTTCAAAGTCATGAGACCGCGCTCCAGCCGCGCCAAACCGGCGCCTACGCTGGCGCACAGAGTGATCTCAAAAATGGCGTCTTCCGAGTAGCCAATCTTTTTGAGCCGCTGAATATCCTGGTCGGTTATCTTGTAGGCACATTGTGTGACCTTATCGACGTAAGCCAATAGGTCGACCGGAACCTCGAGAAGGTCTCTCGTGCCGCCGGACAGTCTAGCCGCATGGGCTTCCACTGCCCGACGAAGGATGGGGGTACACTCGGCGGGACGATTTAACAGGGCATCGACCGCCTTTCGCACTTTGGGTGGATACCACTCTTTCATGTGCTTTCCTCCCGGGCTAAGCGAATGTAACGACATCTAATGATTGGTTTCTCCTGATAGGTAACGCGCCCCAAAAGCATGGCATCCTCCTCCGCCGAAATTAATCTATTCTATACCAACTTGCTTCTGTGAATTACCAACTAGACGAGAGCTATGGTCGTCTGGCCATTTCGAGAATCGCAGGTCGATCGACTATGCGGCCGTAATGCACAACCTGCCAGATCCGGCGCGTGTTGCGGATATCCGCGAGCGGATCGGCATCCAAAATAATGAGATCAGCCCACTTCCCCACTTCGATCGTGCCGAGGTCCTTGTCGGCTCCGAGTATGTGGGCGGCACCGCCGGTACCGGCGCGGATCGCCTCCGCCGGTGACAAACCCGCCGCTACCAACTCCGCTAACTCCATGTGCACTGCGCTTGGAACCTGCCAAATATCGGTACCGGCGCCGATGGTCACTCCCGCGCGCCAGAGCTTGACCGCGGCCTCGCGCGAGCTCTGCGCGGCCTGCGTGAACTCCTCGCGCTCCGCGGCGCTCAGGTCGAGCATCCAGCGAAAGGCCTCGCGTTCCGGTAGGAAGGGAGCCAGCTCCGGATCATCATCGAGCAGCGCCGGTCGTTCGTTCAGCCGGGCGGCGAATGCTAAATACGAGATGGTGGGAACAACTCCGATCTCGGCGACTCGGAAAAGCTGGATCAGGTCATTGTACATGTAAGTGTCGCCGCGCGGAGCGCAGAGGCCGATGTGCTCTTTCGCGTCGATGCCGGCAGCCACCAGTGGCAGTTGATGCGCGCAGTGCCCGGTAGCCCGCAGGCCCCGGCGATGGGCCTCCGTGATCAGGTGCGCGTTGATGTCCCAACGCCGGAACGTCCGCGTCTTGATGTGCTGCGCCCCGAAGACGTCGGCCAGCGCCACGGCGCGCGCGACGTGGCCCGGATCCGCTTCCGGCTCGACGCCGCGCCACTGCTCCTCGTCAAACGGCCAGTCGCTATAGTATTGAAAGCCTCCGAAGGCGACGCGCGGACCCGGAAGCACTCCGGCCATTATGGCGTCCGCGTACGCGACAAGGGGAGCGATGGAGGACCCTTGATCGCGCACGGTGGTTACACCGAAATACAGGAAACCGGGCAGGAGCTCCGGCTGGTCGTTGTGCGCGTGGAGGTCCATGAGACCGGGGATGGCAACGCGCCCTGCCGCATCAATGACGCGCTCTGCATTGAATGGAATCATGCCTGGGGCAGCGATCCGCGCGATCCGGCCCTGCAAGACGAGCACGTCCTGAGGAGACGACGCTGGCCTGCCTGTCCCATCGATGATGCGGACATTCCGGATCAGCATTGGTTCCGCCAGGGGCGACGTGTATGAGATGGGCCAGCCGAGCCGCTGCTCTCTGCCATCGGGCGAGCGCAGCCGCAGACCTCCTTCAGAAATGAAGAGTAGGGTGCCGTCTGACGCAGTGGAGGCGTACAGCGCCGGTTCACTACCGAGTGGCTGCGGCATGGCAAGCATCCCGGTGTGTTCGAAAGGCGCATGCCAGAGCCGGTCGTGGCGGACAAACACGATCGAGCGTTGCCGCGTCCATTGCAGGAAGATCGGCGCATCCGGGAATGGTATCACGGCTCGCCGCGCACCCACTAGAGGGACGAGGGTAGCGCCAGTTGGCACCCGCAGATCGAATCCTTTGGACACGAGGAGTCCGTCAGACTCCGGGCTCCACACGGGCGGGCTAGTCCCGTCCATCCCGACGGGCCCCAGGCTACGCGTGCGCGCGGTATCCGTCACTTCGAGGGCGTGGGCGTCCACGACCCGCAACTGTCCGTCACTCTGCTCATGCACGAACGCGAGATAGCGGCCATCGGGAGAGTACGTGGGGAACACCTCGCGGCCTGGCAAAGCGGTGATCCGACGGCTTGCACCCGTCGCCAGATTCGTCGCGAACAGATCCTCCTTATCCACCGCACCAGCGGACCAGGCGATCTCCGCTCCGTCGGGGGACCACGCGAGGAACCTTGCCCGCAGAGGAACGTCGGCAACCGCGCGGGGCACTCCTCCTACCGGTATGACCCACACCTTGCCGAGCGCGAGCACACCGATTTGGCGTCCGTCCGGCGAGAGAGCCAGTCCCATGAATCCCCTCGCGGCCTGCTTTCCACCGGGGTCAGGGAACCGCGCTGGCGGAAGCGCACGTCGCAGACGATTAAATCTTAGTTCAGCAGTGAACGGGATCTCCGTCGGCTGGCCGCCAACTACAGCGACCTTCCATAGGCGGCCGTCAGCCGAATACAACAGAGCGGTGCCATCCGGGGTACAGCGCACCCGCGTTGGCGTGACGTCGAGATTATTCGTCACGCGCGTCGGTGGACCGACGAGAGTGTCCGAGCCAGAGATCTCCTGCATCCACACTTGCATTCGACCGGCCGAGTCGGGGGCAAAATACGCCAAACGCCGGCCGTCCGGCGTGAACGTGGGAGCGAGCGCCCGTACCGTCTCTGCGGTTAAAGGCCTAGCTTGCCCACCAGCTACATCGACAATCCAGATACGGCCGCCCAGTGCACCTCCCGCGCTGCTTGCAACGAACGCGATCCGTCTACCACCTCGCACCCAAACGGGGTCGCGCACGTCCGGATGCGGCATACCCTCGACCGGAAGCTCGCGCATGGCCCCGGATGCAACATCGAGCAACACGATGTTGTTGCGCCACTCGCCGGCAGGGGTCTCCGGCGGGAGGGTGCGCGCGAATGCAAGGACACGACCGTCCGGTGACCATGCAGCACTCCCTTCGTATCCAGATGGATCTGACAGTTGCGTGAGTTGGCGCGGGCTACCTGAATCGAGGTCCAGCAGCCACAATCCCGTACGGCCATTCCGCTCCCCGCGAAACGCCACGCGACGGCCATCCGGCGAGAAAGAAGGATCCAGATCTTCGGCCGTATCTCGCACTGCGTCCGTGATCGGGCGGGCTTCACCACCACCCTGCGCCGCAAATAGCCAGAGCTGGCCCAGCAGGTCGAAGACGATCGTGCGGCCGTCCGAGGAAAGATCGAAGCCGAGTGTCGTGCCCTCGCTCACCCGGATGGCAATGGTCTCCGCAGGGCCAGCGGCAGTCGTTGGGGTTGAACGTTGCGATGAAGATGCGGAAGCCAGCAGCAGGAAGAGCGGGAGGATGTTGAATCGTCCAGGAAGCAACATGGTCGGTTACCTCACAGTTCACGTGTCTTCCCACCCAAAGACGCAATGCTCATGGCCAATAACACCCAGTAATGTTTGAGAAATTTTCAGGTGCTTCAAGCTGATGATATCGACTTGCCCCTGTTTGATGAAAACCGGCCGCACGACGCCTATGGAAAGTACCGAAGTTTGGTACGCTTCGTCTAACGAATCAGCCGGTCACCCCTCGGCCTGTCGCTCCGAATCAGAAAATGAACATGAAAAGCGTGAAAATCAAAACATTTTTTACTTGCGATTCAGGAAGTCGGTGAATCTCTTGTAGAGTAGAAGAAGCAAGACGACAGGTGTTGCGCTCGACTTTGGCTTTGGTAGAAAGCAGTAAAGCGCTCATTTCTTTTGCCCAGGCCTGCCGATGTTGCTCATAAACAAATCTCAATTCGCGCAAGAGATGGCCATTACAAAAGGAATGGTTGCAGCTATAGCGCTGATAAGGTTTCCAGAAATCGTGCACGGCCGTGCCTTGAAACTGCGGCAGGATACCAATTTCTTCCATGGCTTCCTGGCCGCGTTTAGGATGCATATAGTAAAAGGTC
>JBOHQX010000016.1:0-24482 GCA_050732395.1 bacterium
GAAGATGCTTACAGCATGACAGATTGAGATGGCGCGAATTTAACTTAACATTGTCAAACTAAATCCCTGCCCAAAAGCTCTTGTCTTAGACCTCGAATTAAAATTTCCGAAATAGTCTCGTCCCCAAGTACAACTTGGGAACGAGACTTGTGAGAAGGAGGCTCTTCGGAGTGCTCTCGGTTTCAGACTGTCGTAAAGCGATCGTATGAGACGTCTTCTATTTGCTTGCCATGGGCGTATGTTCCAACGGTGGCGTGTGGGCGTACACGTTTTTGCTCACTTCGTAAGCGTGCTTTTCCATTTTCATTGCCGCGGCGCGCACCTCGGCCATTGCCGTGGCATCGAGTTGCTCAACCTTGACCAGGTCCAGGGTTTCCTTGGTTTTTTCTCCCGCTCCTCTCCAGCCCACTTTCACGTTGCCCACGCCGGGAGCGAAATACTTGAGCTGTTGGGCATCCACTTCTGACGCGCTGGTTTCTGCGATGATCAAAACATTTTCGTAACTGCCTGCGGGTACGGAGGCCTTCTGGCCCATCTGGTCTACCTGCCCGCGATCGGTCCAGTCGACGGCCGGACCCCAACCTTGGGAATAGCTGGGCGTGCCGGTTTGCGGCTTCGCCTTCATCATAATTCCGGCGCGCGCATCTTCAAAGCCATGAATCCAGGTCGGGGCCGCGAGAAACTTGCCTTCTTCGTATTCCTCTGGATATTCACCCATGCGCCAGACATTGCCATCGTTGTCTTGCGCAAAGAAAGCGAGTTCAGCTTCAACCAACTCACCGTCGCTATAGTCCAAATCCCAGGTGACGACCGACCGGATGCCGCCAATCATCTTGGTCAAGTCGGTGACGTTGATCACCACGCGATGAGGGACGACCGTGCCATCATCTTCGACGGTATTGCCCTCATAAACATACCGCGTGCCCGGCTTTAGGGGCATATAGGCGTTGTCGATCTGGGTCGAACGGGCAAAGCCGTTGGGATCGAAATCCTCGAATTTTTTCTCGGCCGCCGCTCCGTCGGTCTTGTTCTCGGCGATCGCCGCGGTTTTCTGAGCGGGCGCGCTATCCTGCGCGTTGGCGCAGCCGCTGGATAGCTCGAAGTAAGTGAAAACAGCAAGTATGATCAAAAATGGCGAAGTGATCGCCAAGACTCTACGACCAAGACTGCAGTGGTTTGAATTTCGCATGGTTCGTCCTGTTTTGGTGGATTTGCATCAAGGGATTTACGAATCACGATTGACGATTGACAGGAGTCGTTATACACTGACAGCGTAAATCGCCAATCGTCAATCGTTATTCGTCTTTCACTTCATTCTTTGTCTAGAACCGCCAGGCATACTGAATTTTAATCGGTAACTCGTTCGAAACGAATTCCCAACGATTGTCCCCGACCCTCCGTACCAGATTGTGATTATAGACGATGAAAATGTCGCCGAGCGGATCGAACGTCCAGCGCAGCTTGTTGTTGGAGCCGAGCTCGCGGCTCTGGGTATCGTATTGCGTCAGACTGCTGATTTGCAGATTGGGGGAGAAATTTAGCAGCAACCGGAGTCCTAACAATTCCTCGGTGTAGTCCCTCTCGACCAATTCCTCTCCTTCTCCCTCATCCGGATCCGGCAGTCCCATGGCTTTACCGGTATTTCGTTCGCCGGAGAATTCCATGGTCAGGAAGGAAGAAGGTTTCAGCGCAATTGTTCCTTCTATGGTATTCAGATCACCGTTGTAGTAAGTTCCCGTCGCCCAGGTGATGGCGCCGCTCAGTTTTCGTTTCTGTGCCGTGCTCAGTCCTAGGGAGTATCGCGTCCACTCGTAGGAGCCGGCGGGAATGTCGACATCCGTAGCCAGCTCGAAATCCTCAGTCGGCCGGTCGCCCTGAGACTCCAGGCTCGCCTGGAAGCGATCGCCACTCTCCAGCAGCCAGTCGAGCGGCTTGATCAGCAGGGTATAACTCTCCCAGTCGTCATTGCTGTAGGTATTGTACAGCCGGAAGGATACTTCGTGCGTCATCTGGCGCACCAGCGACCAGTTCGGCCGCGGCTTGAAATCGCCGGTGAAATCCCAGATGTGAACATTTCTACGCGGCACAAAACCCAATGAAGGATCGAAGCCCTCGCCGATGCTTATGCTCGTGAAATTGACGTCGAACAAATCGTTGGGATAATCGATTCTGAAGCCATAAGCTGCCTTATTGTCACCCAATGTATCACCTGGGACGGGGTCACGATCATTGAGCAATCCCCAAAATCCGATCAAAAGCGTCTTTTCATTCAGGAAGTTTGAAGTTCTGAAGTTGAAATCCATGCCTGCAGTCCAACTGTTGGGGCGGCCTTGTTGATCGCCGAAATTGACCAGCATGCCCAGCGAAGATTCTTCCAAAACGTTTTGATTGAGCCGCACCGCCCCCATGGTGGTTTGCGGCACATCGAGGCTCAATTCATCCGTCAGCGCCAGACTATCGACCGTTCTGGTGTTAACCACCAAAGCGCCCAGATTGGTATTGCCCACCCGTCCGTTTATTTTCCCGCCAACGTTAATCGGTATTTCTGATTGATCTTCTCCGGGGAGACCCATAAGGCCGATGCGGCGGCTGAAGAACGGAATAAGGTTGTCCTCGTCCAGCGCCAGGCCGAACTCAAAAATATCCGCGCCTTCGAGAAAGAACGTGCGTTTTTCAGGAAAAAAGAGGGGAAATCGGGTCAAATTGACCTGCCGGACGTCCACCTCGGTCTCAGCAAAATCGGTATTGACCGTCAGCGCCGAGGAAAGGTTCGATCCCAGTTTTTGCGTGATGTCGAGACTGAGGTCTCTATCATACTCGGTGTCCTCTCCGGGCCCAGGTGTCCGAGCCCTACCGACGAGGGAGGGGCGAACGCTCAATCCAACACCGAGATCAAATTTTGGCAAATCGGTCAGGATGCCGGCTCGGCTGGTTTGATAGATTTCAAAGTCACGCTTGGCGCTCGACCAGCGGCTGGTTTCCTGCGAGCGTTGCACGCGCCGTTGTATATTGAATCCCCACTCGGTTAGATCTTTTTTGAAACTGAGGCTTTTGATTGGAATGCGAATCTCGGCGGACCAGCCGCCGTCGTCACGCGAAGTCTTGGCTTCCCAAATCGCATCCCATTCGCTATTCACGTCTTCACCCTGTTCAATCACCAGGCCGTCTGAACGCGCGCCACTGGGATTGACCGAAAAGACGTAACCGGAACGGCCGTCCTGGAAAGTATCGAGCACGAGTACAATATGATCTTCCTGGTATTCGTCCTCGAACGCCACGTCCCGCGTTTTGGAGAAAGAAACAATGCCCTTGGGCTCATTGTCATAGCAACGCACGCCCACGACGAGGTCGCTTTGACTGGCAAGCACTCTGACCACGGTCCGCCCTTCGGGAACGCCGCCTTCTTCCGGCTCGATCGTGATGAAATTGGTGATGGAATCGGCGCCGGCCCACCATACCTGCCCGTCCATCGCACCCTCAAACCTGAAATCAGGCGACAACGCGCCGACGCTCAGAGTTGGCCTTATGCCCGGAAGAGGGCCCTCTTCTTCTGCGGCTGCGGCAGAGGGCGTGAAATCTTGCGCGCCAACAAATTGGAGGCTCTCTGGCTCAGTGAATCTGATCCAGCGAAACAACGATACTTTGTATGTCTCCCCAACGACCAGTGGATCAGCCGGCACGTCTTCCAGCGCGTCGGGAGGATGAACACCGTATCGAATCGGCGAATGATAGGTGTTGGTTCCTTCCGTTTCGGTGCCCCAGAGTTCCTTGTCACCCTGTTCGACGACGAGCCGCCCAATTGCGCTGTCCGGTGCCCAAGAGAAAGTGGGAGCCATGCCGCTGCTCACTGTGATCGTGAGCCCGTCTTGCGGGATCTCGGTTTGAGCCTGTGCTTGAACGAGCAATGGAAAAATGGCGGCGAATGGAGCATACCCTTTGATAAATTTTTTCATGAGATTTACGGACATGTGGGAATCCTGAGATTGGTTAAGATGCTGTTTCCGTGCCCTTGACCGCTTTCAAGAATGCGGTGTGTCACCGTCGAGACTAAGATGATAACGCGCTTCGTCACCATCACCGATTTTTGTCAAAACACCGCTACTGGTTAGTTGACTGAGGATTCTCCTCAGCGTGTAGACTTCCACGCGGACTTGATGCCGCATGATCCACCACTCGGCAATTCCCTCCAGCGTATCCGAGGCGCGAGGCTGTTCTGCAAGATAGCTGAGAATGGCCTCAGCCGTCTCATCTTCGGTCTTGCGCGCATCTTCCTGCTTCAATTGTTTGCTCACCGCCACCTCTTTCATATGCAAGATAGGTAGAGACATCGCAAAACTACTGCCACGCTTGAGCAGACCAACGTAAGCTTTGATTTCAACAACTTATGAAGATGGATTGGTCGCTTTACCAACTTGCGGGTGAGGCCACACCCAATGGATCAGAACAAGGATACTGCTGGAAAGGTATGATTTACTGGACGTTCCCGTGCCGGGTGAATTCTAACCCACATCCATGGCGGCCTCCACCCACTATCTAAGCCAACGTCATGGCCACAGGAAGATTGCCCGGAATGCGAAACCGCTTCGGATCAATCTGATACTTCTTGAGCATTTTACCGAGCTCGCGCCGTTCTTTTCCGGCGGCCAGAGCCGCTTGACTCACGTTGCCCTGGTGTTCACGCATGATGCGGTTGAGGTAGTCCTGCTCAAACGCCTCGATTGTCTCCTGCTTCATCGCCTTGAACGAGCGTAATTCCATTGACAGAAATGAAGAGATTTCCGGTGGGTTTTCTATTTTGGATGGAATCCCAAGATCCTTGACCTCAATACGGTTGGTAGAGCTAAGATGAAGACCTCGAATTATGGCGCTCTCAAGCTCCCTAACATTTCCCGGCCAGTCGTAAGCCAGCAAAGCCTCGCAGGCGTCCGGAGACAGTTGCAGAGCTGGCCGGTCAGCCGGAAGGTGCTTCTTCAAAAAATAGGATGACAGGGTCATAATGTCGCTCTTGCGCTCCCGGAGCGGCGGCAGGTGCAGCGAAAAGACACAGAGGCGATAATACAGATCCGCACGAAAGTTGCCGGCCTGCACGAGTTGCTCCAATGGAGCATTCGTGGCGGCAACCACGCGAATATCAGCCTGTTGTTCGCAGTTCGATCCGAGGGCGCGGAATTTTTTGTCCTGAAGCACCCGCAGCAGGGCAACTTGCGCCTTCAAGGTCATGGTTTCGACTTCGTCTAAAAACAAAGTGCCCTTCTCTGCCTGAGCAATGAGGCCACGTCTCTGGATATGTGCATCGGTGAAGGCGCCACGCTCATGTCCAAACAATTCATTTTCCAGCAACGTATCCGGCAGTGAACCGCAATGCACGGCAACGAACGGGTAGGCAGCCCTGTCGCTCAGATAATGCACCGCGCGAGCTACAAGCTCCTTTCCCGTGCCAGTTTCACCGGTGATCAGGACGCTGGCTTCACTCTTGGCCATATGGGGAAGATGCCGAATCGCTTTAAGAAAGGCAGGGGCGTCCCCGATAATTTTCGCCAATGCCTTCGCGTCGCGGAGTCGTTCGATCAAGTTCTTCATAGGATCCCTGATTCCTTCGCTGTTGGAGTACTCTGCCAAAGATGTCAATTCGAAATCAGTGATAGGAAATTGAATGATCTGCGTTTAAACAAAAAAAGGAAACTAATGACCGTCGAACTAATAATCCCTTTGTTGATTGAAACAGTGATGGTAGGGAGAGGGGTAGTGCACTTTATTCAAGTGCTTGGCAGCCGCCACCTGGGGTAAGCCGAAACGGCCTGTCTGGATCGATTCCGTTCACGATGGACAAAAGCCTTGAATAGAATGCAAAGAGGAAAGCCTTGGTGTAGCTCACGCCGGCCTTCAGTTGTGAGGTCTCACACCTCAAGTTGCACCGGGATTTCTATTGCTGCCTTCGCGCTGGCAGTTTCGCGCTAATGTCGAGTTAAGCCTAACTGAAACTTCGGAATTGCTGACGTCAGTTGCTGAGTTTGATCGATTGCATCCAAAAAATAAAGAAGTGGAACTACCGCAAAATCTAGGACCGGCAGAGCGATTTCGAGCGAGGTACGCGCCGGCGGTAATTCCACTTCAGTGGCTGAGAAGAGCTATAATCTGCGTCTATTCAAATATTACAAATACTTAACATCTGCTGCACCAGCAAAAATCCGCTATATGATAATACTCTAACCTGAAATGAACCTGAAATGCTGACGATACTTTGACGGAGAGGAGCAATATAAACAAAGGTTGGCTTTTTTTGAATCCGAATTCTTCGGTAAAGGTTGCCCAGGCGGCGTGATTTGTATAGTCTGGGCTATGACTATATATTATTATGGAAGGGATTCTGAAGGAAGCGCACTGTTACCTTGATTTTTGTATTCCCGAGCCCTTGTGGGTCGTTGTCAAAGCCATTGAATTCGAGGGTTGGGGCAATGCCCCCCCAAGCTAGCTCCGATGATGCCCCGTGAAATAAAAAAGTATATGACCATTACAATCAAGAGCCCTGAAAAGGTTCAACAAAAACTGGGGGCAAGCATGCCGCAATCGCTTGCACAGGTCTATTTACACATTTGGGATTAACTGTATTTGTGTGGAACCCCGATTGGGGTTCCATTGCATTGGGATATTGGTTCCCAGGGCGCTCATCCGATGGGCGCCCTGGGCTGTGGAGTGAAACGCCTTTGGCGTAGTAGAAGAAAAACGCCTAAAATTATGGATTATTCACTGCAACCCATAGTCCTCACGTATATAAATTACGGTAACAGTGCACTAGCAGGATGCTGAAAAACTCTTTTTGATGTCATACCCGCGAAAGCGGGTATCCAGAAAACTCAATAAATCATGGCTTCCCGCTTTCGCGGGTATGACAGATTCGATGAGTTTGAGACTTTTTCAGCATCCTGCTAGTGCTCTGTTGCCATAATTTCTATGCGCACCTCACGATGTCATTTCAGAAGGAATCTTGTGAAGCATAAACACAGTGGTCATTTTTGCCAAGATTCTTTCAGAATGACACGGCGGAAGGTATAATTTTTAAGATAACAATGCACTAGTCCGACGCAGGCTTAGCTGGGAGAGAAACCCGCACTGTTGTTCCCTTTTTGAGCTTACTGGTCACTTCGATTTTCCCGCCATGGGCAGAGACAATCCACCGGCAAATGGCGAGACCGAGCCCGGTGCCACCGGTATCGCTGGAACGAGCCTTGTCGACCCGATAGAAGCGGTCAAAAATGTGCGGTAGATCTTCGGCAGGAATACCCTGGCCGGTGTCGCTGATGGCAAGATCAATTTGCGGTCCGATTTGATTCAAGCTCAACTCAATCTTTCCTTGCAGAGTATATTTTAGCGCATTGTCGCAGAGATTCAAGAGCAAACGGCGTATAAGCGATTCGTCACCGACAAATTCCACGGCCACGCCGTTTCTGAGATGCACCGCGATCGGACGGCCTTCTGCGAGTATTTGCACGTCCTCGAAAATTTCTTTAATGGCGGCATCCAGGCGAAATGGCGTTTTGCGAATGGGATAGTCCCCGGAATCGGTACGCGCCAACAACATCAGATTATCGACGATCTGACTCAATTCGATCACGCGATCCAAAATTCTCTGCAGCCAGGCGTTGGCTTCTTCGGAGGTGTGTTCATCCTGATATGCCAACTCCAATTCTCCCCGCAGAATGGTCAATGGGGTGCGCAGCTCGTGTGCCGCGTCCTGGGTGAACTGTTGCAAACGCTTGACCCCTTCTTCCAAACGCGCGATCATGCGGTTCAGAGTGGCGGCCAGCGCCCCGAACTCATCCTTTCCGGCGTAAGCGGGCAATCGCCTTTGGAGATTCGCCAGCGAAATGGACTCGGCCGTACGCGCAGCCGCAACCACCGGCCGCAGCGCCAGTTTTGCCATGAGCCAACCGCCCGCGGTGGCGAGCAGCATGGCCAAAGGCACGAGCCAGATCAAGGTCTGCCCGGCTCTTTCGGTCACGTTGAGAATCGTTTCATTCCGGATACCGAGAGCGATAACGCCCCACCCACGCCGGAAGAGGTATATGCGAAAGCGAATGCCGGTGATCATGAGATTGTAGTTGCCCGTGGGCTGGGCGAAAAAATCAACCGGAAAAAGCCGCTCAAGGTCCATCAAACCGCCACCGAAAAGCGCCATCTCACCATCGCGCCTGAAGCCGAGCAGAGCAAATTGCCGCTTGAAGCCGTAACGCTCCTCCAGTTTTTCACGGAGCCCGACAGCGAGCGTGTCGAATTCACTTCCGCGTGCGGTCAGTAAGTTCATGAACGAGTTCGCGACGAGTGCGGTGACCCATTCTTCTTCGACGCGCAGAATGTCGCTCAACTCGTCATCGAGCTGGCGCCCGATTTCCAGCGACAGCACGCCCAGCACGAGGAGCAGCGCCGCTGAGAAAGCGAGCGTATACCAGATCATCAGGCGGCCGCGAATGGTGAAGGTCATGATGAGGTCTCCCTGATGACGTAGCCGCTGTTTCGCACCGTGTGGATCATGCGTTGCCGGCCGGCCTGTTCCAGCTTTTGTCGCAAACGCCGAATGTATACTTCGATCAAATTGAAATCGCTGTCGAAATGATAGTCCCATACGTGCTCGGCTATCATCCCTTTGGTCAGCAGGCGGCCTTTGTTGCGCATGAGATATTCCAGGATTGCATACTCCCGGCTGGTGAGCTCCAAGCGAGTTTCCCCCACGCGCACCTCATGCAAGACGGTATCCATCACCATTTCTCCTGCCGCCAGCAGGGAAGCCTTTTGATCAGACTTGCGCCGCAAGAGCGCCCGCACCCGCGCGCGCAATTCTGCAACCGCAAACGGTTTTGCCAGATAATCGTCTGCACCGGCGTCCAAGCCGGCCACACGATCGGCAACCTGATCGCGCGCCGTCAATAACAAAACGGGCGTGGCAATCCCCTCGTCACGCAAGGCACAGAGCACGGCAAGCCCATTCTTTTTTGGCAGCATGATATCCAGAATGATGAGATCATAGCTCTCGGACAACGCCATGTCTTCGCCGCGCAGGCCTTCGCCAGCGGTGTCGACGGCGTGAGAATCCTCCTGCAAAACACGAAGGACAAGGGCGCTGACTTCTTTTTCGTCCTCGATGATGAGAATACGCATGAGTAAATACCGTACGAAAAAAAGAGCAATTGGGCCGTGTCTTTCCGATACTCAAAAATAGGCTTCGTGTAAATGACAAATAGCGGATAAAAACAAAAAAGCCTTTGCATCCAGCCGGCGCTGGTGTTTCGTCCAGAAGCTTTGGGAATTGTGATGAAACACAATGGAGGGAAACTTGAAAAACGGCACAACAGCAGAATCGGCAATAGTCACGATTGAAGCAAGGGGAGATTGCTTTCTGATCTGAAGGCCAAAATTCAGGTTGAGCCGAGAGTGTCCCGGTCCGAAGCTATGCCGGGAATAATCCAGGAATCCCTGCATGGATTTGCCTGTCATCGAAGTTCCAGTGCGTTGATGCGATTTATGCTAGGCAAATATGAGAAAAGAAATCCACGTGGCTGCGACCGCAACCGTCGCGTCCTTGGGAACGGGCGATGGCCGCAGCTGTTGATATCTGATCTCTTGATGCTTTCAGGATTATCGACAGCCTGAGGGTTGAATCAACAAATACAAGAAGAGAAATACGGTTGGCTGCGAGCACAACCGTCGCGCTTAAAGTTGGAACCCACCGGGGGATGAGGCGAATACCCCGGCCTTTGAATCGCTTGAAAACCTGCCAGGATGATCCCGTGCTTTATCTCGCGGGAGTCCCATGTTTGGCCCATAGCTCGAGCATGATCCCGGGGTTTTCAAGGTTTATGGAAAACTGATCTTCAAACCACAACTTACTAATACCGGGTGTCCAGGACTTTGTGTTTCTCCTAAACGCAATACGTATGTAACAGTTATTGCAAAACAAAAAATCAGATACCAGTCTTGATATCTGATCAATATTGCCGTTCAATATGCCCCGATGACTGAAGTTTGATTCAGTCACATGGCTGATATGATTTCGAAGTAAAAACAAATTCGCGAAGCAATATACTTCATTCAAACATACAAGTCAAGAGCTTTTTTACAATTCTGTAACTTCTTTTTACAAATCCGTAACATGGCATGCGCTCACCTAACCTAACTTGACTTTGTCGCATTATCTGCAAACGTGCAGGATTGAATGCAGAAGAACAACACAAAGACACAAAGGACACGAAGCTTCACAGCGCAGCGTAGCCGCAACCAAAAGAAGACTCACGCAGAGCCTCGCAAAGCTTCGCAGAGACTTCCGGCCGGCAGAGTCGCAACCATATACTTGGCTAAAAATACAAAGTTCTACAAGTTTGTATTACAGAGCTGGCAATCCGGAATTTTTTTACAGGAGAAAATCAATACAAAACGAGCATTTACTTGGCTTTTCTTCGTGAAACTTTGTGTTCTTCGTGTCCTTCGTGTTTTTCTTTTGGCTGCGCTCTATCTAAGCAAGAGCAGCTTGCGCGTGATCCGGACCTGCCCGATTTGCGCCTGCACAATATATACGCCGGTTGCGAGCGCGGAGGACTGTGGCCGCCATTCCGCGCTCCAGGAATTGGAATCATGATACTGCAACTGTACCTCGGCCACCCGCTCGCCCATCAGGCTGAAGATGGCCAGAATCGGTGCCGTCAATATTTTTCGATCGGAGTTTGAACGCACGGTGATTCTGAACCGGTTCCTCGCGGGGTTAGGATGAACCAACAAGTCGAACGCACGAGGTACGTCCGGGCTGCGCCACGACGGTATGCCAGCGCTGCGATTCCCGCGAAAAAAATTCAAACCACCCGCTCGTTCTCCGGCAAGCACGTCGATCTTGCCATCCATGTCGAAATCCACAAACACCGGCGCACTCGCGAAACCCACGTCGATACCGGCGAACTTGTCTTCGATATAAACGAATGAATCCGGGAGAGCCGTACCCTGATAGTGCACGATCGTGCCCAATTGATTACCCACGAACAAATCCAAAAATCCGTCCCCATTCCAATCGTACGTGCAGGGTACGCTTTCGTCGACGATGAGCGGATGGCGGATTTGTTTCTTCAACGCGTAGCGGGATTGTTGATCATTGCCGATATTCTCATAGAGATTTATCAGGTTGCGGCGCGACTCGCCGATGAATAAATCGAAATCGCCGTCGTGGTCGACGTCCGCAAAATGCGGCGTGCTTTGATCACCGACGTCGATATTTTCGAACGCATTCGTTACCAACTGGAATTGCGGCTGTTGCGGTGTACCGCGATTCTCAAAGAACGCCAGGCGGCCGAAATGATACCCGCTGAACAAATCGAAATCGCCGTCGCCGTCGATGTCCACAAAAACCGGTGCCGCACTGAAGAAGGAAGCGGGCCGCAGGTTCTGAAAATTGTCTGAAACCCACTGCCATGCCGGCGCGACCGGCGTACCGGTATTTTGATAGTAGATGAAAAAGCCGTCGACGTTGCCGATCAGAAGGTCCTGATCGCCGTCGGCGTCCAGATCGGCGAAAGCCGGCACGGTGTTGCTGCCGGCGTCGAGCATGGTGAGAAAACTGGTGGTTGCGATTTTGAATTGCGGCTGCGTTGGCGCACCGGTGTTCCTGTAGAACAGAAAATTCTGTTGCGCTTGTTGAATGCATGCCACAAAGAAATCGAGATCGCCGTCGCTATCGAGGTCGGCAAAGCGCGGAATGTTGAAGCCGTTGGTTTGCACGGCTTGCGGCTGCGGAAAAACGGAGTCGGTAATGGCGACGTGCGCGTTCTCCGGCGTGCCATCATTGCGAAGGAAATACACGCTCTTGTGAAATAAATCTCCATAGAAAAAATCCGGATCGGCGTCGTGATCGAAATCGGCAAAGCAGATGCCGTTGGCGCCATGTCGTTGCGAAGCAACAACGGACGGCGTTGCCTGAGATTGTGTCCGGCCGCCCGAGATAATGAGCAGGTTTTGCCAGGTTTCGGTTTCAAACGTAAGGGCCGGGACGGCGGGTGTGCCGGTGTTACGATACAGCCTGATGGTGCCGGTGGTCACGCCGGTGAAAAAATCGAAATCGCCGTCGGCATCGATATCGGTGAAAGCCGGAACACTTGTGGGCTCGCTGGCCACTGGATCACCGGCAGTGTCCAGCCACTCCTCTGCTTCCAGTAGAAAACGAGGTTGCGAAGCCATGGCCACGCTGCGATAAAGGCGCAAACTGCCCAGGCCATTCGCGCCAATCAAATCCGCATCGTTATCCGCATCGATATCGACAAAGCTGAACCAGTTGCCGATGCGCAACGTATCATGCGCGGTATCCCGCCAATGAAATTCCGGCAATTGGGGCGTGCCGAGGTTCTCAAAAAATGCCAGCCGCCAGTGCCCTTCGTTGGATTCGGCAACGAATAAATCGACGTCGCCATCACGGTCGATATCGACGAATTGCGGCTGAAAAATATCTAAACCACCGAAGAAAGGGAAATCCATAACGCGTCCGTCGCGCTCGATCGAGAAGCCTTCCACCACCCGTACAAAATCCTGGGCATAGAGAACTGGCGCAGCCAACAAGAAAAGCACACGCAAAAACGCAGAGACGCAATGCATGTGCAAAGAAAAATTCCTTTGCGCATGCTTTGCGCCTTCGCGCCTTTGCGTGAATGGCTTTATTTTGTGCTCGGAAAGATTCCTAGATGACATGCTTATTTAGCGATTCGAGATTCGTAAGCTCATCGATTAATGGTAATCGTCGCTTTCGGAAAAGTACTCAGAACGCGATTCTCCATGGCGACGGCTTGATCTGGATTGTTGAGATTGGGGCCGATCACAGGCGTGGCCAGTATCGTGAGCGCAGAGGGGGAGGATGAATTGTCCGGCTCGGGCTCCAGCGTGATTCTGGTTTCGAAATTGCCGTTGTCTAGCAGCAGCGGCGCAGGCACCCCGTTGGCCGGCCGTACGAAATCCTGACCGGGAAATGCGAACCCGTCCCCGCGGCCGTCGCCGTTGTTATCAATGCCGTCAGCGCCGGCGGTAGCACCGGCAAGATCGTGATCCCGGCCTTCTATGGAAAGAAAACGCCCAGTGGAGTAAGGGACGGGAGTGACACCGGATTTGTCTATAACCCAGCCTTCGTAACGCCATCGCGCGCTGTCAGCGAACGCCAGTAAATTCTGTATGCCGGCAACGGTCGAACCGCTGGAATTGATCCACCAGATGCCGTTTTTAAAATCGTTCGTTTCGGCGGTCGTCGGCGTCGTGAGCATGAAAACCGCGGCAGCAGCGGCATAATCAAAATCGAAAACATCCTCAGCGGCGTGCGTCATTTGCGCCGTTGCCATCTGATCGTTGCCGGTGAAATCCCCACCTATCAGGCGCGCGCCCGGTTTGTCATCCGGTTCGCCTTCGAGCTCGATGGTGACGATGGCGTCCGTGGCCAAATTGATATCGACTTGGTGCGCGGGCTCAAAAATCTTTGGGCTGCCGCACAAACATTCCAATTTGCTGCCGTCAGCCGAAACATTGAAGGTGCCGAAGCTTATGTATGCGCCGTCGCCGTGGTTGGGCTTGGCGAGCGCGCGTTCTTCTTCAGGGAAACTGATCCAGAGTTGATAATACCCTTGCCCGGGCTCGAGGCGTTTGAGATTCGAGACGGTCATGGATACCGTGAAACTCCCGGGCCCGGTAGGCTCATCTTTACAAGCAGCTAGCATGGCCATGAGCAGCGCGGTCGCCGCGCAAAGCGATTTTTGCGAAGTGGTATTCATGGCTGTTAATCTTTCCTTAAAAGGGTATGCAGGCAAGACATCTCATATTAGGAAGACTCTGAATGTTTAGAGCCTGCCCGAAATCCTCATTCTGTCATGCAGAAAGCATCATGGTAGATTCGGCACTCATTCCTGTACTCGGTGCTGTGCCCGAGTCAACCAAGATCCCCGCGGGATCACATTTCTGGGTTTTCGGATATGCGCTTGGTTAATGGAAAAGACACCACCCGTGCGCTTGTGCTTCTGCAAGATTTACGGCTCCCGGGCGACGGTAGTTTCTCTTCGATCACCGCCTCACGGGTCCACCGCTATCGTGCCCTGTGCTTGCGCCATGTCAATAGTTGGAATTTTGGCAGCCAAGTCGCCGAGCTTCAGCTCGCGCAAGAAATAGGGCGGAAGGCTGCGGAAACGCAGCTTCGCCTCCAATGAAACCGGGCCAGTAACCTCACGTGGAACCGGAATGCGATAGATGGCCTGCTGCGAAGAGAAGAGTGGGATTTGATTGTTCTCCACCTTTTTCGCTTGCCAAAAAAATAATACTTCCTTGCCATTTTCATCGCGCAGAGTTTGGCGAAAGATCACAAGATCGGGATCGGCGTTGGGATTGAGCACGCTGTGCTGATCCATCAGATCGCCGTTGGCATCGATTTGCCCGCTTTGATAGAGCACGCGGCCGCCGGCGTCACGCGCGACCACTGCAATCCACATTTGCCGCTCAGCGGTAACGCCGCTGGGCAGGCCGTGACCCGCGCGCAGGTTTTCAATTCTCACCTGCAAAGCCAGAGTATCACCTGGTCGTGTTGCCGGGGGATGAGAAACATTAAGCGCGGCCGCTGATTTCAGCAAATCTTCCGTCATCTGACGTTGCAAATCTGCTCCTGGGAAATCGACGAGCGGCACGTCGACGCCCACGAAATAGTGGCGATGCAACCTGTCGCGTTGCGGCCCGCCCACGGCAGCTTCGCCGGCATAAAGAGGCATGTGACAATCCTGGCAATCTGCCGACATGCCCGCGACGGAAGCGCGCACCCACTCGGAATAAGTCTCCTCGACCAGTACGTTTTCAGGATTGACGACCTCGTGGCAGGATCCGCAGAACTCCGAGCGATCGAACAAGGTATTGAATTGTGATTGATGAAAGCTGTTCGGCACTGGGTCCGCAAGCGGTCCGAATTTGACGTTGCCCGGCGACATGTCGAAATCCGCATTCGAGATCTTGTTGACTCCGGTAGTGGTGTGGCAAACATCGCAAGATACGCCCTGGTGAGAAATCGGCGATAGAGCATTGCGATCAAAAAAAGGCGGCGTTTCGCCGCTGCGGCTGGCGATGGGGCTGTGGCATTTCGTACAAAACTGATCAAGCGCTCCGCCGGTTTCCGACTGGCCGCGCTCGTGCATGGCAAAGAAGACCGGATCGACAAAGGAGTAAGCGTGCATCGAGCTACGCCATTCGTTGTAATGATTAGGATGGCAGCTCGCGCATTGTTCAGCCGCGGTGAAATCCGTCGCTTCGAATTCCGGCTCGGGTTCCGACACCGGCGGCGGCTCGACCGGGTCTTTTTTACTGCAGGCGATGATAAGCAAAAGAAGTGGGATGATTGGCAGTTCTAGCTTTAAAGGCTTCATAGAATAATTAGGGCTTTGCCGGGGTGATAATCAATCAGGTTGAAATCCACCGCGACCGTGTGCGTAGGCAGCTTCCCACAAGCGCTGATATTCCGCGCGTACGCTGATATCCAGCTTTTCCTGGAAATCGAGCGGTAGATCGAGCGCGAGAATTAAATCCTGTACGTCGGACAAATCGCGCAATCGATGCGGCGCGCTCAAGCCGGAGGCGAGTTTCAGTTCAATGAGTTTGTCTAGCGAAATGAAGCGAATCTGATCTTGTTCAATCTGATTTCCGGAAGGATGCGGAAACGCCACGGGTTTGGGCAAGCCGTCTCCGGGAAACTCTCCGGTCGTGATGAATTCAATCGGAATTTTGGTCTCCGTATCTCGGAAAGATTTGTTCGCACCCTGAAAAGCGGGAATATAGCCGCGTCCGACCAGGCGTTCTTTGAATCTATTCAGGCCCTCGACCGTAACGAGAACATCAACATCCAAAGTCAAACGCACGTAACCGTGCGCCGCTAATGCCATTCCTCCAACGATGCCATAGTCTATCCCTTCTTCATCCAATCGTCGGGCCAAACGGCGCATCGTTTCATGAATCGCCCCTTTTTCCATGAAGAATTCTCCCGCAAGATTTAACACATCGACGAAAGAAAGACCTCCCCGGTGTGGTTTTTTAGCAATAAGCTTTTCCATATGAGCCGGATCTTTTACTTTGGCAAAATCACGATCCCAGTAGGATCGACTTCGACTTCTATGGTTTTCACCACTGCAAAGGATTGCGTGTCGATAACCTGCACATTGCCGATATTGCCGCCGCCTTCCGTGGGATGATGCTGTGGAAAACTACCATCGAGATTTTCATTGGTGACGTAAGCGAAGCGGCCATCGGGCGTAAACGCGACGCCGTGGGGATTCGCGAAGGAATCGTGTTCAATGGTGTTGACCACCTGATTATCCGCAACACGGATGACGGTGACGTCGCTCGAGATTTGATTGGCAACATAGACGTACTCACCGTTGGGCGTCACCTCCAGCAAAAACGGGCGGCGGCCGACTGGGATGGCCGCTACGACTTCCTGGCGCGCAGTATCAAGCACACGCACCTCGTTTGAATTGTAGCAACTTACGTATGCATACTTGTCATCCGGCGTAAGCACGACCTGTAAAGGTTGATAAAGCGATGAACGTACCGGATTGACGTTCGGTGCGAGCAATACACGCTGGACTTCTTCATAGTCTGACGCGCGCAGAATCGAGATGCTATCGGAAAGATAATTCGTCACGTAAACATACTGGCCGTCGTGGCTGAAGTTGATGCCGTGGGGTGCGAGCCCAACGGTTAACTGTCTTATCACCTGCATGTTCGTGGCATCGATGACTCGTACAGCGCGGCCGTCATTGAAAACGTCCCAGTCGGTGGCGAGAATTTTGGTACCGTCGGGAGTGGCGACGATGTTGGCCGGCGAGATGCCGGCGCGCACTTTACCTTGAAAAGTGTCGGTCGCCACGTCAAATTTCCATACTTCGCCAGTAGCGATCAAGGAAACGTACCAGAATTGGGCTTGATCATCCACCCAGATATTGTGCGGCACGTCGAGCGTGGGCGAGTCGCCAACCGGGATCAAGCGAATGGTCAAATTGTGCTCGGTTGAAATGACGGAGACAAGATCATCGCCTTGATTGGTGATGTAGGCCTTTTGCACGATATTCTCATACGGCCTCTGGCCTGCGTCATTCTTCGCACCCTCGCCGATCCACCTCGAAATGAACCCGATGACTTTTTCCGGCAGGGGATCCCGGCCCAACGGCATGCGCGGCGAAGCTTTGCCGCTGATGTGCTCTACCATATGGCTGTGCTCAGCGCTGCCAGAGATGATCACTTCGCCGTGTTGCGAGCCACGAATCAAGGTCTCCCACGAGCCGAGCTCCAATCCAGAAGCGCGATCGACGGAATTGTGGCAGCTCGAGGCCATGCATTTTTGATTGAAAATCGGCTGAACGTGTTGCGAGTACACAATGTTGGTAATGCCGTCGTAATCGATAGTTTCAATACCGGGATCAGGGGCGCTGATTTCGTGCGCACAGCTCCAACACATAAAAGCCGCGATCAGAAAAAAGGAAAAAAGCCTTATATGAAATCGAGTCACAGTTTAGCTCCTCCGCTCAATAGGCGGACTATAATGTTGGCGGGAAGAAAGATATTGAAAATCTGACAAAACTTCAATATGTTTATCCCACCTCAAAATGTAGATGTGCGTATTTGATGGTTGAATTCATGCTCAAGTCTCGCAGCCTGCTTGTGCTGCTCTTAGTGGCGACGGTCGCCGTAGAAATCATGCCGTTGCTGCCGCGCCTGTACTCAAAGCCGGCATTGTGCGCTCATGGCTGCGCCGGCGTTTGCTGTTGCGGCGATACCGATACCGTCGCTGCGGCATCTTGCCAGCGTGCAGGTTTTGCGCGCTACGAAACCTCGTATTCGAATTGCGGGCCGCGGCAAACTTTTGCATGGGTCAAAACTGCTCAGTGGGATAGGCTGCCCCCAGCCTCTGCAGAAATCAGTCTTATTCTTGCAAGTTCATATTTTTTCCACTATTCCTGCTCTCTCAATTTCACAGATTTCATTTCGACGCCTCTTGATCCTCCGCCACGACCCCGCCATGACGAGTTAATTTTTATTTAAGCGTTCATCCGGAAACATCATGCTAGCGACATGCTCGCGCAGGCGGGCATTCAGAAAATAGTGAGGAGATCATGAAAAGAATCATCCTGATGGGAGCCGTTTACTTTTTTATGCATGCCGGCGTTTCATCGGCATGCTCGATCTGCAGATGCGGTGATCCGAGCTTTTTCATTAATTCCGCGCGGATGCTGCCAGGCGGTAGAATGATACTAAGTTTCGAACATCTCAACCTCAGCAAAAGTTCCGGGCACGTTGAAGCCGATCGCGGGCATGAGCAAGGCTTGCTCAAGGCCGGCTCACCGTTTGGTATTCAACATTTGAGCGGTACTGCGGTACAAGTACAGAACATTGTGCAATCGTCCTTGTTGTACGGTGTATCCAATCGATTGATGCTGATGGCTGCCGTGCCCTATGTTTTCAACCAGATGACGTTTGTCGGCGAGACCGAGAAAGCCGATGGTTTGGGCGATCCCGAAGTAACCGCGATGCTGTCGTTGCTGCCGGAGGTCATGGGCAAAATCAACTTGCAAGCCGTGGCGGGCGCGCGCCTGCCGCTGGGCCAGGCGGACCTGAAAAACGATCATGGTGACTTACTCGATTCTCACGTGCAAGCGGGCGCCGGTGCGTGGGCGGGGAATTTTGGTTTGCAAGCCATGCTGGCGAACGGCGGCTTGCCACTGTATGCGAGCACAGCCTATCAAATCAACGGCGCAAACGATCAGAATTTCTCGTACGGCGACGTCTGGCGGTATAATGTTGCCGCTCAGAAGACACTGGGCAGAATCGTGGACGTGATCGGGGAAATCAACGGTCGCTACGCGGAGCAGGACCAGGAAGGTGAAGTGAAGGACGCAAACAGCGGCGGAAGCGTGGTGTATTTCTCACCGGGCGTGAGACTGCGCATGTTTTCCGCTGTGTCTTTGCGTGCGCAAGTTCAAATTCCGGTGCTCGAAAACCTCAACGGCGTGCAAGACGAAGAGACAAATTTCCGCACCGCGTTGGTTTGGGAGATGTAATGCCACAACCGAGGCCATCGCCTCTGCCGATGGCCTCGGTCGATCAATTTCGGACGGGTATGGCCTGCAATCTGTGCAAATCGATCGAGCTGACTGCATTTTTCAAATCCTCGGACATGACGCCGTAACCCGTAACCTCCACCACGAAACGCTCGCCGACAAAGACATACACTTCTCCGCTTTGATCCTTCACATAGTACCGCTCGAAACCGCGATAACCATCGAAGCTGATCGTGCGTTCATAGCTACTTTCGCTTTCAGATTGAATTTCTCGGTCGAGCCAGGGAAAGGCCGCAGGCGCAAAAACCTTTAGATCGCCGGAATCCGTGATTTTGATTTCAATGTTATTGCCGGCCGGGTCCGCATAACTGCCTGCGGCCAGCGAGACCAGAATGCTATCATCAACGGTACGCTCCGCGATCATGACGTCGCGTTTCATATTGGGTAGGCTGTCAGGTAACAACGCGGCAAGGCTGTTACAATCCACCAGCTCCGCCAGCATTCTGCCGCGCCGCGACGGCATCACGTGGATCACTTGCGGTATGGCTGAGCGCATTGAATCGCCAGGTGTTGGGAGGAGTTCTGCAGTTTTATTCGGCGTTTGTGATGGTCGTGGCGCCAAAGCGTCTTTGTCTTTTTGGCCGAGCATTTCACAACCATTGTGCATGAGAATAACGAGGGCGGCAAGCGAGACCAACCATGCGGTATTTGGCATTTTCTCTCCCGACCGAATAATTAATGAAAGCTTGACTGCGATCATGCCCTGGAACAGAGCATTGATTGAAGCAAGCGCCATTGTTTTGACGATCAATCAATAAGTAGCGACGAATCGCTCCGTTTGCCGAGTACAAAAAACAGGCGGATTGAAATGGCAGGGATGGTCGAAAATTCGGGCTCAATCGGGGAGATGCGTGGAAAGGGAAAAAATTCTTAATAAAGTTCTTGACTTTCCGTTCACCGTTGAGTATACTTAGGGTGAACAAGATAGCACGATGAACGAAAATCTATTTGGACGAAAGTCTATCTACTCTCTAAGGAGTGATACTCCTTCAAGAATATTTGGCTTCTCATTCCTGGTCTGAAAAATTGAAACTAAAACAGGAGGCGATATGAAAGAACTCACTGAGAAGCAAAAAAGGATTCTAGAGATCATCACCCGCGACGTGAAAAAGCGCGGCTATCCGCCCACGATGCAGGAGTTGGCGGATGAGTTGGGTATTCGCTCTAAAAATGCAATCTTCAAGCATCTGGCGGCATTGGAATCCAAAGGCTATATTCAAAAGCATGGTGGCGGGGCTGCGCGCGGCATAACAGTGTTGAATGCCAAGGGTTTGCCGCAGCAAATGATGGCCGACAACGTTCCCGTGCTGGGCCGCATTGCCGCAGGCTTGCCGGTGCTCGCGCAAGAAAACGTGGAGCGCTATGTTCCCGTTCCGGACTACATCACCAGTGACGGCGCGGATTATTTCGCCCTGCGGGTGCAAGGCGACAGTATGATCGATGCCGGCATTCATGAAGGCGATCTCGTGATCGTGCGCTCGCTCAATCAAGCACGGCACGGCGACATTGTCGTGGCATTAACTGGCGAGGAAGCAACGGTCAAACGCTACATGGTCAATGGTGCGCAATCTTATCTGAAGCCGGAAAACAACGCCTACGCCAACATTCCGCTGGATCAATCGTGGTCTATTCAAGGCAAGGTGGTGGCGCTGATTCGCGAGAACGTAAATTGAATGGGGTTGAAGACCATATCTGCTCTTGCCAAACCAAACGTACAATAGCGACGGGCAATTCTGTGCCTGCGCCCTCGCGATAGCTCACTGCAATGGATTGGATAAGCAGAGCCCTTGGTTTTGCGGAAGCAAGGCAACTGAGTAAACACAGCACCCGCGCATGATATGAGAAGGGGTGCACAGAATGCTTGATTTATGCTGCTGGGCACCAGTCCGTTTTGCTCCATGGGCATGCGGTAGGATGGAGAGGAATCTTTCGTCAGGACGAGCTCGAAAGATTCCTCGTTTTCATCTTGAAGCTGCATTGAGATGAAGCCAGTTTATGACTTATGATATCAAGGAATTAGTATTTGCCGCCAGCGACTGGGGAATCACCCCCCTATCTGAAGGGCAGTTGTATAGACAATGCACACGATCCATGAGGATATTACACATTGCGCTGTGTGGAACGGTAGCACAATGATTTGCGATTATGCGACATGTGCGCGCTGAATGCATCGCGAACGGCTCACTCTGCAAGTTGCATCATCGTAATAAAGACATCTTGCGAGTTTGCACAAAATCGCCGGCTTGCAGACGACATAGATATGTGCCCGAAGGAACGATTTCTCCAGCTTCGTCCTTACCGTTCCAAATCAACCGATAGTTGCCCGCAGCCTGATGAGCATGAACCAGGGTTCGCAGTCGCTGACCGACCAGATTGTAAATCGTCACCGAGACCTGACTCGCTTTCGGAAGCTGATATGAAATCGACGTCTCGGGATTGAATGGGTTGGGATAATTTTGTGCGAGCTGGTAGTCTGCAATGATGACGGCATCCTGATGGGATTCGACCGCGGACAGCAATGGCTGGCAACCACGCAAATCATCGATTAATACGTAGCCCGGATAATCAAAACCCGACACTGACAGACGAGTGATCGGTCCAGCGCCGACAGCAATGTCATCCAACACGCGCACACCGTCCAGGAATAAATCAACGCGATTCGCATCCAGATCGATAACGGCCTGAACATGATACCAGCGCAGAGGTTCGGTTTGCGCCAGAAAGACCATAGCTTCCGGCTGGGTGGGGCCATAGTTCAGCCGCATGCTCGTGCCGAAATATAACTGAAATTTCTTATCCCAATTGGGATTGTTGGTGGTCCTGATTTCGATTTTGGCCATGGAAGTATCGCTCGGCTGCACCAAGACCTGAAACTCCAAAGTTCGCACGCCGGCGGTTTGATTGGAAACATTCTTTTCCATGATTGCTACTTGATTGGCTGGAGCATCCAATTGCATTACCTGGCCAGTGCCAAACTGATTTGCAATCACTGTTGCGGCCGCACGGCCCCGCACGGTGATCCAGCCGTTTTGAGCATCAAGCGAACCCCGTGTGAGGTTGTCAAACGAATCGTTCTCCCAGCAAGCCATCGCATCGACCAAAGTGACGATGATCTGATCGCCGGCGACACAACCTTCGCCATCGTTTGCCGTGAGGCTAATGAGATTCTGTCCCGGAATCAACGGAATGTTTGGCGCGCTCCAGCTCAGGTTTTGCGGCGACGGACTAAGAGCAGCAACGCCCGATGCGCCGGTGGTGAGATTCGCCCAAGCGACGCCCGTAACCGCGCGATTATCAGCGGCTGTTCCGCCGAGCGTGAGCAGGCGCGAGGTGGTTTGAAAATTTGGCGAGCTGGTGGGAGCCGTGATGATCACGTTCAGCGTCGCACAATTCGGAGGACACGACAGAGTTTGCGGAAGTCGCGATTGATCGTTCAGATCAACGGGATTCAAGACGACGCGACCGGAGGCGGCGAGCTCGTCATTGTCGAAAACATGATTCTGATCAACTACAGCACTGTCAGCATCGACCCAATAGTTGCCAATGGCGGAGATTGCCCTGGAAGCAAGGCTGTAAAGCTCGAAACCGGTATTGTTCACAAAGGCATTATGCCCGGGGTCGGCGACGTGGCCTAGATCCACATTGCCATCGCCGTTGGCGAGGCGAATGCCTTCATTGTTTTTCGTGATTAAATTGCATCGCAACTTTGCTACTGAGCCAGCGCCAGAGCTGATTCTGACTCCCTGTTGCGCGTTATTTTCGATCAGATTGTTGAAGATCGAAGGAGATGCATCCGCAGCTATGCCCTGAATACCAATGCCGGGGCCAAGGCCGCCGGTGATGCGACTGTTGGAGATGACAAAGTTATTTCCTCCGCCGTTCACTGATACACTCGCTTGCGAGTTATAGCCGCCGTCCCGGAGGTCACAATAGTTGAGGATGGTGCCGGGATCACAATTCGAAAATAATAGCGAGCCCCAATGCTGTGCGTCATTGGGATCGATATTATCAATGGTGATGAATCGACAGGAATCGCCGTCTGCCACCAATGCGCCTTGTACGTTAAGACCGCGACCCTCGCCGAGGCGAATATCTACGCCTGGCGCAAGGGTCAAGGTCTCGCCATCGAGTATGAGTACGTTCGAAGTAGCTGCGATGGGTGAGACATGATAAGGCACGCCATGATCCTGCCAGGTCCCGGTCGAAACACTTTCGCCCCCCACCCAGATCGCGTCTACAGCATTATTCGAAAAAGACAGGTTAGAAAAGTTTTTGACGTTGTCAGCATAAGCAACAAGAGGATATTTGTCGATTTGCGTACCCGAGGTATTACCATTGCGCATAAAAGCGCAATTTTCAATCACCGGATCGGTGCTGCTGATCGAACGCAAGCCGACACCAGCATTGTCGTGAATGAATGAATTCAGAACGGTGGGAGAACCACCGGTGTTGAGGCGAATGCCGTCCCCAGCACTGAAAGCAATATGGCAATTCGAGATGGTGAGGTTGTCGTTCGGAGTGTTTGCTGAGTTGCTGGTCACACTAATATTCGTGGCGCCATATTTGATCCAGCACAAATCCAGCAAGCTCCCTGGGTCGGGGCTGCGAAACTGGAGCCCACCCCATGCACCGCGTATGGGTTTTTCCTGCCCTGAACAAGTATTGCGATTGAACTCACCCAGCCCGGTAAAAGTGACCCCTCTTGCAACCAGGGCACCCTCGATCAATATGTCCCCATTCAGCAATACGACAACCCCCTCTTCAATTGTGAGCGTTTCGCCGTCCGGAATAGCCGCCCTTGTCCCAGACATTATGATGTAGGGGCTGCGATTTACCGTCCAAGGACCACCATGAAGGCCCCCGCTGCCATCATAAACGCTGCCATTGGGAACGCAGGTCCCGGAATAAACGTATGGCAATCGAGCGCACAATTCAATAATAAGTACGGCGAACAAAGCGAAAAGGGCGCGAGGCTTTTTCATGTTATCTCTCCCTAAGAATGATGAGTTTTGTCAGGTAGGCGACAGCTGGAATTTGCTTTCCTTAATTGTGAATGCGTTTTGCCGAACCGGCAATAGGGGAAAGCATGTGAGTTCGAGATCCATGAATTCTGCAAAGTTTGTCATCGCCAGGCTGTTTTTTCCCTTATACGCGCCAAAGCCACAAGATGCGCAAAGTCAAGCCGGACAAACAAAAGCGTCGCGCGAATTCGCCAATCGAGAAACTCATGCCAATACGCGTTTAAAGAATCAAACATAGAATAAAATTCTAACTTTTTTTCCAACGGATAGATTAAGACCAACGGATGGAAAGATTGAGTGTTCTATCCGTTGG